>CAVYHC010000001.1:0-54199 GCA_963768125.1 uncultured Gammaproteobacteria bacterium
CGGTATGCCTGCCGCCATGGTTAAATCGTTTAGACGAGTCATTCATGCTCCCCACGGCCTGGTTCTGGTTACTGGCGCCACGGGTAGTGGTAAAAGTACCACGCTTTACGCGGCACTCAAGGAATTGAATGACCCCAATAAAAAAATCATTACTGCAGAAGACCCGGTTGAATATCGTTTGCCGCGTATTAATCAGGTGCAGGTGCATACAAAAATCGGCATGGATTTTACGCAAATTTTACGCGCTGCTTTACGTCAGGATCCGGACATTATATTAATCGGCGAAATGCGTGACCAGGCTACCGCAGAGATCGGTATGCGTGCTGCCATGACCGGTCACCTGGTATTGTCTACGTTGCACACCAATGATGCCATGCACACCCTGGAACGGTTACTCGACATGGGCAGTGAAGGTTATCTGATTGCATCAGTGCTGCGCGCCATTGTCGCGCAACGTTTATTAAGAAGGGTCTGCACCAGTTGTAAACAGACTGTGACGCTCGATGATCAGCAAAAGACATGGCTAAGCACCGTGTCTGCCGGCAAATACGCCAATGCAAAATTTCATAAGGGAAATGGCTGTACCAACTGCAATGATACCGGCTACCACGGACGCATAGGTATCTATGAAATGATTGAACCGGATAAGGCATTGCTGGAAGCCATACGTATCAGTGACATAGCTATGTTCAGCGAAGTCGTTAAAGAAAACAAAAATTATGTGCCCTTGTTAGAAAGCGGTTTGCAACTGGCCGCAGAAGGCATCACCAGTTTAAATGAAGTAATGAGTTTTGCCGGGGAATATTATGAGCAAGAGGAAGAAGTGGAAGTCGTCTCCAGTTATAGTTTAGATGACCTGTAAAAAATAAGCCGCTTAACAACACCGTAAAAAAGCTAGAGAGCTAAAGCTAGATAACTAAAGCTCGTAAAAAAACAGGCAAGTATTATAATCATGGCAATATTCGATTACACAGGCCGCAACCAGTCAGGGGAACTGGTCACTGGAAGGCGAGAGGCTGACTCCAGTGATTCGCTTGCCGGACAGTTAACGGCGGCAAATGTTACACCGGTAAGTATTGATGAAGCCGTGGTCTCAGCCGAGTTTAGCGACAGCCTGAAAAAAATACTGGGCATCGGCAAACCAAAATTGGTGGATCTGATTTTATTTAGCCGGCAAATGTACGCACTGGCAAAATCCGGCGTGCCGATTATCAGAGGACTGGGGTTAATCGCCGGTTCAAGCAGAAACAAAATTCTTGCAGAAGCACTGAGTGACGTGGTTGAAGATCTCGAATCAGGTCAAACACTGTCAGCGGCACTGTCGCATCATATGGAAATATTCAGCCCGTTATATATCAATATCATCCGTGTCGGCGAAGAAACCGGAAATCTCGACGAATCATTTTTGCGCTTATACGAATATCTGGATGCCGATAAAGCCACACTGGAAAGAATAAAAAGTGCGTTGTTCTATCCAACTACCGTATTAATCGCCATTGTCCTGGCCATTACTTTTTTAATGGCGAAGGTTATTCCGAAGTTTGCCATGGTATTTGAGAAATTTAATCTTGAGCTGCCATTTCAAACGCAAATACTTATTGCTTTATCCAACTTTGTTGTCAATTACTGGTGGCTACTTTTGCTGCTCACGGTTAGCCTGATTGTTGGTCTGCGTAAATATATTAAAACAGACGCTGGAAGGTTTAAATGGCATCGGCAAAAACTCAAGATTCCTCGCATTGGAGACATTCTTAAGCGTGCATTACTGGGACGATTTTCGCGAGCCTTTGCCATGTCGTATAGTGCGGGTGTGCCGATTTTGCAAACCTTGACCACCACGGCAAAAGCTGTCGATAACGATTACATGGAATTAAAAATAAATAACTTACGCAATGACGTCGAGCGGGGCGAGACGATAACGCGGGCAGCGAGTTCATCAAACATGTTTACCCCGTTGGTTTTACAGATGCTGGAAGTTGGCGAAGAAACCGGTCGCCTGGATGAAATGATGCAGGAAGTCGCCGAGTTTTATGAAAGAGAAGTGGCTTACGATGTGGAGAATATTTCCAAAATTATTGAACCAATACTGACCGTGGTAATGGGCTTGATGGTATTGATACTGGCTTTAGGAATCTTTTTGCCGATGTGGGATCTGATAAAGATTACCCAAAGATAAATCATCGACGATGCCAGCAACACAATCATTCAGCTATCTAAAAAAACAACACGGCTTTACCCTGTTTGAACTTATTGTGGTGGTATTGCTGGTGGGCGTCTTTATGAGCTTTGCCATTGACAGGATGTTGCGAATACAGGTTGACGCGGAAAGAGTCTCGGTGCAGCAGACGATTGCTGCTTTGAAAGGTGCGGTTAATTTGCAGGTGGCAGACATAATTGTCAAGCAAGGCTTAAATTCGGTTACTGCGTTGGAAAATACCAACCCGATAAATTACTTGCAGGAGCCTCCTTATAATTATTTGGGGCTGAAGAGTGATCAGGAAGTGGCGTATTATCCGCTTGCCAGCTGGTACTATGATCCGCAACAGAAGATGCTGGTTTACAAGGTAAAAAATACCGGTTATTTTTCAAACAGCCTGCCAGGTATGTCCCGAATAAGACTGAAAGTCGTGGCGATTTACCAGAATGGAAGCAGTCAGCAAGAAAATAATACAATACGAGGTGTTAGCGTAAAAAGCATGGATGACTATTCTTGGAAGCTTGATTAAGCTATAGAAGCGCAATGATACAAGCTTAATCACAGCTGCCCTGTTTTAGGCCCGGATCAAAAATACAAAATTAGCTAACAGACATGAAAACAGCATTGCTGACAGCCAGGCAATAGTTCAGGCGGCATCCGCCAGAATGACGCGTTAATGGGGCAGCTGTGAAACTTGAATATTATAGAGAGATTAAAGGTCAACTACGATGAATGAAAATAGTTACAACATGTTATTACTGTTACTGAAGGATTTTGCCTTCTTTACTGCTTTTGCTCTGTTTTTCGTTAGCTTAATTATTGGTTTATTATTGCTGGTACGGCCATCCATTATTATTCGACTCAACAGCCAGGTGGGAAAAAGATTCAGTTTGCGCCGATTGACCAAGGTTATTGAAGTACCCAATAAAGTTGACCATCTGTTTTATCGGCATCATCGAATTCTGGGTATTATCGTTACGCTGACATCGGCCTATGTGCTGTATTATTTTATAGCGGTTTATGACGCGGCGATAATTGCCGATTATCTGAAGGCGTCGAGTAATGCTATTACTTATGACCTGTTAATTAATGCGGTCAGGCTTTTTATGCTGATTAGCAGCGCAGTAATACTGCTGCTTGGTATTGCTATTTTTATACGACCCAGCCAGATTAAGGTAATAGAGAGCTGGGCTAATCGCTGGATATCTACTCGGCATGCAGCCCGGCCATTATCAGAGGAGCATAACCAGGTTAATCAGCTGGTATACAGCTACCCGCGATTGACCGGTTTAATCATTGTTTGTCTGAGCCTGTATGCCAGCATTTTTCTATTTTTTGTCTATACTCAGTAAACAGGATGAAATCATCTATTTACTGGATTGATCGTATTCTGCACAGGACTGCTGCGGCAGTATGATTAAAGGGATACATTTATAAACACAGGCTGCGGTCTGTATAACAATATAGGTAATAAACATGAATAAACAACAATCGGGCTTTACGCTCATCGAGTTAATTATGGTAATCGTAGTGTTGGGGGCGTTAGCGGTAACAGCGCTACCACGTTATATTGATCTTGAAGCACAAGCTCAGCAGGGGGCTGTTGAAGGTATCGCTGGTGCGTTAGCCGCAGGTTCTGCAATCAATTTTGCAGATTGCAAAGCTGGTGGTGCTTCCTGCTTGGCAGTTACTAACTGTACTGACCTAAGCGCTACGCTGCAAGGAGGAGTACTACCTACTGGTTACATAATCACTGGTGCCGCTGTAGGTGCAGCTGATACTGCAGCTGGTTTTAAAGCCTGTGCTTTGACAGATAATCCAGTAACAACAATCACTGCAAGCTTTACAGCACTGCTTCCATAGCAGTAATACACAAAGGCCCACATCTGTGGGCCTTTTGTGTTTGAAATTATGCTGTACCCGAGCCGGGCAAGCGGTTTTACGCTGATCGAGTTAATCATGGTGATAGTGGTACTCGGCGCTTTGTCAATTTTTGTTGCCCCACGTTTTACCAGCAAAACCAGTTTCGATACCCTGTCGTTTCATCAGGAATTAAAAACCGCGATTCGCTTCGCACACAAGTTGAGTATTGCCTCCGGTTGTGAAGTACAGGTGGTTTTAACCGCCAACAGCTACAGTCTTTTTTACCCGAATACCTCGTGTAATCCCCCCGATGCTTTCGGCACCAATCCAGTAAATCACCCGGTACAGTCCGGCGCTTATACAGGCAGTTCACCATCTGGTGTCACGATAAGCAGTTTTGGTAATTTCTTTTTCACCGCCAACGGTGCACCCAGCAGTTCCGGCACGATTACCATTAACCCGGGTGGCAGACAAATTGTGGTTAATCCGTTAACGGGTTTTGTGCAATGAAGTCAACCAGTAAAAACAACTCAGGTCTAAAAAATTCATGCCTGAAACATTCAGGCTTAAAACGTTCACGGGGTTTTACCCTGATCGAAATGATCATTGCCATTGTCGTGCTGGCGGCAGCTGTTTCCGGTATTCTTTTTAGTTTCACGGCAAACATTGGCCGCAGTGCAGACCCGATGATTCAGCAACAGGCCATTATTATTGCCCAGGCTTATCTGGAAGAAGCAGTGCTCAAACCGTATAACGACCCCGACGGCGGTGAAACCAATAGCTGTGAAGAGGGTGTTCGGATCCAATATGATGATGTTGCTGATTATGACTGTATCAATGATGCCGCCGGTGCGCTTGACCAGTTCGGCGGCACGTTGCCTGGACTAAATAATTACAATATTGCGGTTAATGTCAGCACGGTTAATATTGGCGCACCTGCGATTACCGCCAGGCGTGTTGATGTTACTGTGACTCACGATTCTGCCACCAGTATCAACCTTGTGTTGACGGCTTACCGTACAAGTTATTATTAGCTGTCATGCTTATGATTAATAAATATCACACTAAGATGAAGGGTTTTACCCTGATAGAGCTGGTCATGGTCATTGTTTTGATCGGTGCATTGTCATCCGTGGCGTCGATATTTATTACCGGCCCGGTGAGCGGTTTTATTGATAGCAATCGACGTGCCGAACTGGTCGACATAACCGAAACAGCGTTGCAGCGTATGACACGTGAAATTCATGACGCCTTGCCCAACAGCGTTAGAATTTCAAATAATGGTAGCCAGTATGGCATTGAATATCTCAGCACTTTAACGGGTGGACGTTACCGACGATTACAGGCCACAGGCGGGCCCAGTAATAAACTTAATTTTAATACAGCGAGTGACAGCTTTGATGTGCTCGGCGGCCTGCTGGACTTTGGCCTTATTGATACCGCCGGCGGTAGCGGGCAGGCTGCCTGTCTGAATAACACAGTGGACTGCCTGGTGATCTATAACACGGGTACAACGGCCAGTGATTATAACGCGTATGACGGTGATAATATTGCTGCCATTACTGCTGCCAGCAATACGACGATGACCTTTGATAACTCGGGTATTCCTGGCTGGTCTTTTCCTGCGGTATCACCCAGCAATCGATTTTTTGTTGTTGATAGCCCGGTGAGCTTTGTTTGCGACAGTGCTACAGGTGAAGTCTTGATGTATCAAGATTACACTATTACGCCAGGGCAACCGTTAACCGCCGGTTCATTCGGTATCGCGGGTGCGGTGCTGGCCGATAAAGTCAGCAATTGCGGGCCTAATACTTTTTTATACAATGCCGGTGCCGGTGTGCGTTATGGGCTGGTGGTGATTCGTTTGACTGTTAGTGCCGATGGCGAAAGTGTTTCATTATTACAGCAGGCACATGTGTTAAATGCACCATGAACAAGTACGCCATGAATACATACACCATGAAAAAATACACCATGAGTTATACCGTATGAAGACCATGCCCAAACAACAGGCTCGAGGATTTATATTAATCACTGTTTTGTTTTTAATTACAGTGATTGCTGTGATGGCGGTGGTCATGTCTTCTACCACGGCGGTACAAAATTTCACCACGCTTTATTCATTGCAGCAGGCTAGAGGATTTGCTGCGGCAAAAAGTGGACTGGAGTACGGTATTGATCGTGCGGTTACTGCAGGTGTTTGTACCAATAGCGCCATTACCTTACCGGGCATTAATTTTAATGTGAACATAAGCTGTACTTCGGTGGGCGGAATCAATGAGGCCGGAAATATTTCGACGGTATATGCCCTTAGTTCGACAGCAACCACCGGTACTTTTGGTAATGTCGGTTATGTGACGAGAACCTTACGAGCGATGGTGAATCAATGATGCCCAGTTCGATAACAAACCGTAGTGTAATAAAACGTCGCAGCATGATGATGATTGCGTTGTTAGCTTTTCTTGGTGGACTAAGCTGGACGAGCTCAGCGAAAGCTACTTGTTCACCCTATGCGGGGGGGGCCACATTTAATGAATATTATTTTGGTAGTGCGGGCACTAATTTTCTAGAGGTATACATCAAGAATATTAATACCATACAACAGGCCGACTGGCAGAACTGGACGCTTCGTGTCTATGAATCGACAGCCACATTTACGGACTATGTGCTAAATGATACGACTTCAAGCTACTGCCCGTTTGGTAGCAAGGCTTATATTACCTTTGATGTTCCAGGTGGATTGCCCAGTCCTGATATGTCTGTCGCGCTGCTTGATGCTTCGGGTAACGAGATTGACTATCTGGATGCCTGTGGCCCACCAGGAAGCTGTACGCTTCCGGCTTATTACACCCCGGATCCCGGGACCTGTTCTGTGACTGACCATGACATGGTACTTGGTAGTTTGGGCAACAGGGATATTTCACGTTTTCCCGATGGCACAGGTAACTGGGCGATGTCAGCGGGAACCGGCAGCGGTACCAGTTTTACTTCCTGTACTACCAATACAGCCGGTATTGCGAAAGTTTCCAGTGTGGCAGCAGTGCCCATAGGTTCAGATTTTACCTTTACGCTTGATGCGCTTAATAATTCAAAAAAGGCTGAAAGCTTTATTATCGAAGATAATATCCCGGCCGGCTTTAGTTATGTTTCATCTGTGCCCACCCAGGGTACTGTCGATGTGTCAGCGTTGCCGCTTTTGATCTGGAATGTTGGTTCACTGGCCAAAAGTGGTGGCACTGCCAGCCTGACGATGACGGTCACCGGCAGTGTACTGGGTACACACGATAACACAGCAATAGTGACTACTCCGTGTGCAGACCCACTAGACTGTCCACGTGATACGGCGTCTGTTGACGTTATCGTGGCGGGGGCTTCGATTGATCACTTCGCCATCACGCACGACGGCACTGGTGTGACCTGCCAGGCGGAGCTCGTCACGGTGGCCGCGCACAAGGCTAATGACGATGTTGAGGCAGGTTATGCCGGCACACTGAATTTATCCACCTCAACCGGTAACGGTGACTGGAGCGTATTTTCCGGTAGTGGTGTGCTGACGCCCACCGGCGCCGACAGCGGTAACGCCAGTTACGTCTTCGACGCGGCCGATAACGGAGAGGTGCAGCTGTTGCTGAAAGACACGCATGTCGAGACCGTCAACATCAACGTGTTCGATATCAGCAGCGGTGCTACTGAAACCAGTGGCTCAGCGCTGCCAGCTGAAGACCTGGATCTGGCATTTGCTGGAACCGGCTTTCGCTTCATCGACGCAGCTGATGTTCCCATTATCGGTACACAAATCGCGGGCAAGGGTTCGGCCACTGCGCCCAATGCGCAAAGTCTGTACCTGCAGGCGATTCGTACCAGTGATGACGGGGTTAGCTGCAGCGGTGTTTTTGCTGATGCGACAACCACCAATATTGATCTTGGTTCCAGCTGCACCAATCCGGTTAGTTGCCTTGCCGGTCAACGTGTCAGTGTCACCAACAATGCCATCACCACGGCTATTGCGAATCCTCAGAATCAGGATGCGGGTTTGAACTACAGTAGCGTGCCGTTAACGTTTACCACCAACTCACGTGCGCTGATTGTGCTGAACTACGCCGACGCTGGCGAGATTCAGTTAAATGCGCGATACAACATTCCATTGGCTGGCGGCGCGCCTTCCGGTAATTTAATGACCGGCAACAGTAACGCTTTTGTGGTCAGGCCGTTTGGATTTGACCTGGATTTTAGTGGCGACCGTGCAACCAATGGAATAACCGGTGTTTCGTATGCGGCAGATGAAAATGGTTCGCTGTACCAGATTGCCGGCGCTAACTTTCCCGTTAGTCTCAGCGCCGTAGTATGGAATAGTGCCGACGATGCAGACAACAACGGAGTGCCCGATGCCTGCTCGGATTTAAGCAATAATGTGATCACTGGCAACTTTGGTAATGAAGCCGCCGTCATCGTACCGGTGGATGTCGTGCTTGGTAATACCCTGGTAGCACCTGCTGCCGGCATCGCGGGCACATTAAGCACCAGTGCCAATAGCGCCTCGTTTGTCAGTGGTGTCGGCAGCAAAACCATCTCCTGGGATGAAGTCGGTATTATGAATCTTGACGCCACGTTGACCAGTTACCTCGGTTCAGCACAGGATGTGTTGGGCAATGTCTGTAACGTCGGCCGTTTTTATCCCAATAATTTTGTCATTAATAATTTAGTGCTGACTAATCGTAGCGATATTATTGCCTGCCCGGACCCGTTCACTTACATGGCTGAGAATTTTTCCATTAGCTATGATCTACAGGCGACAAGTTTAAATCCACCCGGCACCGTCACGCAGAATTATATCGGCTTATTTGCCAAACTGGATCCGGCACTGCTGGCCGATGTCAACTATGGCGCCACCGATTCTGCTGCCAATCTGACCGCCCGATTGGGGGTTGCCTCCGCAGGGGTGTTTACTGCCGGTGTTGCACCTGTGACGGCGACATTATCTTTGCTACGCAATGCGCTGCCTGATGGTGTCTATAACAATTTTCAGGTAGGTATTGTGCCTGCTGATAGCGATGGCGTTACGTTGTTGCCCGCGGCACTGGACCTGTCGCTTGATGGCGGAGCGAACACTCACAGCCTGCTCGGTTTAACCGACATTCGTTACGGCCGCTTGAATCTGCAAAACAATTTTGGCTCAGAACTATCAACACTCACCATGCCGCTGACTACGCAATACTATCAGACAGCAGCGGCAGAATTTATCACCAACGTTGATGACAGTTGCACCACGCGAACGCCAGCCGATGTATTGTTATACAACGATCAGGAAGCCAAGGCAGGACGAGCAGTGGGTAATCCGGTCATCATGGTAAACGGTGCCAGTACTACAGCCCTGACGGCTATCACACCGTTTGTCGGCGGTCAGGCCACGATGATCTTCTCCGCGCCTGGCGTGGAAGGTTATGTTGATGTCGAAGTGCAAACCCCAGGCTGGCTGTTGTCTGATATAGACGGCATAGACCAGGGCATTCAAGGCCCGGGTCTGCATTGTACGCCAGGGCTGGCAGGTGCTGATCCAGCATTCATCGCCGGTTGTGTTGCTGATGGTAACAGTGTTGACGAGATACCCTTAAGCCGCGGTAACTTTGGACTCTTTAAAGGCAGCGACAATATTATATATATAAAAGAGACCTATTAGAGAATAGTTGGCGCTGCGCTATTAATGAATAGTTATAGCGAGTATTAAAACCAGCATGGTGCGCCGCGCGCACCGAAATAAAACGACAATACCAGCTCCATACCTGGAACTATAGAAATGCGTCCGTGGAGACGCACCCTAATCAGTGCTGGATTTATCTTCTTCTTTTTTATCTTGCTTATGACCAATGCCAAAAACAGCAGAGACTGGACAAAAAGCGGCAATGCCTGTGAGCAAAGGGAACAGACCTAACCAGCCGAAATTCCACAGCCTGATCCACTCGTTGTCAAGTATAGACGTTTGAGGTCCAAACCAGGCGAGGGCAATCAGGATAAGCCCTAAGAGCATTCTTAAAATTTGACCAACAACATTTACATTACACATTTTAAGGTACGCAACAGCTGAAAGAATGACAATGTGATAATTCTAATCTATTTGAATCATTTCGTCCCTGACAGAGCGCATAAATTTTACGTTTATTTAGTTGAACAGGTCTTAATACCAAAAATTGCGTAAGCAGGGCAAAATTGCAAAACCTGAAAATACCGGTAGCTAACGGTACTAGGCCAATCCAGCCCCAAGCCATATTGTGAGCAAAGATCTGGTCACCAATAAAAACCAGGCTGATTAAAAATAGGCCTGCAATAATACCAGCGGTACGATCGATTCCACCAACGTTACACATAACACAGTCTCCAGTTAAATTAATGGTTGGATAATAATATAATATTGGCTTCGCGTGAGTGACATTATCACATCGAAGCAGTATTTCTCTTTCGTCATTGTGCGTGGTGAAGTAATATATTATAAAAAAACAGGGTGTCTTTTTTGGCGTCCTATAAACATTTACAGGGTCTATTATGTTTCAGCGAAGTAAATATCGATGAGTACTCGCAGAGCATTCCTGCGTTCCACAATGATGTCTTTAGCCGGCTTGTCGATTGGGCAGCTATTAGCTTGCAGTCATCGTCATACACAAATGGCTTCGGCCAATAGCCTGCTTTCTGATGTTGGTCCATTGCTGGCGCCTGATGAAAATGGATTAATGCTGCCCGCCGGATTCACTTCGCGCATTATTGCAAGATCGGGTTTGCCACCATACATAGGGTCATCTTATTTATGGCATGATGCACCGGATGGTGGCGCCACATTTCCAACCAGCGATAATGGATGGATATATGTTTCTAATAGTGAAGTAGGAAATAATCTTGGTGGTGCGGGTGCAATTAAGTTCGACGCTTTAGGAAATATTACGCAAGCGTATTCAATACTTGATAATACTAATCGTAATTGTGCCGGGGGCGCAACGCCCTGGGGAACATGGCTGTCATGTGAGGAGTTTGATCAAGGCGTGATCTGGGAATGTGATCCACGAGGGCAACTTATGCCCGTGAAAAGGCCGGCACTTGGCACTTTTTCTCATGAGGCAATAACAGTCGATACAGTGAATAACTATCTTTATATGACGGAAGATAAAGTTGACGGCTGTTTTTATCGATTTGTACCCTATTCGCTTAATAGTGAAGGCTACCCTGATTTGTCTGCGGGTACGCTACAGGTCGCGATTGTTGATGTATTAATGTCTACGGTCAATTGGGAAAACGTTCCAGATCCAGGTGCATCAATTCAAGCTACTCGTTTCCAGCTAAGTTCAGGCACAATATTTAACGGTGGTGAAGGTATTGTTTTTTATAATGGTGTTGTTTCGTTTGCAACAAAAGGAGACAACAGAATATGGTCTTATAACACCGTGACGAATCGAATTTCTGTTGTATATGATGCGGCCACACATCCAGATCCAATTTTGACAGGGGTAGATAATATAACGCTCTCTCAGCAGGGAGAACTTGTCGTTGGAGAGGATGGCGGAAATTTACAATTGGTCGCCATTACTAAAACTAAGCATTTAGTGCCATTAATTCAATTAGTTGGACACGATGCCTCCGAAGTAACCGGCCCCGCCTTTTCTCCAGATGGCAGGCGTTTATATTTCAGCTCACAGCGTGGAACGGCTGGTATTTCAAGTGGCGGCATCACATTTGAGGTATCGGGGGCATTCCATCAATAGAATGCAACTCGAAAATAAACCGGATCAGAAAGTAATTGTCTCTAATAGTAGAGTACTGTTAGCATTTTACAAAACTGCAGTTCATGCAGGATATAACAAAATCCTTCATGCTTCTTGACTCAAAGTCATTGTTAAAAATTGTTAATAATTCTAGATTTAAAATTTTAACAGGTATTAAATGGTATGCTCGTACAACTAAAAATTAAGGGTTAAAGGAAGATATATAATGGATGAAAATTCATCGCTAACAGGAGCGAAACCGTCAGCCAAAAAGTTATCGGCTGAAGAAAGAAAACTGACCGGCCGGCGCTTACAGGATGATATAACGTCAAAAGATCCTACCGGTAAAATGAATCTGGATCGTAGGCAGAAGAACCGGGAGCGTCGTACCATGGAGAACACAGAGTATAAGGGACCCTCCCGCCGATACACGATTGACAGAAGGTTTTGCACCAGTGACCGCAGAGCGGCCGAGTAATAATGTTACAGATATTCTAAAGGATATCAGCCCGGATATAGCAGCAACGAAGAATTAGTGCAGGGTGCGCCGTGCGCACCGGAATGAAAACACAAACGGTTGATCCAGGGTGCGCGCCGCGCACCCTACAAAAGATGAATTCAGTAACCGGTTTATAGCTTCATTTATTGAAAAATTTAAAAAGTATTAATCGCAGCTAAACTATTTTAGTTTTTTAACGTCGACTAATTTTGTTCGTTCTCAATCTACTACGCATGCCGAACAGACTTGCCGTCTTTGTTCATGCTTATGATTGATACCAGCGGTCGCGTAAAGCCATTAGCACCTTGTTACTATAAACTTTTGAGCCACGGCTGCCATTGTATCGAGCCAGCGCTTTATGTAGATCGTTGTTTTCCATATCCATATAATATTTCAGGATAGTGCAGCCCATACGAAGATTGGTTTTTATTTTAATCAGGTTGTCGTCAGGGTGGCCTATTTCTTTTAACCAGAAAGGCATGACTTGCATCATGCCCTGGGCGCCAGACTTTGAAATGGCGTAACTGTCAAAATGACTTTCTATTTCGATCAGTGCCAGCACCAGTTCAGGCTGCAGGTTTGCGCGCGTGGCTTCAAAATGAATTTGTTTAAGCATGGTTAAACGTGTCTTTTCATCTTTGACAAATTTTTTCAGGCGAGAAGACATATCCATTAGCCATACTTCTGCATGAAAACGGTCCTCAAAACTTTCTGAGGAATTTATCGCCGCGGTTAATAATTGACGAAGTTTGGGGTCGATACTTTGATTGCTGGCATGCAGCTGCGTGACAGCAAGTGTGCTGAACAAAGCGACGAGTAAGATAATAGCGAAACGTTTGATCATGTATTAAATATATACATAAATAATATTTTTTTCTGCAATTGAACGGTAAATAAAATAAAAGATCTTAACCATGGCGTCACTCAGGGCACAGAGAAAACCTTTTATCGGCTGGCGTGGAAAACACGAAAGACATGTATTGGCATTACAGGCCAAACAGAATACCGCCTTGCCGGTATGCTTTTAGCCGGTATCCATGGACATATGCGTTATTCTCGGTCTCTGTTCTGGACTCGACGCTACCGATTCTATGCTTGCAATCGTACTACCATGCCATCCATGGCAGTATGCGTCAGCATCCTTGCATGTATCTGTGCTAAATGTTCGTTTTAAGGCCGAGTTTTACTGGCGGTCAAAAAGGCAACGATTTCGTCAATGGCCATTTCCTCGCTATCTTCTGCCTCACGTTTTTTGTATTCCACTTTATTTTCTTTCAGGCCGCGATCACCGATAACAATACGGTGCGGGATGCCGATTAAGTCCAGGTCAGCGAGCATGCCGCCGAGTCGGGCTTTTTCATCATAAAGTAATACATCGAAACCGGCAGCTGTCAGTTCGTCATGCAGTTTAATCGCAGCATTACTGACTTGTTCGGACTTCTGCATATTAATGGGTGCAATAGCAATATCAAACGGCGCCAGGTTTGCTGGCCAGATAATGCCGTTTTCGTCGTGGTTTTGCTCTATCGCTGAGGCAACAATGCGAGTGATGCCGATACCATAACAGCCCATCGTCATAATGGTGGCTTTGCCGTTTTCATCTAAAACGGTAGCGTTCATCGCTTCTGAATATTTTGTACCAAGCTGGAATATATGACCGACTTCAATGCCGCGAACAATAGATAAAGTGCCTTTACCGTCAGGGCTGGCATCACCTGCAACGATATTTCTTAAATCAGCCGCTTCGGGTACAGGACAATCACGTTGCCAGTTAACGCCGCTTAAGTGTTTGCCGTCTTCGTTCGCGCCACAGACAAAGTCAGCGGTCTGCAGCGCCGCATAATCAGCAATAATTTTAATGTTTAAGTTAACCGGCCCGAGAGAACCTGCGGAGCAGCCGGCAACCTGTTTAATCTGCTCATCGCTGGCAAAACAAAGCGGATCTGCAACGGCGCCAAGATGAGAAACTTTGATTTCGTTAAGTTCATGGTCGCCACGCAGCACCAGCGCAACAATTGAATTTTCTTCACTGCCTGCTACCAGTAAAGTTTTAAGGCATTGTGTTGCGGGCACAGAAAGGAATTGGCTGACTGCTTCAATACTGTGCTGCTCGGGGGTGTCAACGGTGGCCATGTCCGCCGTTGGCGCCGGGCGAGGGGTCGATCGGTTTAAGTGATTCTGCTTTTTCCACGTTGGCGGCGTAATCACTTTCACTGGAGAAGGCAATGGCATCTTCACCGGAATCGGCAAGCACGTGAAATTCATGCGAACTGTTACCGCCAATCGAACCACTGTCTGCCATTACTGCGCGAAACTTAAGTCCCATACGTGTAAAAATGTTGCTGTACGCCTGGTACATAACATCATAGGTTGCCTGCAGGCTATCCTGACTGCTATGAAATGAATAGGCATCTTTCATGATAAATTCACGCGCACGCATGACACCGAAACGTGGCCGGACCTCGTCACGGAACTTGGTTTGTATCTGGTAATAAGTCACCGGCAGCTGTTTGTAGCTGGACAGTTCTTTACTGGCCAGATCGGTGATAATTTCTTCGTGTGTTGGACCAAAGCAGAATTCACGGTCATGGCGGTCCTTAAAGCGCAATAACTCAGGACCATATTGTTCCCAGCGACCGGACTCCTGCCATAATTCACTGGGCTGTACAGCAGGCATCAGGACTTCCAGTGCGCCGCACTTATCCATTTCATGACGAACAATGTTTTCGACTTTACGCATCACACGCAGACCCAGTGGTAACCAGGTGTAGAGTCCGGAAGCCAGTTTTCGGATGAGTCCGGCACGCAGCATCAATTGATGGCTGCTGATTTCTGCGTCTGAAGGGGTCTCTTTTAAAGTGGTTAGTTGAAATTTAGATAAATACATAGTTTGGGATACTCGGTAGAATGTGCGCATTTTACCAACTAATGAGATTTATGCGACTGAGATTTGCACATCATCGGTTTTCCTTAATACTGCGTTTGTTATGGTTTTGCCTGTTTTTTGGCGTTAGTGAGAGTTATGCTGAAACAAATGACAGGCTGGTTGAGTCTGCACTGCAACGGGCAGAAGAATTATCGCTGGCCGACCATGAAAGCTGGTTGGCGCTGTTGCATTATAAACGTGAGACTTTCCTGCCGCGTTTTATCAGCCAGGTAGACGATGCCCGGTTTTTTCTTGATACCAAGGGTAAAACTGACGCTCGCGCAGAACTTGTCGCCGATATAAAGGCATTTTTTCGCGGCCCTGAAAGCAATCATGCACAATGTGTTTTCCCCGCACGCTGGTGGTGGCTAAAAAAGCAATTAATGCTGTCTGCTGAGCATGACGTGCACTGTCCGCAATTCGAAGCTTTCATGCCCCGGATTTCACATGACAAGCTGTTCCTGGTTTTTCCTACCATGTATTTAAATAATCCCGGTTCAACCTTTGGTCATACCTTTTTGCGATTTGATGCAAACGATGGGTCTATCCTGCTTTCAAAGACATTAAATTATGCGGCACGAGCCGATAAAAGTGACGATATTGTGAGTTATGTCCGCAAAGGTGTATTTGGCGGTTACCTGGGTATATTCAAGACCCGACCGTATTACAAAACGGTACAGGAATACAGCAATATTGAAAACCGGGATATCTGGGAATACCCGCTAGATTTTACCGCAGAAGAAATAGAACAACTGGTGCGACATATTTGGGAAATAAAAAGCGTTGATTTTGATTATTACTTTTTCAGAGAAAATTGCGCTTATCGTTTGCTGGCGCTGCTGGATGTGATTCGCCCGGGAATGCAATTAACCAGCAACGGTAATTTCTCTGCTTATGCCATACCTGTTGATACAGTACGTGCACTTGATGACGCTGGCTTGATCCACTCACGAAAATTTCGCGCGTCACTAGCCACACAAATTGATCAACATTTTGAACTGTTCAATGATGAAAAGAGCATGCTGGTTCTGGATATCATTGCACGCTCTACAGCGGGTGAGGAAGAAGTTATAAGGGCTAAACTACAAGGTTTAAGTTCAGATGCTGACAGGCTGGGTGTGTTACATCAGAGTTACAGAATTTTGCAGTTTTATGGGGCATCGGCTTCTGTTAAGGCGCAGAAAATATTGAAATTGATTAATGAATATTCGCGCTTTGACTCTGCAGTTAAAGATAATCCTGCCACATTGAGAAAGCTTTCGCCTGAAGCCGGACATGACTCTATACGTATTGCAGCAGGTTATGGCAGGCAAAACAGTATGCAGTATGTAGACCTGAAATTTCGCCCTTCTTTTCATGACTTACTGGATGCGCCGCAGGGTTATATTGAAGGCGCTGCAATTACCCTTTTTGATACGCGACTGAAAGTGTTCGCTGGTAACGGCTCTGGAAATAGCGCTTCCGCAACGAATCTCAGGTTAGAGAGCCTGAGTATTTTTAATATAAGCTCGTTGAGCCCAGTACGCCGTTGGCAAAAGCCGGTATCGTGGACACTGGATTTCAGCTTTGACCGTAGACAATTCAGTGACAGCTTATCAGTGCGGCATTTTGTCAGCCGTGGCGGCGCCGGATTTAGTTTTAAACATAAAGCGATTATGCCCTTCGTATTATTGACCGGGCAGTGGGACCTGTCGTCAAGTTATGACAAAGGCTATAGTCTGTTAATAGGGCTTGCAGGCTGGCTTGCATGTTAATTATAAAAACAGCCAGTTTATGATGCGTTATGAAAAAGACAATGCCATATCAGGTTTTGAGCTGGATATATCGGAAAGCCAGGTTCAGTGGCAATATAACCTGCAAGTGAATCATGCAGTGCGAGCCATGTATAAACGTACAGAATATGATTTTTATAATGATGAAGACTGGTCGTTAAATTATCACTATTATTTTTAATGATCCAGCTGATTTAGCGTGCTACAAGTAAAGCTTCACTATTTATCTCCATGGATGGAGTGTATGCTGGAAATCGTCGGGAACGATTCCAGTGAACTATTCACTATTCACTCAAAACGTTGTCCCATCCCAGCCCCACATATGGCGATCGGGACTGGAAAACTCAATGTAAATACGCGTGCTGCTAATGTTTAATTCTGTATTGATGAAGGCGCAAATTTTAGATGAATAGTCAGCGGTCTTGTTTTCCGCTAATCCCAGGCTCTTTAATTTTACGTGAGCGGCAGGCTCATTATTGCCTGCAAAAAATAATGTTTGTTCAGTCTGAATTTTTACCATGACATAACTTTCGGGTTTGCCCAGTATCTCAGCAGCAAATTTAGAAGCGGCCTCGGCAAAAGTTATACTGTTATCAATTAGACTATTGGTGGTTATCTCTAATAGTGGCATGCTGATTCCTGTTGCTCGGATTAACGACAATAGTCTCGTTGTTTTTTTCTGGCAGCAGACAGCCTTTGTTGGCGCTGTTCCTCAGTTAAGTATACATATTCACCTTTAGCCGTAACCTCACGCATTCGACCACGGCTGCTAATTGAAGCAATATCGCTTTTCGCTTCATTGCATAACCGGCGTTTTTCTTTTTGTGATATTTCTTCTTCTTCGGCTTTGGCAGGTTCAGCATCCGCTTTTTCTGTACTTTCGCCGTCAGGTACTTTGCCATCGGCATTGTCACTTGTATTCTCTTGTTCGGCGCCTTCAGCTTTTTTTATTTCGCGTGGTTGGGTGGTTTCATTTTGGCGAATGGTCATTTGTTCCGCACCCGTGCCGACAGGGCGTTCGCCATAATTCACCTGGCCATTCTCATCTACCCATTTGTAAACACCTGCATACGATGAGGAAAGAAATAATAAACAGAGTGTTACAGTGGTAAATCCTGAGATGAGTGCTTTAGTGGTCATGATATGTATGTTGCCCATTGGTTAGCCGGTTGGTGTTAAAATAGTCGCTAATGCATATAAAATCAACTTTGATGTAATACCTTGCGTACTAATATACCCTTTAAATTCTTATATGATGTTGTACCTGATTAAATAATGGCTGATCGTCGACTAAAAATATTTCATACGGTTGCTCGCCTGCTTAATTTCACCAAGGCAGGTGAAAAGCTGCATATGACACAACCGGCGGTAACTTTCCAGATCCGTCAACTTGAAGATCAGTTCAATACCCGTTTGTTTGATCGTACGCACAATAAAGTGACACTGACTGAAGCAGGAAAGCAGGTGTACATGTACGCCGATCGAATCCTTAAGCTTTACGATGATATGACCCATAGCATCACCGAAATGACGGGTGATGTCAGCGGCGGTGTGGCGCTTGGTGCAAGTACGACTATTGCTGAATACATGTTGCCAAAACTGATTGGCGAATTTAAAGTTAAATTCCCGGATGTAAACATCAGTTTGAAAGAGTCTAACTCCGAAGATATCATTGCCATGGTTGAAAATAATGTCGTTGATTTAGCCATTGTGGAAGGCTCAGTGACTAACAAGAACTTAATCGTAGAACAATGCCGGGTTGATCAGCTGGTCGTGATTATGCCGAACAACCACCCTTTGGCAAAAGAAGCCACCTTGCATGTCAGAGATATTCTGGGCCATCCATTTATCTGCCGTGAAAGCGGTTCGGGCACGCAGGAAGCGATCACTAACTATGTTGAACTGCAAAGCCCTGACAGTTTATTGAACGTCTGTTTCGAGTTAAGCAGCCCAGAAGCGATTAAAGGTGCGGTGGAGGCGGGCATGGGCATATCCATTGTCTCTCGTGCCAGTATAGACAAAGAACTAAAACTGGGGACCTTAACCGCTGTTGAGTTACTGCCCAAGCTGGAACGTCCATTTTCATTTGTGCGTCAGCGTTATAAATTTAAATCTCGCGCCGCAGATGAACTGCTGGGGTTTGCCCAGGCGTTTTGTAAAAAAATGGCATAAGCCGTTTTCAATGATGTTTTCAGTGGTGTTTTCAGAAACTCGTATTTTAAGGGTCCAGCAAAGTCTGGAACCAGTAAGCTCAGGACATAGGCATGGCGCAGAATAAAAATAGAAAGCTTAAAAGCGCTCAGGAGATGATCGAACTCTATGAGTCGATGGATGATGCACGTAAACAAAGTTTGTCTGACTTTGCCGAATTTTTATATGCCCAGGCTGATCCGCTGGTAAAAGAAATTCCACCACCCGAAGATATTCCGCGCCCTGATCAGGAAACGGTAGTCGGTGCCATTAAACGCCTTAAGCAGGCCTATCATATGGTTGCAAGCACCTCGGTCTTTACAGCGGCATCCTCCTTGATGACTGAGCATATGATAAAGGGCCGTGATTCGGTCGAAGTGATCGATGAAATGGAAATTTTATTCGAGAAAGCCTATAACAAGCTGTTAGAAGACAGTAAAAAATGAGCAGTTTAAGCAATGATTAATGTTATCAAGGGCTGGTTTGAGAAGCATTTCTCTGACCCTCAGGCCATTATACTTGTTTCCATACTGGTGCTCGGCGCGATACTGATAGTGTACTGGGGGAAAATTCTTACACCGGTTTTGGCCGGTATTATTATTGCTTACGTGCTTGAAGGCCTGGTTAAAAAAATCATGCTACTCGGGGTGCCCCGGTTAATTTCATTTTTGCTCAGTTATGCCTTGTTTATAACCGCGCTGGCATTGATTTTGTTTGGCCTTGTGCCATTGGTTATCAGCCAGGGTTCACAACTGGTTGTTGATTTCCCCCATATATTAAGCAAAGTGCAGGCACTGATCCTTACCATACCTGAACATTATCCCGTCTTTGCTGACCAGGAAATTGAAAAAATGTTAGGCAGCTTTTCATCCGAGCTGGTAAGTGTCGGTCAGACATTGGTATCCGTGTCGCTGTCATCTGCAGTGGATGCATTTACCGTGCTGGTTTACCTGGTGGTTGTGCCATTGCTGGTGTTTTTCCTGCTAAAAGATAAAGCAAAAATCCTGCGCTGGTTTAGACGTTTTGTACCAGAAGACCGCCGCCTGGCTTCTTCCGTGTGGAAAGAAGTTGATGCAAAAATGGGAAATTATATTCGTGGCAAATTGATGGAAATTGTCATTGTCGGCATTGCAACTTATATTCCGCTGAAAGTCATGGGCATGAACTATGCCGCCACGATGAGCTTACTGGTTGGACTATCCGTTATTATTCCTTATGTGGGCGCGGTTGCGGTGACAATTCCGGTAGCAGCGATTGCCTGGTTCCAGTGGGGTGCCAGCAGCGAATTTGTTTATCTGATGATGGCTTATCTTTTTATACAGTTCATGGATGGCAACATACTGGTGCCGCTATTGTTTTCTGAAGTCGTCAATATGCATCCTGCCGCTATTATTATCGCCGTACTTTTCTTTGGTGGACTGTGGGGTGTCTGGGGTGTGTTCTTTGCCATACCGTTAGCAACCTTGGTGCAGGCCGTCATCAACTCCTGGCCTTCGATTCAGGGTAAGGAAGTGTAAGAAATTTTTCCGCAAATGACGCAAATGAACGCAAAGTTAAAAGCAGTTAAAGCGTCTGTCTCTGTATACCCTGCACCACGACAACTGCTCCATACGTTGCTCTACCACATATACCCTTGTCGGCGCCCGTGATGAAACAATTGTTTTTTTAAGTTATTAAACTATTCGCGTCTTTCGCGTGCTTCGCGGCAAAAAAAGTTTTTAAATAGGCTGATCATGCCGTAATCGTTGTAGACGATTAGTTTATAGCTACTTTTTATGATGCTTCTGGTAATGTTTTTTCTTGCGCATTTTTCTGCGGCGGCTGTTCCATACCCAGAGTCCACTTAAGGATAGCCAGAGCAGGGCGATGGCGGCGGCGTCCATCAGGTAGATACCGAACGCTCCGAACACACGGCCACTGTGCAGGTCGAGAATGACGCGTTCCAGTTTAAGCCCGTGGCCACGAAAAGCGATCAGTAGCTTTTCTCTTTCATTATCATCAAGGGTGTATTGTTCTGCCCACTTTATGTCTTCGTTGCTGATGACGTCCCAGTCTAGAATATGTTCATCCGCCATGTAATACAGTGGTTCACTGGTTTCGATGACTGGACGGTTGTATTTCTTGCCCAGTCGCTGAATTTTGCTAAAACTGATACTGGTTGAAACGCGTTCAATAAATTCGCCTGCATACGATAACAAAATAATTTCGTTATCCAGTGCCACCACAATGAACTGCTCAGCGCCAATGGCACCGTGGATGTTTTGTTCGAGCCGGGTAATCGCTGTGTTGTTAAAAAACAGCTGTTCTTGCCATGCGCTGATGACGTTGTCTTTTACACGAAATGAGGTGGGTTCATTTTCTGCTTTGATGCCGTACCAGCTGAGTAACCACGCGTTGCTGACATAGGTTTCATCTAGCCTGAATTTTTCGGTGTGGTTTAGCATAATGCCGGTAATGGCTAATATGATAACCAGAATCAAAGCCATTAAACCGATACGGCGATGCCATAAAAAAGCGGTAAATTTAACGGGTTTTCGCTTGGTCATTCAGTTGCCTGCTTTATTGTGCCGCTTGTTGTTGAATTTGCTGGTCAAGCAACAAGGCAATGCGGGCAAGTTTTTCTACTGCTCGTACTGACAGGGTGGCACCAGAAATATTATCAATAGCTTGATCCAGTCGATGATCTTTGTTCAGGCCGGCCTGTTTAAACTGCTCGGTGAAAAAATCATGGCGTACTTCCCAGCCTCTACTTTCTCTAAAAACAAGGACCTTAACGAGTTCGATGCGTCCGTTATTAACCACTATGCCGGTTGTGATTGGCTTCTCCTTACCGATTTCGTCAAGTATCCAGACTGTCTTGCGACCAGCCTTACTGCTCTGTAACCAGTAACGGATGCGTAATCCCTGGTATTTGTGATCTAGAATATCTGCCAATTGTTTTTTTAGACTTTCACTCGGCCATAACACATCGGCTTTAGGCGGCGCATTGTCAAACACTTCATTAACAAATTCAGCCGGTTCCTGGTAAACACCACCCGCTATTGCGGCGCTATTGCCCAGAAAACTGCCTGCCAGGCAGAAAGCGAAGAGTATAGTTTGCAGATGCCTTTTCATAGCAGACCGATTTTACAGTGAAACGCGCAATAGGTAACGCATTAAACATTGCCTGTTACGGTTCATCAGCTTTTTAGAATTGGTAACCAATGCCCAGATTAAAACCATCAAAATTACCGGCAATATCATTTTGTGCCTGATAATCGGCTTTCAAAACAACGTCTTCGTGTGGCCAGTAGTTAAAGCCAACATCGGTCTGCGATTTTGCAGTGTCACCGGCGCCGCCATTATCCCATTCATTTTGACGGACAAAGATACCAAATTTAGGATTAACCTTGTAAGAGGCTTCAACATAACCGCCGTCCTGTATATCTTTTTCAGTAGACGATGCACCGATACCATCGATATCCCAGCGGGCGTATAAACCAGTTAAGGTAAAATCAGCGATATTCCAGCGAGCATGTGTTTCGAGTAGTGTTGCACCTTCGACGTTGTCACTGCTGTCCTGTGTTATATCGTCTTGTCTCTGAACCGTACCGGCCAGCTCCAGACCGCTGACACCGGTGTATTTAATTCGGGCGGTAACGGCTAAATTACTGGCGTCTGCTTTTCCTGTTTTTTGGCGTCCGTCACGAATTTTTACAGCAGTCGGGTCGACGTTTAAACCACTGGTTAAAGCAAGATCATAGCTCAGACCAGAATCATAATGGCCCGATAACATGGCACCGCCTTCCCACCAGGTGGCTGGAATAATGTCTTTTTCAACAGGATTACGCTCTACGCCGTAGAAAGTAGGGGGTTCGTGGCTTTCATTTATGATACCGACAGGCATTAAGAACACACCGGCATTCACATTTGTGTTATCAGTAATGTCGAATTGGATATAGGCCTGTTCAACTTCGATCTCTCCAACCTGACCCTCGCCTGCAATAGCGTGTTCAATTTCAAATTCAGTGAACAGGCGAATACGGTCATTAAATTCATGATTAATAAAAACTACAAAACGATGCAGGTCGAGTTCTTTTATATCTGTACCCAGACCATTACTTAAATTGTTGTAATGCAGTTCACCATAACCGCCGATGCTGGTGTCGTCAGAACCGCCTTTTGTGTTTTCTTCAACCTGGTCAGCTAGCTGGTTGAACTGGTCCTGTAACGCCTTAAATTCTTCGTCAGTGACGGCAAAGGCGGGCTGTGTCAGTGCCATACCTGTGGCGAAGGTAATTGCAGTAGCCAGTGTGTTTTTTACAATAGATTGAGGTATCACAAGATTCTCCAAATAGTTTTAAAGTTAATCATTTTTCTTTGTAGGGTGTGCTGGTCGTGCCGTGTGCGCCATAAGCATTCCGTACCGGTGGTTGCATTATATACATTACAAATGCGAATGCAAATGATTCTCATGTAGATTTAATAGCCATTATGGGATAGTTACCTCTGCAGTTTTGATTTGAGAAAACGCTATCGACTGTTTTAAGCAAGACAGGAAAGGGTATAATTTCGGGAAATTAACTGGAGCAGTAAATGATTAAACAGATTCACATTTTTAGCATTATTTTAATTCTTTGTACGCCAGCTGCGATGGCCGGAACCGTTATTCATATACAAAATGGCAACGAGATATCGACTCTTTTGACCGATGGCAGACAGGCACGAATGAACCTGGGCGGTTCAGATTACATTATCGTTAATTATAGAGATCAGAGTGTTAAAGCGGTCAATCCACAAAAAGGGCAGGTCATGTTGCTTAATGCCGATGATATTCCAAATGGCAATAAAATATCAAAAATTGAGACATCGATAAGACGCCTGGGTGCGGGACCGATGATAGCAGGTTATCAAACGCAAAAATTTGCTTATTCCGCCAAGGGTAAATCCTGTGGTGTTATCTATGGCTCACAACAAGCCTATAACGTTAAAGGCATTGAAGATTTAATTAACGCAATGACAATCATGGCGGAAAAACAGCAGGCAATGATGGGCGGATTTGCAGGCATGATGGACGATTGTTTACGCGCTGGCATAGAAATGAGTGAACACGTTAAAACAATTGGTGTACCCATGCGTGTCGAGGATAATGGTGTTGTTGATAGCGAAGTGAAAAGTATACAATCGAATGTTAACCTGCCAGCCAATACATTTGTGGTGCCGGCCACATACCAAACAGTTACCGTAAACGGTGAGGTGCAAAAAGCATCGAAAGATATCGCCACAATGCAGCAGAAAATACAGCAGCATCAACCTCAAATACAGCAAATGATGCAACAAATGCAACAGTCAGGACAAATGTCACCGCAAGCAATGGAGCAGATGCGTCGTGTTCAGGGAATGATGCAGCACTATCAGTAACTGCAATAGTTTTTGAGTTTCCGATTTTGGTCTGAGTTTAAAAAATAAAAACATTATTTATCCGCGAAGGACGCCAAGGACGCCAAGGACGCAAAGAGCGCGAAGAAAAACTTTTATAGGAGATTGTGAAAAACGCGAAAGATGTAAATGAAAATCACATGCCAAACAGAATGCCGTCATGCCGGCATGCTTTTAGCCGGTATCCATCGCTCATATTGGCATTAATCCTGATAACACATACCAGCCTGATAAATGGATACTGGCCTGCGCCAGCATGACAAAATAAAAAGTTTTTCTCCGTGCCCTCTGTGCCTCTGTGGTGAAACATTTTTTAATCTTGTTTATAGGGTGTTTACAATGCCGCTGATTTATCGTTTTTAATTTTGACGGGACCCTGTTTTTCCGGATATTTTCCTGTTTTGTCCGCATAAAATAATTTTATTTTTTCAAAATCTTTTTCGATATCGCCACTGGGGTAAAGCATTTCACCAAAGCCTATCGTACGACTGGGGTAATCGACGTAAGCAAAACAGATAGGGACTTTTGCTTGCAGTGCAATGTAATAAAAACCGGTTTTCCAATACGCTGTCTTTGAACGTGTGCCTTCAGGCGTTAGTCCGAAAATCATTTTTTCCCGGGTATCAAATTGATGTGAAATTTGTTCGATAAAACCGGTGTGAACAGAGCGGTCAACGGGTATTCCACCCAGTATGCGGAATACATAATTAAGCGGACCAACAAACAGCTGTTTTTTACCAACCCAGCTTAGGTGTATTGGCACAGACCAGAAACAAAGCAGGCCAATGGGTAAGTCCCAGTTCGAGGTATGAGGCGCACCGATTAATACGAACTTTTTTTCTTTCGGTAAGCTTGCATCAACACGCCACCCGGACAATTTTAATATTGTCTTTGCCAAAAACTTAAGCATCAGTGCTTTTTAATTTTTCCAGTTATTTTGTTTTGCGATGTGAAGTTTCCTGTAACCTTCAAGTAATTTATTGTGTGCGGTAAATCCCTCAAGACTTAAACCGGGGCTATGCAGGCCAAAAAAGTTTTCTTTTCCGAAAACAACATCCATGCAGCTGGATAATGTTTTTTCGTCGAACATTAATTTAAGGCTATCGTTGTAGTCTTCTAACTGTCGCTGCTGGTCCATATTGATCTCAAGTAATGTCTGCAGGCATAAATAAAAACGCGAGGCATCGTTATCCAGTTGATCAATGTGCAGGCACCAGCTGACCCATTCGATGGCTTCTTCATTTTTCAGTGCAAGGCATAACATGGCTTTGAGTTCACCAATGCGGAGTTGTGCCCACGTGGTGCCCGGATCAGGAGCGATACCAATAAATTCCGCGACACGCTGGTAATCATTAAAACCGCCTTCTTCCAGTCGTTCGAGAATAGACTGCCAGGCAGCTTCATCAAGCTGTTTTAAACTAAGGATTTCTTTGCGAAATAAAGCGCCTTCGTTATTGTTGTTCCATACCAGGTCATCGACAGGGTAGATGTCCGACATGCCAGGTACAATGATGCGGCAGCAATAAACGTTAAGGTGCTCGTAATCGGATATATAAATATCAAACCCCAGGTCATGAATAATGTCACAAAGATAACTGAATTCGTCAGTTGTTGATGCATCATGATCCCAGTCACTAAATTCATAATCCGCTTTGTTTTTAAAAAAATCATAAGCAATCAAACCGCTGGAATCAATAAAATGCGTTTCCAGATTGTGATGATCAGCCACTTCATCCAGGTCAAAACTGGGTGACTGGAAACCATCCAGCTGATCAAGATCACGGCCCTGCAATAATTCGGTTACGGTGCGTTCCAGTGCCACCTCGAAACTCGGATGCGCACCAAATGAAGCAAAGACGGTGGCATTCATCGGGTTGATTAAGGTGACGCTCATAACCGGATAACGGCCGCCTAGTGATGCATCGGCAATGCGCAGGCTGTAACCATGTTGTTCGAGTTTGCTAATGGCTTCGACAATTTGAGGGTAACGCTGCACAACCGTCTCAGGCACTTCTGGCAGGCAGATGCCTTCAGCTATAATTTTGTTTTTAATGTAGCGTTCGAAAACCTCTGACAGGCTTTGCACGCGGGCTTCGTTTTTGCTGTTGCCGGCTGACATACCATTACTGACATAGGAGTTTCCGATAATGTTTATAGGAAACCATATGACTTTACCGTCAGACTGGCGATGGTATGGGCAGGCGCATATGCCGCGTTCACCGGTACCGGAATTGGTATCAAAAATCCTTGCTGACGTTAGTTCTTTATCGGGATCATAGTAGGCCCAAAGTTTTTCATCGAGAAGTCCGTCAGGAATGTTGCTGCTTGCGTTTTCCGCTGAGTTGTCAGCAGTGAACCAGCGTTCGTCAGGGTAGTGAACAAATTCACCGTTAGCAAAGTCTTCGTCTAAATAAAAGTCAGCGAAAAAGTAATTACAGCTCAGGCGTTCAAAATATTCACCGAGTGCACTGGCAAGACAGGACTTTTTTGTGGTGCCTTTGCCATTGGTAAACATGAGCCCGCAATCTTTATCACGAATATGAACGGAAAAAACATTGGGCACCGGGTTTAACCAGGAGGCTTCTTCAATATCGATGTTCAATGCTTTTAATTTTGTAAGCATAGTGTCAATCGATTCTTCCAGTGCGGCGTCTTTGCCTTTGATAAATGTTTTTTCGCTCATGATAGTGTCTGCAGTTTTTTGATTTGTTTGTCGTGAACAGGGCTCAGAAAAATGATCGCGCAAATGGCGCCGATTAATGCCCATGACATATCCGACTGTGTGTCCCATATATAACCTTGTGTGCCTAAAAAGGCCTCGGCGGCTTCATCGCTGAGCAGGGCAACCCACCATTCTATTAGTTCATAAAATGCGCTGAAACCCAGGCAAAAAAACAGGGTGAAAAAATGTGTAAAAAATCGGCTGTTTATTATTTTTAGTCGAATAATAATTTCACGGCAGATTATAGCGGGTACAAACCCCTGTGCGAAATGCCCCACTTTGTCGTAGTTATTCCTGGACTGGTCAAGCAGGTCTTTGATGTTGTCGAACAGCGGCACTTCGGCATAAGTGTAATGCCCGCCAATCATTAGTATCCAGCAATGCAATAAAATCAGTGAGTAACATAAGGCCGTTAATGGAAATTTTTTTCGGGTTAATATTAAAATAATTATACCGATAATGGCGGGCATTACTTCAAGTACCCAGGTGGGGTAATCTTTAGCATTTATTATTGACCAGGTAAAAACGGTGAAAAACAGGATTAGGTAAATTATGGTTGCCGTTAATGTCGGGTAGGGCTTAACTGCCGAGTTCATTTGATTTCAAGTCACTGGTTTGTGTTTCTTGCAGGCATCGAGTACTTCATCAACATGGCCTTTAACTTTTACGCTGCGCCACTCTTTAATAAGAATACCCTTTTCATCAATTAAAAAAGTACTGCGATCAATGCCCATGTATTCACGGCCATATAACTTTTTTAACTTAATAACGTCAAACTGTTTGCATAAAGATTCATCTTCATCGGAAAGCAGTTCAAAATTGAACGCCTGTTTCGCTTTGAAGTTTTCATGTTTTTTTATGCTGTCACGTGAAACGCCGAGTATTACCGTGTTTTGTCGCGCGAATTTTGTTTTAGCATCGCGAAAGTTCTGTCCCTCAATGGTGCAGCCCGGGGTGCTGTCCTTTGGGTAGAAATAAAGCACCACTTTTTTACCGGTTAAATCTTTCAGACTGATGTGCTTATTTCCCGTCGCAGGACGTGAAAAATTTTTAACTTTTTTAGCGACTTTTTCCATGATTTAGCTAACGGATTATAGGCTTTTTAATTCAGCATCAAGATTAAGTTCATCACAAAATTCCATGAAGGCGTCCCGTAATTGTGCGATGTTGGTTTCTGCCGGTATGCCGACCGTCATATGTAAGGCAAACATGGGCGAACCTGTATGTGCTGCGGCATACCGCTCAGTTTGTAAATTTACAATATTGATGTTCCGGCTGGAGAAAAATCCCGAAAGCTGGCGCACAATACCCGGGTGATCAAGTGAAGCCACTTCAACGGAATAGGGGACGGTATTGTCTAAGGTATGGGCTTCCGATGTGGCTTTTAATAACAGGCGCATGCGTAATGCCTGTTCAATATCGCCTAGCTGTGAATTTAAGTTTTCAATCGATGACGGCTCGCCACTGACCAGCAACAAAATGGCAAATTCGCCACCCAGTAAGGTCATGCGGCTGTCTTCAATATTCAGCCCATGCGTATAAATAATATTACTCAGTTCATCGACAATGCCGGGGCGATCTTCACCCAGCGCGGAGATAACAAGTTTTGTGGTCATGATGTTATTTGCTGATCAGGAATCAAAATTAAGAGACGCACAGTGTAAACAAAAAATGCTTAAACGCAAATATCAATATAGGCGCGACAGGCAGGCTTACTTCTGCTAAGTGTGCTGCCTGTTAAATTGAGGCCTTGGCCAGGTGAAACCTTAGCTGTAGCTCAGACAACTCACGCATTAACATGGCTGGATTGCTGGTATTCAATTCAATCAAGCGACGTAAATGTTGCAGGCTGTTAACATCAATTTGCAGCCATTTCAGCCCCCAGTTATCATTACTGGAACGCGTGATATTTACCCGGGCATGAATAGATACGTCTTCACCAAGGAATAACGCCATGCCGCAGGGGTTATTGTGATCGAAATCGAGATTATCAGGCGGTTCTACCAGCATGCCCTTGAGTGAAATGTCTAGCAGGTTACAGCTCCACTCCTGTTGGCCGCATTGCATGAGGATTTCCGCGCTAAACGGAATGCGGTTGTAATGACGTCGCTCTGACTCGTTTGATTTGTTCATTTGCTTACCTTTTGTGCAATTATTAAGCTTAACGGGGAATGATCTGGATAAATAAATACTAGTAAATTATTCGCAATTGACAACATATATGATTGAAATAAAGGTGAAATGTTGATTAACTGTTCGCCTTATTTTTTTGGGGCCTTTAATGAGTAAAAGCGGCATGTTTCGAGGCAGTATGGTGGCATTAGTCACACCAATGCAGGATGACGGCAGCGTTGACTATGAAAGTTTGGCCAAACTGGTCGAGTTTCACATAGAAAACGATACCTCAGCAATTGTCACCATGGGCACCACGGGCGAGTCCGCCACTTTGAACATGGATGAGCACTGTGAAGTCATCGCGCGTACGGTGGAAATGGTCAAAGGCCGAATTTCAGTGATTGCCGGCACCGGCGCCAATTCAACCTGGGAAGCGATAGAGCTTACTCGTTGCGCGCAGCAGGGTGGCGCTGATGCCTGTTTGCTGGTGACTCCGTACTACAATAAACCGCCGCAGCAGGGTTTGTATTTACACCATAAAAAAATCGCTGAGACGGTCGATATCCCGCAAATCCTTTATAATGTGCCTGGACGTACCGCGGTTGATATGTTGCCCGAGACCGTAAAGCGGCTGTCAGAAGTCGATAATATCATTGGTATTAAAGATGCTACCGGTGATCTCGATCGCCTTGCCCAGACTCAGGTTTTGCTGGGTGATAGCGCATTTGATATTTATAGTGGTGATGACGATACCGGCACTGAGTTTATGCTGCGCGGCGGTCACGGTGTCATTTCGGTCACCAGCAATGTTGCCCCCAAAGCCATGGCAGCAATGTGCGAAGCGGCGTTAGCGGGTAATCGCGAATTAGCGGAAGCCTTAAATCAGCCATTAACCGGTCTGCATACTAATTTATTTCTTGAGGCTAACCCAATACCCGTGAAATGGGCGCTGTATGAAATGAAACTTATCCCCATTGGCATACGTCTACCATTGACACAGCTGGCTGAGCAATATCATCAGCCACTTAGGCAGGCCATGCAACAGGCAGGCATTTTGGCTTCGTAACAGCCATTAATATAAAGCCAGTCTACTAAGCCTCTGCAATAATACGCTGCAATAATAATTGAGAAAAGAATTAATGAACATGGTCACATTAAAAATGGTTAGTCGCATAGTGAGTGCCTTAATAATCGCACTGTTTGTTTCATCCTGTGGTTTATTCGGCGGTGATAAACGCCCGGTATATCAGGGCGCGGAATACTACAAAAATCTGGAAGTGCCGCCCGATTTAACGGAGCCGGATACCAGTGATCAGCTGACAGTGCAAAAACCAACGGATGAAGCGCTGCAGCGGTTCCGCGATAATAATAAACTCGAGACTGTCATTACACCGAAATTTGATGGTGTACGCATGGTGAGTTATGCCGGTGATAGCTGGCTAGAAGTGGATAACTCGGTCGAGCACGTTTGGGCTGAGTTAATTAATTTCTGGGAAGCCGAGGGTATAAAGCTGGTGCAGGAGCGCCCTTTGCTCGGTTTTATGGAAACCGACTGGGTTGAACGTCTGGGTGCTGAAAGTGGTTTTTTCAGGTCAATGTTTCAGCGTTTTGAACCTGATGAAAAAGATAAATTCCGCGTACGAGTTGAGCGTTTTGATGACAATAATAAAACACGGGTATTTATCACGCATTCTAGAATTGAACGTATTATCAGTGGTGAATTTGCCGATGAATATATCTGGCAATCACGCCCCAGTGATGTAGAAGCAGAACGTGAAATTATCTCTCGCATGGCTTTATATGCCGGTTTAAACAAGGACCAGTCAATAACGTTGCTGGAAAATTATCGCCCCTATAGTTCACTGGTGAAAATTGACCGCACAAATACCACTGCCTTAACCATGACAGGCACGATGGATTTTGTCTGGCGCCGGGCGCTGCGCGCACTGGATCGTATGCAAATGCAGGATATACGGGAAGAAAAAGCCAGCAGCAGTATTCATTTTATAGTCGGGAAAATATCAGATAAGGCTATCCAGGTTGAAGAAGATGATTTGTCAAAAACCAGCTGGATTATGCAGCTGTTCACCGGTGTTGATGAAAAAAATCTTGCCAGCAATGAAAACAGAAAGTACCGGTTACAATTTTCTGACATTGAAGGCCGTATTCAAATCGAAGTGAAGGATGCCAAAAACTCGCAAACCACCGATGAAGATGGTGATGTAAGCGGTAGCGCACTGGCGCAGCAGTTAAGGGACATCCTGGCGAAGAATCTCGAATAAGATATTTTTCTATATACTCCCTGCGTCAACCTAAGAGAAGTCATTTAAGTGGCGACACCTTCACCTGAGAAAATATCTCGGCCGGCCCCTGTCTCATTTTTAGAAGCCGTTATGTATTGGCTGAAGCTCGGTTTCATCAGTTTTGGCGGGCCCGCCGGGCAAATCAGCATGATGCATCAGGAACTGGTAGAAAAACGTCGATGGATTTCCGAACACCGTTTTTTGCATGCCTTAAATTACACCATGGTACTGCCGGGACCGGAAGCGCAGCAGTTAGCTACCTATATTGGCTGGCTGATGCATGGCGTCTGGGGCGGTATCGCTGCCGGTGTTTTGTTTGTTTTACCCTCATTATTTATTCTCATTGGACTGACCTGGATATATCTTTCATTTGGTGATATGCCTGCAGTCGAAGGTATTTTATACGGTATAAAACCGGCGGTGACTGCCATCGTGGTCTTTGCGGCTTATCGAATTGGTTCCAGGGCATTGAAGAATAATGTGCTTCGCGCCATGGCAGTGCTGGCATTCATTGCGATTTTTGCGCTTGATGTGCCTTTCCCTTACATCGTACTGGCAGCAGGTATTATCGGTTATTTGGGTTCACGTGTTTCGCCGGAGTATTTCAAGGCGGGTGCCGGTCATGGTGCTTCAAAAGACTCATACGGACCGGCGCTTATTGATGATGATACGCCAGCACCCAGGCACGCACGATTTAAATGGCACCGATTTGCTGTCTTTCTTTTAATTGGGCTTTTTATTGGCGGCCTGGTGATGCTTCTGTTGCTTAACCATTATGGCTGGCAAGGTACGCTGACCCAAATGAGCTGGTTTTTTACCAAGGCCGCACTGGTTACTTTTGGTGGAGCTTACGCGGTATTGCCATATGTTTATCAGGGCGGTGTTGAACAATATGCCTGGTTAACCGGGACGCAAATGATTGACGGTCTGGCGCTGGGTGAAACCACACCGGGGCCATTGATTATGGTGGTGGCTTTTGTCGGTTTTGTTGGCGGCTGGACAAAAGAAATTTTTGGCCCTGACGCATTACTGCTGGCCGGCGCGGCAGGTGCCAGCATTGCAACACTGTTTACCTTTTTACCGTCCTTTCTTTTTATTCTGCTTGGCGGCCCGGCCGTGGAAGCGACCCGGGATGATGTTAACTTTACCGCACCGTTAACCGGCATAACCGCTGCTGTTGTTGGCGTGATTCTCAACCTGGCGGTATTTTTTGCCTACCATGTACTTTGGCCAACGGGTTTTTCGGGCAGTGTTGAATGGTTTTCAGCGTTGATCGGTGGTGCTGCATTTTTGGCGCTATTTAAATATAAAGCAGGTATTGTTCCGGTGATTGCGGCATGCGCTGCGGTTGGCCTGGTTTACTCTTTATTTTTACAATAAGAGAAGTTTAGCTACCTTTGCTGCCATCATGACTGGCGACTTGATGGCTTAACGAGCTGCTCTGCGAACCTCTATACAAGCATCCATGCATACGTTCATGTTTAGTCGTAGTTTAAACGTGCCGGCTTATTTCGCCGTGATAAGCCTGTGCCATCAGGTTTCTGAAATCCGAGCCGCTAATATGAACCAGATCAGTATGGTCGCCGGCTTCAAAATAAACATCCGCGCATTCATTTAATCGGTCATCAAAAATGACCTCGATGCCGTAAGCTCTGCCGATGGGCGGAATTGCGCCAACACTGCAATCAGCAAACAATTCATGTAATTCATCTTCAGAGGCTAATGCCAGGTAACGATTAAAGTGTTTGTGTAATTTGCCCAGCTGTACCTGGTGTGTCGCCGGCACAACTGCAACGATAAAATCTTTACCATCATTTAATACCACGGCCTTAGCGAGTTTCTCACCCGAGATATGCGCCACATCTGCGGTACGCATACTGCTCGCGGCAAAATCGTGTTTGATTAATTTGTAATGAATGCCTGAGTCTTTGAGGTATTCTTTTAATGCCATTGCGATAGCCATAACTAAGCTCCTATGGGTTAGATGCCGAAGGCGTCCATGGTCCAGCCGACGCCGCCAATGCTTGCGGCCGGATGGTTGCGATGCACAAAGTCTTCTATTTCAGCAACACGATATCCGGGGACGTCGATCATTAACAATATTTCTCCGTGTGATAAGGCATCGCTAAACTCGGTCAGATGCACATCAGGGACCCGCACAACAAATTGCTCACCGGCAATGAAGGTGACGAGCGCGAGCACAAGTGAGAGGCCGCTCCAAAACATGGAACCGGCGATTAAACTCGAAAGCAGGGCGATAAGGGAAAAAAAGAATAACAATAAATTGGCATTCCACAAAAACCACTCAACACGAAAGGCGGTATCGTTTTTCTGTCTTTCGCTGGCTTCCGGCAAGGTTTTGAGTTTCACGCCTCGAGCTATCGCGTGTATACGACGATTCGGCACATTACGGCTGATGAGTTGATTGACCACACGCTGAGCATGGTCTTCATCGGGAAATAAAAAGAATAATCGTTTTAACATGAGACACCTCCAAAGGTGGGTGTCGACCCTTCAAACACGTCCTTATGGCCTGACGAGTCAGATTGACTGCTTGCTACTTATAAGGGTATGAATCTGGCGTGCAATGTCAATATTAATATCTGAGCTGAATTAAATGGGGGGCAGATGTTATCAAGTTAAAGTTTATAGCAATAAATCTTTATCGCTGGGGATGGTATCTTAATAACTAAAAGCCGATAGCTTAATTATTCAGGCATGCTGTGTCATTAATGACGTTCTGTATGAGATTTAAAATTTATAACTCATCGATAACGTAATAACGTTGACGTTGTAGGTGGGGCTCAGTGCACCGAAACTCAGCAAATTGGGAATGGTCGCAGACGAAACACCATCGAGTGCCCAGTCACTGGAGTCATAACGTTCATGCCAAAAAGCGGCTTTCAGCATTAACATTTCATTAAGGCGGTAGTTGGCATAAAGTTTAAAACTATCAAGATCTGTACTGAGGTCTGGAAATGGAGCCAGTGTGCCACCAGTAACCGACACCTTTCCGGTGGAATTAACTTTGGTATAGTCAGCACCAATATCGAGTTTATCTTCAATCACTACGTGCGTTGCACTAACGCCAATGTTATCGAATGTATCATCATTGCTGGCCTTCCAGTCGGCAGTAGAAAATGTTTGGCTGCCTAGCTGCGTTGATTCTATCTGTTGCCGTCCAATGAAAAAACTTACGCTGGTTTTTTCTGTAAGCATGGCGGTTATATCGCCATTAAGGCTAACATCATTACTCTCAGTTAGACCCAAAGCTGATTTCTCGTAATTATCATGAGTAACATCAAGATTCAGGCCAATAGTGTACGCGGGACTGAGGTGTTATATTGGCGTGCAATCCGATGGTATTGCGATCTCTGTCCGCCATATTGTATTTTCTTAGCAGTATATTTTCTGCTGGGTTGATTGCTGATACCGCCTCGTAATTTGATCCATTTCGATTACTTTGTGCCAGTTTTAATTCGAGAAACAAGTTTTCTATACTGCGAACACGTATGCGTCCCCACAGGGTGTTCTCTTTTGTTTTATCAACTTCCTGATATGTACGCTGCTGCGAATCCATTTCATAACCGGCACCAAGTTTGGTGCCTTTGGCCAGCTTGTAGTCAGCGCTTAATTTTAATAAATTCTTGGTGAAGCTATAAGGCAGGTTGGTGTATGATGTTGCCGCAAAAGCATCAGTAGTTACCCAGTCATAGCTCAACTGCGGCGTTTTATTATCCCGATCATTATAGGTGTAAGAAGCATTAACTCGCAGCTTATCGCTCAGCATCGACATATATTTAAGCTTTGCGTCAAGCGTATTCACCTTGGCATTCGCTGAATTGGCCGGCAGCGAAACCGCAAGATTTGGGTTCATTGTTGCGTCAAGAAAGCTGTCATTCTGCTCCATACGGCCAACAGCAATATCACCACTGAGATGACTGCGATCGCTTAGCTGGTAACCTGCTGAAAGCACGAACTGGTGAAACAGATTATCGGGTGGCAGCGCCAGCTGACCGGAGTCAGCGCCAGCAACAATGGGTGTATATGCATTTTGCCAGGTCAGCCGATTTTTGTTGTTGCTAAAGATAGAACCATAGTAAGCCAGGTTAGCCTGCCATTCTTTTGATTTATAAGAGACCGAGGCATCGACATTATCGGTGACATAATCAACCGGTTGTGCCAGCTGTGCAGCATTGATAAAGAAAGACCCTGCAATTTGTTTTGTGCCTTCTTTCGTCTCGTGGCTGAACTTAACCGCGTATCCCCAGGGGGAGCTGGTAGTGAAATCTACGCCAACTCCCAGGCGTTTGCGTTGCGTGGCAAGATTTATATCCTGCAGACTGGCATCAAGCCCCGGCATAGCATTTGTCGTGTTAGCCGGTACCCAGCCTGCTGGCAAATTTAGTGATTCACCACCACTACCTGTATAAGGTGTCCGTCCAGTATCAGAGATAAAGTGCGGCGTCTCATCATAGTGTAGAAATAATTTATACTTGCCTTGCGTACCGCCTTCGATACTTAGCGAACGCGAATCCAGACCCAGGTTTGATACTGTCAGATCGATATAACTGGCATCAATATCACGATAATACATATCGGCATTACCGATAAAGAAGCCGCCCTTTTCATTGAGACCGGTGTATTCACCAAATTTATATGAATCGTCTGAGACATAACCGGCACCAAGTTCTATCTCGCCACTCCAACCCTCTTCGACCACGCAGAATTTACATTTCCAGTCTGATCTATCAACCACGGGTATGGTAAGAGGTAAATCATCAGCGGCAGCGACTGAGAGCTGCATTGCTAATGTGATAAGTACGAGATATTTGGTCGATTTCATTGTCTTGCTTCTCTCATTGTTATCTCATCAGCTTGACACCGGAAGGATGGTTTGATCCATGTACCTGGGAATGACAATTGATACATCCACCGCTCAGCAATAGCGCTGAGGGACTTCCGCCAGGCAGGCCAGCACCGGTTATCGCCAGGCTAGGATGCCCCATCGGTGAATGACACTGCTGACACAGAAGAGGCGTGCGTTTTGTCAGCATAGCCGGGTGGATGGAGCCATGTGCGGTATGGCACAGGCTGCAATCCTCAGACACTGGCGCATGCTCCCAGAGTAACGGCCCACGCTTTTCGGCATGGCAGGTATAACAGGTTTGATTGATTGTTGGTTTGACCAGCTGCCTGTCTGAAATTGATCCATGCGTTTTATGGCAGTCAGTACATGTCATCAGGCCAAAACGTACCGGGTGTGAAGACGTTTTGAAAAATTCTGCGCGCTGGTTCTTGTGACACTTATAACAGACTTCGGCTTGCGTCTTTTTCGTCAGTACCGGGTCCTTGGGCGTGTGAATCTGGTGACAACTGGCACATACGATATCGCTATCCTCATGCACACTTCCCTTCCAGTCAATGTGATTGGCGTCTGCATGGCAATTGAGACACATGCTGTTCTGCTTTTCTGCCGGCTCATCGGACTTAATGCCGAAATTTAATATCGGCGGGCGTTCCTGCCCCGGCCGCACTTTGCCGACATGGCCACCCCTATCCAGCACTTCCTGCATGGCTGCCGCACCGGCTACACCGGGCCCATGACAGGCTTCGCACTGCAGACCCGCAAAAGGGGAGCGCTTGTCTCCCTGTTGACCATGTTTGGTTTTAAAGATATCAAATACCGGGTAGGCCTCATCTTCATCATGGCATTTGATACAGGTGTCTGCACCTTTCTCTGTGTACTTGCCAGCCTGTGTGGTCTCTTTGACATATTTGGGGGCGTCCGGTGCTTTTATTTCCTCTGCCTGAAGCACACCGCTGCCGGTAAGACATAACAGAACCAGCGGCACAATGAATGATGAGAATTTATTTTTCATAAGCATTAGCTTCAACTATATGTCCTTGTTCCATCATTCATTATTTTTATTACACTGATCTCATTAAGGCAGGTCCCATTGAGTCCGAGAGCCTGCACATAGACGTTAATGGCCACTTTATTTCTCCTATGCTGAAGCAGCACGTTATCTTTCGGCGTGAACGGCTTCGACGTCGGCAATGTCACCCGGGCCATGACACACGGAGCAGGTTTCAACAATCGTTGCCGCTAATGTCGGCTTGCGTCTCGGTCAAATACTGCACCACCCAGATCGACCATATGCGCCTTAGCGACGTCACCATCATGGCACGCCGAACACACAGCGGCGGTTGGACTGATATTGAGATCATCATCGGGAACAGTATTATCTGTAGTAGTTACCGTGGTGCTGAGTATGCCGTTTGCAGTTGGCGATGCCCAATCACCATCAAGCTCGTAGGTGCCTGGCTTGTGACAGGTCTCGCAGTCCTGCAAAATACCCGGGAAGCGAACATGACTGAAGTCGTGTTCACAACTATCATTTGGCGGGCCACCAAACGCGTTACATGGCGCACCCGGGAAGCCCCAAACAACCAGACCCTTCTCACGGAAGCCATGCGCTTCGGTGTCATCGTAGTTGGTCTCCGCGCCGGCATGGATTCCGTGGATCAAGGTCTTGAAATCAATTGCTTCTTCCACCTTGCCATCTGTTGTAGGTAGCACAGGAGTATCTGTTGGAAGTGGACGCCGACCGATATCCGTCGCATTGGGATTATGGCAAATCACGCACAGCGCGGGCTCATCATTGCGATTACCACCATGCAGACTTAGGAATTCATGGCAGTTATCACACTTGGCGATATCTACCACTTCGCGTCGAGGTGTTAATGTCCCGGTGATCACAAAATCCTTCACCACACTTTTGATCGCAACCTGGTCTTCAAAAGAGAGGTCTCCATCAAAATCGGCGGCTACATGGCCCTCAAAACCTACTCTGCCGGTGCCTGTTGCAGTCGCGGGAAGAACGGATTGTTTGACGAGGGTATAGATTCCGGCGCTTGGTGTGTCGGGTGAGCAAACCCAGTCTGCAATCCCGGCATCACAGGCAGTGACCGGGTCGATGGAGAGAGGTATCGCCGCAGTAGGTTTAAAAGCCGGGAAACCGGTACTTGTCGTTCCGCCAGTGTTGTTGAAATCAGTCATGCCCCAGCCGATGATCACGGCCAGCCGTGCGCCCCCACCAGTGAACGCATCTGCCGTGAAGTCGTAAGGCGCATTACTGTTAGTTGGATCGGTTACGGATATCTGGATACTAGGTGTTGTGTTTCCGGTGACATCAATAATGTTGAACTGGAACCTGGTAGCGGCCAGGGTTGCTGGATCGGTATGAGCCTCTTCAACACTGCCGGCATCACCGCCTTCACTGTGACAGCTAATGCAGAAGCTATTGTCGCTGACAACGCCACCTTCGTGACCGTTAGGATCTGTGTCATCCAGTGAAAAATCAATGTTGTCATGGCATGATCCGCATGCCTCCATACTTAATTGTGTGCGCCAGTTGCCGCTCTCAGGGGTATCGTCATCGCTGTCATCATGGCACTTGGTGCAGTTGCGGATGTCCTGAGGAAACACAACATCGGAGTAATCGTGTTCATTATCGCCCTGGAACGTCGCCGGGTTAAAGCCATAGATCGAGTAAATACCCGTGCCGTCATCCCCGGTACCGTCGAGTAAATCAGGGCCCAGTTCAACGCTGGGCAAATGCTCTCCGCTATGAATTTTATGGATCATTACCTTGAAATCGACTGTATTGCCGCTGTTGGCATCAGTAGAACCAGGATTGTGGCAGGTTACACAGTATTGAGTATCAATTCTCGCGTCGTGGAGTTCGAGTTCGTTATGGCATACATTGCAGGTAGCCGTTTTTACAATTTCGCGGCTGAATAATCCGGTGGTTGCATTGTCCGAAGGCCGCCATGTGTACACGGCATTAAAAGCGGGCAAAGAGCCGCGTGTTTGAATAACCAGGCGGTGTGTAAGCGTTGCATCGTAAGGCACCACTATTGGTTCGGTTACATTCGTGATGTCGGTGGCAAAGGTATAGGAGTAGGTGCCGTCAGCGTTGTCCACCAGCGTACCGTCATTTTCGCGTGTAGCTTGCACCGTAGTATTGGGGGCAGCCGGTCCAGTACTCGCGGTTTCTTCCTGATTGATATAATTCTGCCAGGCACTGGGGTTGCCGAGCGAGCCCGGCATTAGTTTGGCGACGGTAAAGCGTAGATCGCTGGTTGTCAGACCGGTTAGTGCTGTGCCATTTCCATCACTAGCGCTAAATTCAACAACCGGCGCGCTGTTGATTGAAACACCATCGATGTTTATAGCGAGCGAAGTCGCATTTGAAGCAGTTGTTGTGCTTATAGCCGCTGCGCCTGGCGAGCCCTGATCACCATCACAACCTACTAAGGTAGCTGTTATAAAAGCTGTTGCTAGAATGAGTTGCATCCTTTGCAATGTGTGTGAACGTTTCATAAGCCACCCTTTATTTTTGATTTTATCTACATCGTAAAACGAAACCACGCTTCCGTTCCACGACAAATTATAATATTACCGATGAATATATTTGATTGTATAGGAATAGTATTGATATATGTCAATAAATACGGAGATAGAATTGATATATGTCAATAAAGAAGAATGATAACTGTCGTTACATACAAACATCAGGTGGGAAAAATTGTACTATACTGAGGCGTGTAAAAATTAACACAGCAGGGCTTAATGCGGACCAGTGGAGAGTCGTTTGAAGGTGAAACGGGTAGTGTCAGCACGATTTCAACGATAGCTCCGGTCGTCATGTTCAATATAAATTGATCACTCAATAATAAAAACGAGAAATTCTTTATGCCGTTTCCAAAAAATCTAGCACGACTATTATTAAGCCTTGTATGTTTATCGGTAAGCCTGTTATCTGCTCAGGCAATGGCTTTAGCCGATCCTGAAAAAAATCCGCTCGAGCCTGCGCAGATGGCGCATAAACTGGACGATGCAAGCTGTTTAAGCTGCCATGAAAACAACCAGCCAGTAAATCTGCTCAGTTTCCAGAAAAGCGTGCATGGCGATATGGCCTGTATTGATTGTCACCAGAATATTGTTGATGTTCAGTTGCCGCATAATAAAACCGAGTTAGCCGACCCCGACTGCGCCAGTTGTCATCAGGATTTGTGGAAGAACTATGAAGAAAAGGGTGTTGCCTCACAAATGCAACGTATGGGTGTGGTGGTAGAAAACATCGAGGCTTACAAAAAATCGTTTCACGCGAAACCAACAAAATTCGGTGTCAAGGCCTCCTGTGATGACTGTCACCATTCCCATGAATTCAATGTTCCATCCAGAGGAAGCGTGAAACGCTCGGACTGGCATCTAACTATTCCTTTAGTGTGCGCAGGCTGCCATGAAGATGCGCTAGACGAATACATGAATTCCACGCATGGCACAGAAGCTCTGCAGGAACACAATGCCAAAGCAGCGGTATGCACAGATTGCCATACCACTCATGATATTAGCAAAACGACACGCGATCCTTTTCAGCTTGCAGTCACCAAAAAATGCGGCAGTTGTCACGAGGAAAAATTTGAGACTTATCGCAACACGTATCACGGCCAGATCAATACATTAGGTTATGCCCATACAGCGAAGTGTTACGACTGCCACGGCAGCCACGAAATTCTTGGCGCCGATGATCCTGAATCAAGCATTCATCCGGATAATCGTCTGGAGACCTGCGAAGAGTGTCATGACGGTAAAAAAATCGCGCAAGCCACAGAATCATTTTTAAGTTTTGGCCCCCATGCCAATACCCACGATTTCGAGAAATATCCACAGGTATGGATTGCTGCGAAATTCATGCACGGCCTGTTATTGTTTGTCTTCGGCTATTTCTGGGCGCATTCGCTGTTGTGGTGGTTGCGTGAATGCAAAGATCGTTGCGACAGGAATAACTCACAAAAACGTATCCTCGCCAAAGAACTACTGAAGGATGATCTGCTGGCTGGCAACAAACGCCAGGTACGACGTTTCGGTCTGCTCTGGCGCATAGGCCACCTGCTGTTTGCGCTGAGCGTAATGCTGCTGATCCTGACCGGTATGGCAGTGTTTTATGCTTATACCGCCTGGGCACCGGTGGTTATTGAGCTGCTCGGTGGTCCGCAAATGGCAAGCCTCATACATCGCGTCAGTGCAGCAATTATGCTCGGCATATTCTTCCTGCACCTGATCGGCGTGTCGATTAACATCTACCGCAATCGCAAAACCTTCCGTTGGTTTGGCCCTGATTCGCTAGTGCCCAACTGGAAAGATTTACAGGATGCGGTGGGCATGTTCAAATGGTTTTTGTATATGGGACCACGACCCGTGTTTGATCGCTGGACGTACTGGGAAAAATTCGATTACTGGGCCGTGTTCTGGGGTATGGCAATCATCGGTGGCAGTGGCATGATGCTGACCTTCCCCGAGGTGACCGCCGCAATTTTACCCGGCTGGGCGTTTAATGTCGTTACGCTGATACACGGCGAAGAAGCCTTCCTGGCTGCGGTGTTCCTGTTCACGGTGCATTTTTTCAATAACCACTTCCGTCCGGACAAGATGCCGCCGCCGGATGTAGTGATGTTTACCGGCACGCAGTCTGTTGAAGAGTTTAAACGCGAGCATACGCTGCAGTACGAGCGACTGGTGGCGAGCGGACAGCTGGAAAAATACCTGGTGGATGTGCCATCCAGGCCGATGACCCTTGGTTCGAAGATTCTGGGCATTGTCCTGCTTGCCTTCGGCTTAACGCTGCTGGTTGTGGTCGGCATAGGGTTCTTCGGCGGTTATACGCCAGCTTAAACCCGATGGGCCAGACTCTTTTCAACAGCTGCTGCTAGCAGTGTATAGAGTTTGTCTCTTTTAACCGAATTAATGCTTTAGATTTTGAGATTTATCTGCCTTTGGAGGCTATCAATATGAAACATAACGTGACTAAATTACTGCCCCCGCTGTGCCTGGCCATAACAATGGTGGCCACCGGCATCACTAATGTATCGGCAGCCGATGTCAATGAGCTGGTCGCGCCCTGCGCAGGATGTCATGGCAAAGATGGCGTCAGTACAGAACCTACAATTCCGACTATCAGCGGTAACTCGGCGCAGTACATCATCGACTCGATGGTGGCATATAAAGATGAAGAGCGCCCCTGCGCAGAAGTGAAAATTAATGCCGGGCCGCAAAAAGGTGATTCGGATGATATGTGCAAGATCGCCGAAGACCTGTCGGCGTCTGACACCAAGCTTATAGCCGAATATTTTGCTGCCAGGCCATTTGTCCGTGCCAGGCAGGCATTCGACGCAGACAAGGCGAAACTCGGCAAGATCGTTCAGGATAAAGATTGCAAAAAATGCCATGAAGACGGCGGCAGTTCCCCTGCTGATGATTCGGGCATACTGGCGGGGCAGTGGACTCCTTATATGCAACAACAGTTCAAGGATTACTCATCAGGTGAGCGTCCGATGCCAAAGAAAATGAAAAAGAAATACAAAAATCTTAGTGAGGCGGATCTAGAGAATCTGCTTCATTATTTTGCCAGCTTCCAGTAGTGCGATAACACTTCGGTTCTGTAGTGAACAGATAGATTGGCTTAATTATAAATAACGCGGGTGTTGCCTTGTACAAGGCCAGCACAAACAGTCGGCATCAAGTGGTTGGCAATAGTGGTTAAGATCTGTGGTGACATTTTTTACGTGCAGTTATAAACATCAAAAAATATTTCACCACGAGATTAGAGGCAGGACGTCCGTAAGTATGAAAACCGAGAGATGAAATCGATAGATGTCGCATCCGGAGCAGGGACCAGCATATGGCAATTGTTCTACTACCGTATGCATCCATATATCTGGCAATTGCTCTCGGTCTTAGTTCCAGACTATGAGCTCGGCTACCGACTCGACCCTCCGATTGATCCGCAATCGTACTATCTGCCATCCATGGAAGTATGCGCCAGCATGACAAAATATAAATTTTTCTCTGTGCGCCTGTGCACGGATGCACTAAGTCGCTCATGCATGTTCAACGTAAGGGCGTCCTGCCCTAATCTGTGGTGAATATTTTTTGAAGTTGTTTTTTTAACTAGCAATCATGGACGAAAGCGGACCTGGTTGAATCAGCTCAGAAAACTAAAAGCTGAGAGCCTGTCGATACGCTGCAATAAATATCATTTCAGTAAATCGGCGGCCGGCTTATCTTCATTAACTGAATAATCGAGGTGGCAATTTCTTCAACAGAGATATGACTGCTGTCTATGCGCGGAATGTTTTCTATTGCAAAAAGTGCATTAATTAACCGGGTTTCTTTCTGGCATTGCGCCATGGAAGCGTATTCGCTGTGTTGTCTGCGAATTTCACGGATGGTTCTCAGGCGCTCAGCATTGATCGTTAAACCAAATAACTTATCCCGGTAGGGCTGTAATATTTTTGGCAGATGACCGCCGGCCATGTCGCTTTCTGTCAGTGGGTAGTTGGCTGCGCGCAAGCCAAATTGCATCGCAAGATAAAGACAGGTGGGTGTTTTTCCGCTGCGCGATACGCCGATTAAAATAACATCCGCCTTGTTGTATTCTTTGGTACTGATGCCATCATCATTTTTCAGCGCAAAGTTTACGGCATCCATTCTCGACATATAAACCACTTCATTGCTTATTCCGTGTGATAAACCTTCAGCATGGGATGATGGCATACGTAATTCAATTTCCAGCGGTTTTATAAAAGCATCGAAGAAGTCGATAATATGTGACTGGGTCTCGCTTATGATGGCGCGATAGTTATCGTCAATTAACGTGCTGAAAACCAGAGGTTTGTTGTCTGAGGTCTGTGCGCTTTGGTTAATGGTTTGTGCCGCTAAACGCGCTTTTTCTTCTGAGTTGATAAACGGTAATGAATGCTGTTCGAAGTTCATGGAACTGAACTGGGTTAACAACGCATGCCCCAGGTTTTCTGCGGTAATGCCCGTGCGGTCGGAGACGAAAAATACGACGCGGGGTGGTGAAGTGCGGGTATCTGAAGTGGTGTTCATAATATAATGGCGTAATTAAGAATCGAGTGTTGCCAGGTGTAACCAGGTGTTGATAACCGTGTCAGGGTTTAATGAAATACTGCTAATGTTTTGTTGAAACAGCCACACCGCAAAATCCGGGTAATCGGAAGGCCCCTGACCGCATATGCCAATGTATTTGTTCTGCTCGTGGCAGGCTTTAATTGCCATTGTGAGTAATTTTTTAACCGCGGGATTACGTTCATCAAACAAATGCGCAATCACAGCGGAGTCGCGGTCAAGTCCCAGCGTTAATTGCGTCATATCATTAGAGCCGATAGAAAAACCATCGAAGTACTGTAAAAATTCTTCTGCCAGCAGGGCGTTGGAAGGAATTTCGCACATCATGATAAGGCGTAAATGATTGTCACCGCGTTTCAGTCCGTTGTCAGCAAGCAATTGTGTTACCTGTTGTGCTTCTTCCAGTGTGCGGCAGAAGGGCACCATGATTTCGACATTGCTTAAGCCCATATCATCACGTACTTTTTTTAGTGCGCGACATTCCAGTTCAAAGCAGTCGCGAAAATTATCGGATAAATAACGCGAAGTACCGCGAAAACCGATCATCGGATTTTCTTCTTCCGGTTCAAACAAATCACCGCCGAGCAGGCTGGCGTATTCATTGGATTTAAAATCAGATAAACGCACGATAACCGGGTTTGGTGAAAACGCGGCGCCTAACGTAGCGATGCCTTCAACCAGTTTTTCGACGTAGAAACTGACCGGGTCGCTATAACCGGCAATTCGTTTGCTGATTTGCTGTTTTACATCGTCAGTCTGCTGTGCAAACTGCAGCAGCGCTTTGGGGTGTATGCCGATGGTGTTATTAATGATGAATTCAAGGCGCGCCAAACCAACGCCGGCGTTGGGTAATTGTGAAAAAGCAAAAGCGCGCGACGGCGTAGCAACATTCAACATGATTTTCGTCGGCAGTACGGGCATGTCACCGGTATCGGTACGAATGATTTCAAAGTCCAGCAGGCCCTGGTAAATAAGACCGCTATCACCTTCGGCACAACTTACCGTAACGTTGTCACCATCGCTGAGTTTCTCGGTGGCATCACCACAGCCAACGACAGCAGGTATACCCAGCTCGCGGGCAATGATAGCCGCGTGGCAGGTACGGCCGCCGCGATTGGTGACGATGGCAGATGCGCGTTTCATGATAGGCTCCCAGTCAGGGTCGGTCATGTCGGTGACCAGCACATCACCGTCTTTAACGCGTGACATTTGGCTGGGATCTTTGATTAGACTAACCGGGCCAGCGCCAATACGCTGGCCAATGGCGCGGCCTTCGAGCAGAACATTGCCGCTTTGTTTGAGTTTGTAAGACTCTATCACCGAGACACTGCTGCGGCTCTCCACTGTTTCTGGTCGTGCCTGCACAATATAGATGAGGCCATCAGAACCATCCTGCGCCCATTCAATATCCATCGGCCGCTCATAATGCTGCTCTATGGTGATGGCGTGACGAGCCAGTTCTGCCACCTGCTCATCGTTCAGGCAGAAACGCTTACGATCCTGTTCGGCAACGTCAACGGTTTGCACGAAATCGTCCTGATGCGTATTGTCGGCGTATATCATTTTGATCAGTTTACTGCCCAGCGTACGGTTTAATATCGCCGGTTTATTTTGCTGCAGGCCGGTTTTGTACACATAAAACTCATCAGGATTGACCGCGCCCTGTACGATGGTCTCACCCAGGCCATAGGCAGCGGTTATAAATACGGCATCACGAAAACCGGATTCTGTATCCAGGGTAAACATCACGCCACTGGTGCCTAGATCACTGCGTACCATGCGTTGAATGCCAGCGGACAAAGCAACTTTGTTATGATCAAAGTTTTGATGCACGCGATAAGAAATAGCACGATCGTTATACAGTGAAGCAAATACCTTTTTGATTGCACTTAGAACATTATCCAGGCCGCAAACATTCAGATAGGTTTCCTGTTGCCCGGCAAAGGAAGCATCCGGCAGGTCTTCCGCGGTGGCCGATGAACGTACGGCGACAGCCATGTTCTGATCCTGTGCCTGTAAGCCATAAAAAGCCTCCGTGATTTCGCTGAGAAAACTGTCCGGAAAGGGGGTGTCCATAATCCACTGTCTGATTTCACTGCCTGCTGCGACCAGTTCAACCACGTCATTGGTATTTAATGCTTGCAGCCGTGTTGCGATTCTTTTATCAAGCTTCTGTTGTGCCAGAAAGTGGCGAAAAGCCTCGGCAGTGGTGGCGAAACCATCAGGAACTTTAATGCCAAGGCCGGACAGGTGGCTGATCATTTCTCCCAGCGAAGCATTTTTGCCGCCAACATGGTTAATGTCTTTAATGCCAAGTTGATTGAACCCGATAATCTGTGGTTTCATAATCCAGTGTCCTGTAACGGTAGGTAGAGCGGTGACTGAACGTTTACCGTCAAGTATATGTGAAAATGCAGATTGAGGTTAAACTGAAAATTTGATGGATAACGGCTATTACTGTATCTGCAGAGCGGTACTCGCCTCAAACAAAATACGGCTTTAGCTGGCTAGCTGCAGACTGGTTTCGCGAATACTGTCTCGACGATGACTTCAGCGCTTGCCTCAACGATTACCTGGGGAGTAGAGTGTTTAAACGAAAACCTATAAAGGCTGAATAAAGTGTTTGAGCTAATGTTAATGCGCCATGCCAAATCAGACTGGCATAGCCACACGGCAGATATCGATAGACCGTTGAACAAAAGGGGGCGTGGTAATGCCGGCAGTATGGGCGCGACTCTCCATCAGATGAACCTAATACCGGATAAAATGGTGGTGTCAGCAGCACAGCGAACACGGGAAACCGCAGCGCTGCTGTTAGCGAATTTATCGCTAGCGGAACAGGATATTATTATTGATAAGACGCTTTATCTGGCCGATAGGGAAACCTTGTGTGAAAACATCGAACTGTATGCAAAGCCTAACCAGCGTTTGCTGATACTGGCACATAATCCGGGGATGGATGACATCGTTGATTATCTTGCCAGTACAGCACCACCACTTTCCGATAGTGGCAAGTTGATGACTACCTGCGCAGTCGCCTGTTTTCGTCTGCAGTCAGTCGAGTCATTAACAAAACCATCGCAGGCTGAATTGCTCAATCTGATTCGGCCTGATGATCTTTGAGAATCAAATATATGTTTGTCTGTCGGGCTGCCACAGGCCAAAATTAAGAGCAAAAAAAAGCACCATTACCGGGTGCTTTTTGACGGATAACACGATCTTGAAATTATTTATCGCGTTTTCTCAATCAATGCATAAGCCGAGTGATTATGTATTGATTCAAAGTTTTCTGATTCAACGGTATAAGCCAGAATGCGCTCATCGATGTTTAACTGATGGGCAATGTCGCGCACCATGTCTTCTACAAATTTTGGATTATCGTAAGCACGTTCGGTGACAACTTTTTCGTCGGGGCGTTTTAATAAACCGTACAGTTCACAGGAAGCCTGTGATTCAACCAGGTCTATAATTTCTTCCACCCAGATGAATTCTTCGGTTTCTACATTAACGGTTACATGAGAGCGCTGGTTATGTGCGCCGCGTTCAGATATCTTTTTCGAACAGGGGCATAAACTGGTGACAGGTACAACCGTTTTAATATTGATGGTGTTTTGGTTTTTTCTGCGTTCGCCGATAAAAGTCACTTCGTAATCAAGTAAGCTTTTAACGCCGGAAGCCGGTGCTGTTTTTTTGATAAAGAATTGAAAACTCATTTCAATATGGCCAACTTCAGCATCCAGCAGGGCGGTCATTTCGGTGAGCATTGCTTTAAATGATTCAACCGTAATTTCCCATTCGTGGTTGTTGAGAATTTCAACAAAACGCGACATGTGAGTGCCCTTGAACTCATGCGGCAGGCCAACATACATGTTGAAGTTAGCGATAGTATGCTGGATATGCCCCGTGCGGTCTTTCACCTGCACAGGGTGGCGAATATCCTTGATGCCTACTTTATTAATGGCAATGGCACGGGTGTCGTGCGTGTTTTGAACGTCAGGTAATGTGCTTGTAGCCTTAGTGTCTTTATCTGTGTTTTCTTTATCAAGGACGTCGGTCATTATTTATTCTCTTCACTGTAACGAACGCAGGCGCGTTCTGTTTCCCATATCGTAAGTGCAGTAACTTTAATGGTGTCACTGTTGATACGGGCAGAAATCTCTTTATACATATAGGCTGCGATATTTTCTGCCGTCGGGTTAATTTCTTTAAACGGCTCAAGATCATTTAGATAACGATGGTCAAGTTCATCGCCGACTTCATTGGCCGCGTTTTTCATCACTTTGAAATCAACGCCCATGCCAATATCATCAAGCTGGCTGGCCACGGCTTCCAGTTCAACTTTCCAGTTGTGGCCATGCATTCGACTGCAGGCGCCGGGATAATCCCGAAGCGTATGCGCTGAAGCAAATTCAGTCACTACTTTCAGCTGGTAGCTTGCCGCCATTGTTAATGTACCTAAATAATACCTGAGTAAAACAGTAGGGATTTTAACCCTTTTGCGCTATATAAGCAATTCCTTAACTCGGGCCTTGATCGTCTGCAGCATGCCTTTTTTATCCAGTTTCCAGTCGCTGAGTAATTCGCCGGGTTCTCCATGATTGATTAATTCATCGGGAAAACCGATTTGTAACAGGTTTTTGTTGATATGTTGTGCATTGAGGTATTCTGAAACGGCACTGCCGGCGCCGCCTGCAATGGCATTGTCTTCAATGGTGACCAGTAAGTCGTGCTGCCTGGCAGCCGTTTTGATGGTATTAGTGTCCAGCGGTTTGACAAAACGCATGTTGTAAACACTGGCACCGAGCTCTTCTGCCAACTTCCATTGCCGTTGCTAACAGGGTGCCAAAAACGAGCAGGGCGACTCGTTTACCCTGTAATTTCTGTTCTGCCTGGGCAAAAGGTAATGCTTTCAGTTCATCACTGGTGACGATACCGGTGGCAGCGCCACGCGGATAACGCACAGCGCTGGGACCGTCATGTAAAAAAGCGGTTGTTAACAGGCCGCGGCACTCGGCTGCATCAGCCGGCGTCATAATGACCATGTTCGGAACACAGCGTAAAAAGCTGAGGTCATAGGCGCCGGTGTGGGTGGGGCCATCGGCACCGACAATGCCGGCACGGTCAATGGCAAAAACAACCGATAAATTCTGTATTGCGACGTCGTGAATCAGCTGATCATAAGCGCGTTGTAAGAAAGTAGAATAGATGGCAACTACCGGTTTTAAGCCATCACAGGCCATGCCGGCGGCGAGTGTCACGGCATGCTGTTCTGCTATGCCGACATCAAAATAACGTGTTGGAAAGCGTTTGGAAAACTCGACTAAGCCAGAACCTTCGCGCATTGCCGGGGTAATGGCGACTAGCCGTTCATCCTGCACTGCCATGTCGTTTAACCATTGGCCGAATATTTCGGTATAACTGGGTGCTTTCGCAGCGCTGGCAGCATGTGTTTTACCCGTGCTTAAATCAAAAGCGCTCACGCCATGAAATTTCACCGGCGCATCTTCGGCGGGGAAGTAACCTTTACCTTTTTGCGTTTTAATATGCAGCAGCCTGGGCCCGGCTTGCTGATTAATGTTTTGTAATACCGGAACCAGGGTATCAAGGTCGTGGCCATCAACGGGGCCAAAATAGTTAAATCCCAGTTCTTCAAACAGTGTGCCGGGTGTCACCATGCCTTTTACATGTTCTTCGGTGCGCCGCGCTAATTCCAGTGCCGGTGGAATGTTTTCTAACACTTTCTTGCCGCCTTCGCGGATGGTTGAAAACAGATTGCCGGATAACAGGCGTGTGAGGTGGTTTGACAGCGCGCCGACATTGGGTGAAATGGACATGTCATTGTCATTGAGGATGACCAGCAAATTGGCGCCGCCATAATCTTGCATGGCGCCGGCATGATTGAGCGCCTCAAAAGCCATGCCAGCCGTCATGGCGCCATCACCGATAACGGCGACACAATGCCGGTTTTCATTATTTTGCCGCGCGGCGATGCTCATGCCCAGGGCGGCTGCGATAGAGGTGCTGGAATGGCCGGTGCCAAAGCTATCGTATTCACTTTCCCCGCGTTTTGGAAAGCCGGCGATGCCGCCTTTTTGCCGTAATGTGGTCATTTTTTCACGGCGGCCAGTGAGAATTTTATGCGGGTATGTCTGATGGCCGACATCCCAGACCAGCCGGTCATAGGGCGTGTTGAATACATAATGCAGCGCGACAGTTAATTCAACGGTGCCCAGTCCCGCCGATAAATGACCGCCGGTAGAGGAAACGCTGTCCAGTAAGAATTCGCGTAACTGGCGTGCCAGTTCTTTAAGCTGCAGTGTATTAAGCTTGCGCACGTCGGCTGGGGAGTTTATTGACTCCAGCAGTGACCAGTTTGAGTTAGAGAATGGCATGAATAAGTGGCTTAGTTAAAATTTTCGTTCGACAATATAGGCCGACAACAGGCGTAAACTATCCGCTTTTTCGTCCAGAGTTTCAAGGTGTTTGAGTGCAAGTTCATGCTGCTTTTGTGCCAGCTGTATCGACTCCTGCAGCCCAATGATGGCAGGAAAGGTGGGTTTTTCCTGTTTTTTATCCGAGCCTTGCGGCTTGCCCAGTGTTTCTGTGTCGCTAATAACATCGAGAATATCATCCTGAATCTGGAAAGACAGGCCGATGCATAAGGCGTAATTGCTGAGGATTTCAATTTCCTGCGCAGTAATGTCCTGCTTGCACATGCCACCGAGCAGGATACTGGCGCGGATCAGTGCACCGGTTTTTAGCTGATGCATGTGTTCCAGTTGCGACAGGCTAAGCTGCTTGGCAACAGATGCAAGGTCAACAGCCTGGCCGCCTGCCATGCCGTGCGCACCACTGGCTTCGGTTAACAGGCTTAACATGTTTATGCGATGTACCGGTGTGAGTTCTTTATGCTCGTCCTTGGCTAAAATTTCATAAGCTAACGCCTGCAGTGCATCACCGGCAAGGATCGCTGTGGCCTCATCAAACGCTTTGTGGCAGGTGGGGCGGCCGCGACGCAGGTCGTCATCGTCCATTGCCGGCAGGTCATCATGGATCAATGAGTAGGCGTGGATCATCTCAACAGCGCAGGCAGGTATATCCAGCAGGTCGGTGGAAACACCCATGGCTTCGCCTGCGGCATAAACCATGGCCGGGCGGATACGTTTACCACCGCCAATTACCGAATAACGTATCGCTTCAGCCAGGTTGTGTTCAGGTGGGTCGTCTGAGGGCAGGTACTTATCTAAGGCGGAATTGACGCGTTTCTGGAAACTTTCCAGACGGGGTTGAAAAGCATGCGACATGGCTGTCAGTCTTCCAGCTCTATGTCTTGCTCGAGTAGTTTTCCGTTTTTTTCGACCAGCTCTTTAATTTTTAATTCAGCGTTTTGTAATGCCTGCTGGCATTCAGTGCTTAAGGCGATGCCTTTTTCAAAACGTTTGAGTGATTCTTCCAGACTGAGATTGCCCTGTTCCATATCGTCGACCAGGGTTTCGAGCTCGCTTAATGCTTTTTCAAAATTGGGTGTTTTTTTAGACATGGCGCATTTTAACAAACTATACGGGGGTTGATATAGCCCAAATGAAATGCAGGAAAAAAACAATTTGCCGCGAAAAACGCAAGAAATATTATCCGCAGATGAACGCAAATAAAAAATCATCATTGCAAAAAACGAAGCTACCACTTAATACAACAGATACACATTTTAGAAATTGCCATACTGCGCTGAAAACTAACGTAAAACACCTGCTTTAAAATATCTTTTTTTATCTGCGTTCATTTGCGTTCATTTGCGGATAGTATTTCTTTCGTCTTTATCGGTTAACTTGCGTTTTTCTCGGCTAAAAAGTCTTTTACAGGGTAATAGCGGTTTCTATCAGTTCGCTTACGCGTTGTACACCAATGATATTCAGTCCTTCAATGTGTTCGCCTTTTCTGGGCATATTGGCTTTGGGGATAATGGCTGTTTTGAAGCCGTGTTTGGCGGCTTCGCGTAATCGCTCCTGGCCATTGGCAACGGGGCGAATTTCGCCGGCTAAACCGACTTCGCCAAAGGTGAAAACATCATTTGGTAACGGTTTATCTCTGAAACTGGACAGTCCAGCAAGAATGAGTGCGGTATCGGCGGAGGTTTCGGTGAGGCGCACACCGCCAACGATATTAATAAAAACGTCCTGATCATGCATGGCAATGCCGGCATGGCGATGCATGACTGCAAGCAGCATATTCAAGCGGTTGGCATCGAGTCCCAGGCAGACACGCCGCGGGTTTTGGCTGTGGCTGTCGTCAACCAGTGCCTGTAATTCGATAAGCAGCGGGCGGCTGCCTTCGCGAGTGACGGTAATGATACTGCCCGGCACGGGGGTTTCATGACGCGAAAGAAAAATAGCGGAAGGGTTGCTGACGGTTTTTAAGCCTTCTTCGGTCATGGCAAAAATGCCGAGTTCATTGACCGCGCCAAATCGGTTTTTGATGGCGCGAATCATGCGATAGCGCTCTCCCGGATCACCTTCAAAATAAAGTACCGTGTCCACCATGTGTTCCAGTACACGGGGCCCGGCAAGGGTGCCTTCTTTGGTGACATGCCCGACCAGAAACAAGGCGGTGCCGGTTTGTTTGGCAAAGCGAACCAGTTGCGCGGCACTTTCGCGTACCTGGGCCACCGCGCCGGGCGCTGATTGCAGCGCTTCGGTGTAAATGGTCTGGATAGAGTCAATAACGATAACTTTTGGATTTTGTTCACTGGCCAGGGTGATGATGTTTTCTACACAGGTTTCAGAGAGTAACTTTAAGCCCCGTCTTCCAGGCCCAGTCGATGCGCGCGCATGCTTACCTGTTGCAGGGACTCTTCACCGGTGACATATAAACAGGGCAGTGTCTGACTCAGACTGGCCAATGTTTGTGTTAACAGGGTTGATTTACCAATGCCCGGATCACCGCCGATTAAGGTCACTGAGCCGTGCACCAGTCCGCCGCCTAAAACCCGGTCAAGTTCAGCTAATGTGGGTGGCGGTGCGCATTTCCTTGAGCATCTGAATGTCTTCCAGTGCCTGTATTTGTGCGCTGCCTTTTTTACCGGCAAAACCCTGACGATTGTTCGTGGTGATGGCGGTGATGGTTTCACTCATGGTGTTCCATTCGCCGCAGTCGCCGCACTGTCCGGCCCATTTTGTATGGCTGGCACCGCAGGCGTTGCAGGCATATTGTATTTTTGCTTTAGCCATCTTTATGTATTCTGCGCTGCGTTGCTTTCATCGTTGTCTTCATCGTCATGAAGCACACGCCGGGTGTTTTTTACTTTTGCTGTTTGCACCGCGTTTTTTGTTGTTCGTGTGATTTCGATGGTGTAATCATCGATCATCAAACTGGTGCCGTTTTGCGGAATAATTTCCATGTGTTCCAAAATTAAACCATTCAGCGTTTTGGGTCCATCTGCCGGTAAAGACCAG
>CAVYHC010000002.1:0-8949 GCA_963768125.1 uncultured Gammaproteobacteria bacterium
GGCATCAACAATACTGTTAATAGAACCTTGCAACATAAAATCTGCACCAATCTCCTGACCCATGGCTTTACGTGATTCTTCTGTTGCATTCAAATCCTGTTCTTTAACTTCACTGCGAATTTCTTCACGGTCTTTTGCTGAGGCAACAAATTCAACTTCACCGGAATTAATAAGTTCGCGTTCCATATCGGCAGTAAAGGTGCGCGTATTGATATGTTCATGGCTTAGATTACGTACCGTACCCACGATCACGGTTGGTGCCTTACCCTGACTGCGGTTAAATTTTGTTAACCAGCTTCGTGCAAGCACATCCTGAATCATTTCCTGTGCCACCAGTCGTGAATCGGTATCATTCCAGTTGCCACTAAGGTCGGTCACCGCATCTGATTCAACGCGTGTTACTGTTGGATTACAGCCCGCCAGCAGAAACAATAAAGCAAACAGGCTAAACACCTGGCTTCAGTTTAAATAGTGAAAAACTCATTTTTATACTCCTTTAACTTTTTGGTTATTATATTGAAATTTATTATTAATAATAGACTATTTTAGTGTAGCGATATATAGCACTAACAACCCTAACTAACTAGCAAATACTCATATTGACTAATAATAGCTGAAGTCTTTCACTTTAAAAGTTGATGGCTAAAAAGCCGTTAAATAAGCCGCTTCTTATAGAAGGTAATTAACCACAGTTATGGCGCCAGAAGTTGCACTCCGCCTGTGCAACAGGTATTGTCGCGAAATGAAAAATATCGACACATTACTGCATGCTCGCTGGATTATCCCGGTGGATAATAAACACCGGTATCTGGAACAGCATTCAATTGCTATTCATGAAGAAAAAATCATCGACATATTGCCGAGCGATGAAGCTAACAGATCAGTATTCGGCCAAAGTCAGTCGTGATTATAATCAGCATGCACTCATCCCCGGGCTCATCAATAGCCATACCCATGCAGCGATGAACCTGTTTCGTGGACTGGCCGATGATTTAAGCCTGATGGACTGGCTGCAAAACCACATCTGGCCAGCAGAAGCCAGTCACGTCAACGAAGCGTTTGTCCACACCGGCACCGAACTGGCTATCGCGGAAATGATTCGCAGCGGCACCACCTGCTTCAATGATATGTACTTTTTTCCAGACATTGCAGCGCGTGTTGCGGCTGACGTGGGTATGCGTGCTTCCATCGGCCTGATATTGATCGACTTCCCTACCGTGTGGGCCAATAACAGTGAAGAATATATAGCCAAGGGCCTTGCCGTTTTTGATCACTACAAAGGACACGACTTGATCAAAACAGCTTTTGCGCCGCATGCCCCTTATACCGTCTCTGACCAACCTTTAAAACAGCTGAGTACACTGGCGAATGAACTTGAACTGAATGTCCACATGCACATTCACGAAACGGCATTTGAAGTCAGTGACGCGGTAAAAAATAGTGGCCAACGACCACTGGCCAGACTCAATGACCTGGGACTGGTGACACCTTCACTGCAAGCGGTACACATGACACAGCTGGAAGATGATGAAATAACATTACTGGCGGACAATGGCTGTCACGTTATCCACTGCCCGGAATCAAACATGAAACTGGCCAGTGGCATTTGCCCTGTAGTGCAACTTCTCGAGGCAGGTGTTAATGTGGCGCTGGGTACCGACAGCAGCTCAAGTAACAATGACCTGGATATGTTTGGCGAAATGCGCTCGGCTGCCATGCTGGCAAAAATAAGCAACATGGATGCCACTGTATTATCCGCCGAACAGGTACTGCAAATGGCAACCATTAATGGCGCAAAGGCTTTGGGCCTGAACGACATTACCGGTTCACTGGAAGCGCGGAAAATTTGCTGATATCGTGGCAGTAAATTTCGATACAATAGAAACACTGCCGGTATATGATCCGGTTTCGCATCTTGTTTATTGCAGCTCACGCGAACATGTTACTGATGTATGGATAGCCGGTGAGCAAAGGCTCAGTAACCGGGTACTCAATACCATTGATGAAAACAGGTTAAAACAGGACGTCATTAGAACGTGCGAAACGATTGAAAAATAATATATTATTCAACAATTTAAACAACATACTTAAAGCAACTAATAACTTATAGTAACCAGCCAAAAATAGACACTTATGACACACACAGCTAACATCGACCCGGCAGAAATCAAAAAGTTTGAAGACCTTGCCTCACGCTGGTGGGACAAACAGGGCGAATTCAAACCCTTGCACGAAATGAATCCGCTACGTCTGAATTTCATCAACAGCGGCTCACCTTTAGCGGGTAAAACCGTTGTTGATATCGGCTGCGGTGGCGGCATACTCAGCGAGACCATGGCGTTGTGCGGTGCAATGACCACGGGCATTGATATGGGCAAAGCGCCATTATCAGTCGCCCGCCTGCACGCCCTGGAAAGCGATGTTGATATTGATTATCAGCAAATTACCGCTGAAGAATTAGCACAGCAACAGCCGGCAGCTTTTGATGTCATCACCTGCATGGAAATGCTGGAACATGTGCCCGACCCTGCATCCATCATCAATGCCTGTTTCACCCTGGTCAAACCCGGCGGATCCGTTTATTTTTCCACCATCAATCGCAATCCGAAAGCCTATGCTTTCGCCATAGTCGGCGCGGAATATTTAATGAAAATGCTGCCGAGAGGCACGCATGATTATGCAAAATTCATCAAACCCTCGGAACTGGATCAATGGGCCAGAACAGCCGGCCTTGAACTTGTCGATTTAAAAGGCATTAGCTATAACCCGTTTAATGGACTGTTTAGCCAGACTCAGAATGTCGATGTTAATTACATGGTGCACTACAAACGCCCGATGGACAGCTGATTAATGCCTGATAGCAGCAAACGGGCCGGGGCACAACAATGAACCCGCACAGTAAAATCAGCACCGTTTTGTTTGACCTTGACGGCACCTTAATCGACACCGCGCCCGATATGGCGGCAGCACTCGACATCCTTTGTCATGAAGAACAAAAGCCGGCACTGCCCTATGAGGATGTTCGCCCGGTGGTCTCTAATGGCAGTGTTGCACTGGTCAAACTGGCCTTTGGTGAGATCCTGGAAGAACACATACTGGATCGCCTGAAAACCCGCTATTTGCAAATTTATCAGGATCATCTCGCCATAAAATCAAAACTATTTGATGAAATGGATGATCTGTTAACACAACTCGAGAGCAACAATATTAAGTGGGGCGTGGTCACCAATAAACCCGGCTGGTTAACCGAGCCATTAATGGCATCACTCGGTTTGCAACAGCGGGCCGCCTGTATTGTCAGCTCAGATTCAACAGTAAACCGTAAACCCCACCCCGAGCCCATGTTCTACGCCTGTAAGCTGGCAGGTTCACAACCGGAGGAATGCGTTTATGTCGGTGATGCACGGCGCGATATCGAAGCCGGAAAAAATGCCGGCATGCGAACCATCATCGCAGAATACGGTTATATTGACGACGCAGAAAATACCCTGGACTGGCACGCAGATCACAGCATCAAAAGCCCTTCACAACTTCTGCTTTATCTCTAAACCGCGGCCGAGCATGCTTAATCGGCTTGAGCGATTAGACTATACTTTATTTCCAGATAACGCTCATATAACAAGCCGAAGCGGATAAAATGGACACCGGTCATTGCGCTGGGTTACGTGGCGAGCATCGCCACGCATATGTGCATCAACGCCCGTTATTTTTAAAGCCGCTGTTCAATAAGCGCTAAATAACGCTGATAGTCATCGAAACGGTCAACATCCCAGCTAGTTGCCAGCTCCTCAAATGACAAACCATGTTGCTGTAGACGCTCTCTGGATTGCTGCATCACCTGTGCACTGCCCCAGCTAATATCACGAAATAAGAAATCACCGGGCTGCTGCAATCCCACTAGAACATAACCACCATCTTCGGCGGGCACGAACACCACATCACGGCCTTCGTGTAATACTGTAATCGCCTGTTTGATTGCGGCTGCATTTAATGCCGGCGCGTCAGTGCCGATAACGATACAGTACTTATATTTTTCCAGGGCCAAGCTGACACCGTTAATCATGCGCTCGCCAAGATGAACCCCCGACTGCTCATATAAAGAAACCGGGTAGTTTTTCTGACACTGTAAAAAGCAGGCATGTTCTTTATTCGGCGCGCACATTAAAAACACATCTGATAAATTGGCGTTACTTAACATTAGCAGGCGCTGATGAATAAAGTCATGCTGCAGTTGCGTTGCCGCTTCGACACCGATATCGGGAATTAACCGCGTATTAACCGCGCCTTCAACAGGCGCTTTGGCATAAAGCAGAATGACCGTATCGTTATACAGCATCAGCGATAGAGTTTACTGAGCCGTTCTGGCGAAACACCAAAAAAATAATATAAGCGTAATTTCCACATTAATAAAACCGTGTTGACTACCCCATTAATTTCCCAGCGGCGGCTTGAGGTAATGACTTTTTGCCTGATACAAACGGGCGCGGATATTTTTTTAAGCTGGCGGCTAAGCTCAACATCTTCCATTAAGGCAATCTCAGGAAAGCCGGCCACGCGTTGAAAAAGTTTTCGTTCGACAAAAATAGCCTGGTCACCTGTAGCAATTGAGCTAAGTTTTGAACGTAAGTTAATCAAGCTTTCTATGACTCTGTAGATTTTTTTGTTGCTTGATAATTGAACATCAAAACGACCCCATAGATATTTATTGCCTTGATGAGCGGCAATAAGCGGCAAAGCATCAACAGGCAAGCTTGTATCGACGTGCAAAAAAAGTAAAACATCACCGCTTGCAACATCAGCACCGTTATTCATCTGTATGGCGCGTCCCTGTTTAGAAACAATGACAATATCTGCCGCATCATGCGCAAGCATTAAAGTATTGTCTGTACTGCCACCGTCAACAACAATAACCTCATGGCCCGACTGCCGGTAAGGCAACAGGTTATGTAATGCTTCTGAGATATTATCTTGTTCGTTGTATACAGGAAGAATGATCGAAATTTTCACGATTTTCTGCTTATTGTAGAGCTTAAATTGTGCGATTAAATATGCTGGCTATCAATGAGATAAAAAAAATCCAGATCAGGCCAGTGCGCCGCCACAACTGCTGCCCTGCCCGGCAGTACAGCCATAACAATGATCCATAATGGCAATGTCTTCACCAGTAAGCTCACTTTGCAATAGATCATTGAGGTGTTTTTTGTCCGATGAAATGCCGGCGGGCAACTCAAGCATTTGATTGAAATCACAGTCATAAACATAACCCTGCCAGTCAACACTCAACGCGGTACGGCACATAACACTGGAAAGACTGTCCTTATTATAAGAATCTTTCAGCAACTGCATATATTCTTCAAACAGTCCCCTGGATAACAAGGTGCTGCCAAAACGTTTTATCGGCATATTGGTAATGGTGTACAGCTTATTAAACAAAATACCATATCGTTGCTTTAACTGTTTTTTATAATCCAGTTCAAGCTGATCCTGTGCTGGCGGCAAATCAATTCCCTGCGGATTATAAACCAGGTTAAGCTGCAACTTTTCATCAACACCATAACCCTGTTCATTTAATAATTCCATGCCTTTGATACTCTGCTCAAACACCCCTTTACCACGCTGCGCATCGACATTCTGTTCCAGATAACAGGGTAATGAGGCAACCACTTCAACCTTGTTATCAGCGAGGAAGGCCGCCATTTTTTCATAACCTTTTTCTAACAGTATGGTGAGATTACATCGATCGATAACATGCACACCCATATCACGCGCCTGTGTCACCAGTGAACAAAACTCAGGATTCATTTCGGGTGCACCACCGGTTAAATCCAGTGTTTTAATATTTTTTTTCTGTAAAAAAACAAGCACGTCAGATATCGTTTCTTGCGACATGATTTCCTTGCGGCGCGGACTGGCATCAACATGGCAATGCAAACATTGTTGATTACATAAATACCCCAGATTAACCTGCAAGGTTTCAAGCTGTGCGCGTTTTATTGCCGGAAAATTCGTATTAAGCAGTAATTCAAATGTATTTTTCATAATTTTTTAAGTGAAATAGCGATTTAAAAATGAGACCATTTTTTTTGCAAACGGACTAAAAAGCCGGCGGCTATAATACTGCCCGGCAAGGCGCTTGTTAAGCTGAGAATAACTCGGGTAAGCATGGACCAGTGAGGTTATTTTTGAAACATGCATTTTTTCCTGTACAGCCAGTGCCAGTTCATGAATTAATTCTCCCGCATGTGGCGCAATAATATGTGCACCGATGATCCTTCCCTTATTGGTTAAAATTTTAGCAATGCCCGTTGTATTATTTTCAGTGACGGCGCGATCCAGTTGTGAAACATCAAATTGATAGACTTCACCGTTTTTCAATTGTTTGCACTGTTCAACAGTAACGCCGACCTGGGCAACTTCAGGGTCTGTGTAAACCACGGAAGGCACTACATCATAATTAATTTTTTTAGGCAGTTTAAATATCATGTTGGCAATCACAATACCCGCCTGTAATTCAGCAACATGAGTCAGCAGCATTTCACCGGTGACATCACCGCAGGCATAGACTCGTTTATTACTGGTCTGCATTTTTCTGTTCACCTTTATGCCCGTGGCATCATATTGAACATTTGCTTTTTCCAGATGCAGCGATGCTAGAACGGGGCGACGGCCGATGGCAACCAGTAATGTTTCAGCCTGCAGGCTACGGCCATCCTTTAACGTAAGCTGTTTTACAGTGGCCGGTTTATCAGTAGGCAGTTCTGTCACTTCAACAACCTCACTGTTTAAATGAACAGAAATACCTTCGTCAGACAATACCCTGGCAAGAATAGTTGCGACTTGCTCATCCATGCGAGGCAATAAACGCGGCGCCATTTCAACAATACTGACCTTTGTTCCTAAGCGGCTATAGGCCTGCGCCATTTCAACACCGATAGGCACCGCCGCCCAGGATAATCATGCTAGCAGGTAACGTTTCAAGCTATACATATCCTCATTAGTTAAAAAACCTGTCTGCATGCAAGCCTTTCACGGGCGGAATAAATGCTGATGAACCGGTAGCGACAACAAATCGTTTAGCATCGAATATGTTACCATTCACTTCAACTTGTGACGGTGAGATAAAAGTGCGCTTCACCCGCTAATAACTTCACAACCCAGAGATTCAAAACGTTCTCGACTATCATGCAGCTGAATGTTATCAATGACGTTTTTAATCGCCGCATTAACCGATTGCAGGTCTACTTGCGGTTTTACCGAAGGTAATTCCCCAGCTGCTCCGCCTGTGCCATGATATGTCGCCACCGAAGCGCTTTTTAACAAGGCCTTGCTCGGTACGCAGCCATAATGCAGACAATCGCCACCCATGGCCTCTTCTTTATTTATTAACACGACATCAAGACCAAGCTGCGCGGCCACACTGGCAACCACCAGCCCGCCGGCACCACCGCCAATTACCACCAGATCACGTATTTTTGTCATTGAGCATCTAAATATAATTTGCATAGCGCAATAGTAAACTAACAGGGCTCCGACAATATCGAATGATGCTTGTTCAACCACTTCATCGTTTGCTTACACAACATAAGCTTTATCTCAGCCATAAAAAAAGGCTGGTACAAACCAGCCCTTATTGAATAAAAGCATTAATAATCAGAGCACTTTGCCCATTAACGCAAACGACTTAACAAACGCACCAGCCAAACTGGGATCCCTGATCATGGTTGCATAATCGCCTTTTTTAAAACGTAACTTGCGTGACGTATAAGCAATGCCTAATCGCATTAAACCGGGTGGTTTAACGATAAGTGATAACCAGTCATCATTGGTTGCTCGAATATCCCACTTGATATCATCTGCAGAAGCCGTGTTAACTGACGATACCTCACCATTCAGGATAGTCATTACAAATGCCGGATCATCGCTATCAGGCATCCCAAAAGCAACGACAGAATTAAAACCAGCACGTTGTAGTGATGCCGTTATTTCTTCATCCGCATTCCAGGCATCTTTAAAAGCCTGCGCCCATTCATTAGAGAATAAATCTGCCATCGAGTGAATCCCGTTTTTACTGCACTTGGTTAAAGAGACACAGAGTTTCTATGAAAAATGTTATTTTGTCAAAAGATTCAGTAACTTCCAATAATACTTATATCCATGTTCAAATTGTATATCGGTAGATTATATGCATGAAACGTCAAAAAAATGACGACAAATCAGCCATTAACGCAGATAGAGCAAATTTAAATATAAGTTTGTACCCAGGATTTAATATCAGCTCGCACTCATTGCGCCCGCCTGCCTGGCTATTTCCCGACCGTTTTTAAAGACAACCATGGTTGGAATACTACGAATATTAAATTGCCCAGCAATGCTTTGCTCATCTTCAGTATTCAGTTTCGCCAGCCGCGCGACGGGGACAAGATCAGCGGAAGCCTGCTCAAATGCTGGCGCCATCATCTTGCAGGGGCCACACCACGGCGCCCAAAAATCAACCACCACGGGAATATCACTGCGCTTAATGTGCTGCTGAAAGTTTTGTGAAGATAACGTCACCGGGCGACCATTAAATAACGGTTTATGGCATTTACCACAGGCAGGACCAGCAGCCATTTTAGCAACCGGAATACGGTTAGTCGCATTGCAGGAAGGACAGACAATATGTTTGGTATCGGTCATAGTTCACCCATTTGTATCTGTTAATTACACTAAATGTAAGGCTAAATAATCAATTTTCAAGTGAAGCATCCGTCAATCAGACGCATATAGAAACCATTAATACCGTTGCAGTCAGGCTGATTCTTTTAGACGATGATCAGATAGTCTGGCCAGGATAAAACTGCCATATGGGACTTTTAATGTTCGCTGGAAGTTAGTTCAAGTGACTGTTAGCGGCCAGCAAAACCCCTAAAAATAAAAGCATTATCTTTCCGCGAATAACGCAAAAGAGCG
>CAVYHC010000003.1:0-3696 GCA_963768125.1 uncultured Gammaproteobacteria bacterium
TTTGATCACATCCTCGTTCATGGTGGACAGGGCGCGGTCCAGTACGTTAGACAGTTCACGAACATTGCTTGGGTACCGGCGCATTTTCCGCGTGATGAATTTGCACTGGCGCGTTTTACCGGCGAAGCCTGTTACGAATACGGTGATCCGAACAAGGGTGAACACCTTGACTGGGGCACATTAATTTTTAATTACGGCCGCAATGAAGTACGTAATTTTCTCATTGCCAATGCGGTGTACTGGATTGAAGAATTTCATATTGACGGTTTGCGGGTTGATGCCGTTGCATCCATGCTGTACCTGGATTATTCACGCGAACACGGGCAGTGGTCACCGAATAATTATGGTGGCCGCGAACATCTTGAAGCCATCGATTTTCTGAAAAACCTGAACGAAGTTGTGCACGCCGAATTCCCGGGTGTGGTCACGCTGGCAGAAGAAAGTACTGACTGGCCAATGGTCTCTCGGCCGACAGATGCCGGTGGTCTTGGTTTTTCCATGAAGTGGAACATGGGCTGGATGCACGACACGTTAAATTACGCACAGACCGATTCGGTGTACCGACGCTTCCATCAGAACCAGCTGACCTTTAGCCAGTTGTACGCCTACAGTGAAAATTTTGTGCTGCCTTTGTCGCATGACGAAGTGGTTCATATGAAACGCAGTATGCTGGATAAAATGCCGGGTGATACCTGGCAGCGGTTTGCTAACCTGCGCGTACTTTATGCTTATCAGTATGCTCACCCGGGTAAAAAACTGCTATTCATGGGCGGTGAATTCGGTCAATGGGATGAGTGGAATGAGAGTAAAGCACTGGACTGGATTATATCTGGCATGGATAAACATGCGGGCCTGAGCAATCTTATTGCTGATCTCAATAAAACTTATCGTAACAGGCCGGCCATGTATGCTTACGATTTCGATCCTCAGGGCTTTCAGTGGATAAGTTGTGATGATGTTGATAATTCGGTGTTGGCATTTGTGCGACGTTCTCAGCATGAATTTATACTTTGTGTTTTCAACTTCACCCCGGTGCCCAGAGAAGATTATGTCATTGGTGTGCCTGAGGCGGGAACCTATAAAGAAATATTTAATTCAGACGCTTCCTGGTACGGTGGCACGAATGTGGGTAATGGCGAGCTTCAAAGCAGCCAGAAAACCGAACACGGTTTTGAACATAGCCTGACATTAACAATCCCGCCATTGGGTGCTTTGTTTCTGGAGAAGAAAAAAGTTTGAACATATTATTTGCTGCCAGTGAAGCGTTTCCCTTTATAAAAACAGGTGGTCTGGGTGATGTTGTGCACAGCCTGCCTATGGCACTGAACCGGCTGGGTGATGATGTCAGGTTAGTATTGCCTGCTTACCGTGATGTACTGGCTTCGGTCGATTCACTACAAGAATTAGGTTACTGGGATCTGCCTGGTGCAGGTGTTACTCATCGAGTGCGTTTTTTACAGGCGCATCATGACGGCCTTGGCGATTATTTATATTTGATTGATGTGCCAGCATTATTTGACAGGGCGGGCAATCCTTACGTGCATTCCAATGGTTTTAACTGGCCGGATAATGCCGAGCGCTTTACGGTATTCAGCCGTGCCGTTGCCCAGCTTGCCAGGGGTGTGCCCGGTAGCAGCTGGGTTGCTGACGTGGTGCATTGTCACGACTGGCAAACCGGGCTGGTTCCGGCCTTTCTGAGTATGTCACATCCGCGTCCGAGAACGGTTTTTACCATTCATAATCTGGCTTATGACGGACAATTTTCCTTTAACGATTTTACCTCGCTGGGTTTACCGCCCGAGTGGTGGTCCTCGGATTATGTCGAATTTCATGGTGGTTTTTCCATGTTAAAGGCGGGTATGGTTTATTCGGATTTTGTCACCACCGTCAGTCCAACCTACGCTAAAGAAATTTGCACAGCTGAATACGGTTGCGGCTTTGAAGGCGTGTTACAGCATCTGGGTGATAAACTCAGTGGCATCCTTAATGGTATTGATCTTGCGGAATGGAATCCGCAAGCAGACAGCCGTATAAAACAGAATTATAGTTTTGATGAAAGCCTGGGTAATAACGGCACTGTCAAGCAGCCATGGATTGCGAGCAAACTGCTCAATAAAAAAGACTGCTTGCAAACGGCGGGTCTGACAGAGGCAGCAGCAGCTTTGACAAAAACAGGGCCGCCTTTACTGGGTTTTATTGGTCGACTGGTTGAGCAGAAAGGTGTCGACCTGATTACGGCGATGCTGCCTGAACTTTTCGCTAGCACGGATGCGGTGATGGTGATACTGGGGTCGGGCCACATGCACTATGAAATTGAATTAACAACACTGGCTGAAAAATATCCGCAGCGGCTTCATGTTCACATTGGTTATTCTGAAGACTTTGCTCATCAGATAGAAGCGGGTTGCGATCTTTTTATCATGCCATCGCGTTTTGAGCCCTGCGGCCTAAACCAGATGTACAGCCTGCGTTATGGCACGCCGCCAGTAGTGACTCACACCGGTGGTCTTGCCGACACGGTGATTGATGCCACAACTAAAACACTAAAAAACAAAACAGCCAATGGTTTTGTGTTTAATGATATTGATGCTGAGGCCTTATTGGTCACGATTAAGCACGCACTGAAACTTTATAAAAAACCTGGGCAGTGGCAGCAAATTTGTGAAACGGCGATGCAGCAGGAGCTCGGATGGGAATGCAGCGCAAAAAAATATCAGGCCTTATACAGAAAATAAACTAATCTGGATTTAAAAACTATGTCAAAAAAGAATTGGGTAGATACCAGCAAAATCCCCGATATGGAGCCACTGCAAGCAGACAGTCGTTCACTGTCGGAAGGATTTCATCGTTACCTTAGAAACCATCTCGGGCATTTTCTTGGCTGTGTACCGTTTTATATTTATGAAGCCATGTCACTGACTGTTCGTGACCGTATCATGGCGCGCTGGAGCAATACCTGGCAACGCCATAAACAGCCGGGTGTGCGTAAAGCCTATTACATGTCGCTTGAATTTCTCATCGGCCGGGCACTGGGTAATCATTTACTGAACCTGGACATCGAAAAAGAAACGCGTGAAGCACTGGACAGCTTTTCGGTAGAACTTGAAGACCTGATGGCAGAGGAGACCGATGCCGGCCTGGGCAACGGTGGCCTGGGAAGACTGGCGGCCTGTTTTATGGACAGTTGTGCGACGCTTGAACTGCCGGTGATTGGTTACGGTATTCGCTATGAATACGGCATGTTCCTGCAGCGTATAGAAGACGGTTACCAGATTGAAGAACCGGACCACTGGTTGCGTGATGGCAATCCCTGGGAAGTGTCACGCCCGGAATACGAGCAAACCATTCATTTTGGTGGCCGTACTGAACATACAAAAGATGAAAATGGCATCCATCGTGTACGCTGGCTTGACACCAACGACGTAGTTGCTATTCCCTATGATATGCCAATTTCCGGTTATAACAACGATACCATCAATACACTCCGCCTGTGGAAGGCAACAGCGACCAAAGCCTTTAACCTGGATGATTTTAATGCGGGCAGTTACTCGGATGCGGTGGAAGCTAAAAATGATGCCGAGCATATTTCCATGGTGCTGTATCCAAATGACGCCAGTGAAAGCGGCAAGGAACTGCGCCTCAGGCAACAGTATTTTCTAGCTTCAGCCAGCCTTAAAGATGTCATCAGGCTATGGG
>CAVYHC010000004.1:0-19094 GCA_963768125.1 uncultured Gammaproteobacteria bacterium
CAGTCGGGAAGCCAGGTGGTTTCTGCTATCGCTTTGTTGGCAAGCTCGCGCAAGCCGGCCTGTTCCATACTGATAAACCACTGTGGCGTTGCGCGGAAAATAATCGGGGTTTTATGGCGCCAGCAACAAGGGTAGCTGTGCTGCATTTTTTCGTGTTTTAATAAAACCTGGTTATTTTCTAAAACGTTTATAATTTCCGGGTTGGCTTTATTGACGTGAACACCGGCAAACAATTTTGTGTCAGGCAAAAACACACCGTTGCCGGCCACCGGGTTATATACTTCCAGGCCATATCGATTGCCGACAATAAAATCATCCTGGCCATGACCGGGTGCGGTATGCACGGCGCCGGTACCGGTTTCCGTGGTGACATGCTCACCCAGAATGATGGGCACCTGTTTGTCATAAAACGGGTGTTTAAGCGGCAGGTTTTCCAGTGCCTGTCCCTGGCAGCTGGCAAGGCGTTGCGTATTTTCAAAACCGTAACGCTGCAAGTGCGCTGGCAGCCAGCGAGCTCTCCAGGATTAAACGTGCCGGACCGTGCCTGGTTTCAACCTGAAACAGTTCATAGTTAAATTCCGGGTGGACTGCGACGGCCTGGTTTGCGGGCAGTGTCCACGGCGTGGTGGTCCAGATAACCGCCGCAATATCACCCTCGCCATCGCTGCATTGCCAAAAGCCGATTCAAAATCGCTGTTATTAACCGCAGTGAACATAACATCGATGGCAGGTGATTCTTTATCCTGATATTCGACTTCGGCTTCAGCCAGCGCCGATCCGCAGTCCAGGCACCAGTGCACGGGTTTGCTGCCCTGATGCAGATGACCTTTATCGATAATTTTGCCCAGGCTGCGCACAATGTCTGCTTCAAACTGATAGTCCATGGTGAGGTAGGGTTTATCCCAGTCACCGAGTACGCCTAAACGAATAAAGTCGTTGCGTTGGCCATCAACCTGTTTGGCCGCATATTCACGGCACTTTTCACGAAAGGTTTTTGCATCAACCTTGTTGCCCGCCTTACCAATTTTTTTCTCAACCATTAATTCAATGGGTAAGCCGTGGCAGTCCCAGCCCGGTACATAACGTGCGTCGAAACCATCGATGGTAAAACTTTTGACAATGATGTCTTTTAGGATTTTATTGACCGCGTGACCGATATGGATGTCGCCATTGGCATACGGCGGGCCATCATGTAAAACAAATGTCGGGCGGCCGTCGCTGACTTTACGAATTTTTTGATAGAGGCCGGAATCCTGCCACTGCTTCAGCATTTCAGGTTCACGATTAGCAAGATTGCCGCGCATCGGGAAATCAGTATCAGGCAGGTTGAGGGTAGCTTTGTAATCCATGGGTTTAGAGCAGTTAATAGTTAATAGTGAATAGTGAATAGTGAATAGTGAAAACGGGTAATAATGTAATAGGTTTGTCTGTTGTTGCTTTTCACTATTCACTATTCACTGTTAGTTGTTCACTAAAAGAAGCAGTTTTTTCGCTTCTGCACAGTCTTTTTGTATTTGTTGTTTTAAGTCGTCAAATGAGTCGAATTTTATTTCATCGCGAATTTTGTGCTGAAAAGAAACGCACACCTGTTCGCCATAGATGGTTTCGTTAAAATCAAATAGATGGACCTCCAGTTGATCGCGTTCTCCATCAACCGTTGGTCTGCTGCCAAGGTTGGCAATGCCCGCAATATCGCCATATTTCTTGCTGTGCATGGTAACAGAATATACGCCATGAAGTGGCGTTTCTGTGCGTCTCAGGTGAATATTGGCGGTCGGAAAGCCTATGGTGCGTCCGCGTTTGTCACCATGGCTAACATGGTTGCAGATGGTATAGGCGCGCCCCAGCATTTTGTCGGCCTGGGCTAGCTGGTTGCTGATTAACGCTTCGCGTATTAGCGAGCTGCTGACCCGCTGCTTTTCAATGCAGTGAGAGGCAATACTGCCAACAGAAAATTGAAATTTTTCACCATATTCCTGCAGCAGGTCAAAGTCACCCTTGCGATCACAGCCAAAACGAAAGTCGTCACCGATGATGACTGATTTTATCTTCAGTTTGTCCAGCAGAACTTTTTCAATAAATTCATTGGCGCTCATGTTTGCCAGTGCCTGATTGAAGTTTAAAAACAGCAGGTATTCCGGGCGTATCTGTGGCGGGAAATCTGCCAGTGTACGCATTTTTTCACCGCGGCTCATGAGGCGGCCGGTCGCGGATTTACCCTGCGCAAAAAATTCCCGTGGCAGGGGCTCAAACGTCATTAAACAGCGGTGCGTATCCAGCCGATTGTGCCTCGGCATGTAATTGCTCCAGCATTTTCTGGTGGCCGAGGTGCAGACCATCGAAATTACCGATGGTGAGTACGCTATTTTGGTGTTGGCTTCGGCAGTTGTGTAAGCCGCGAATAACTTGCATGTTTGATATGGGCAGGGCTGGTCTAAAGTGTAATATCGTGATTTCGGTTACGTGTTTTTGGCTAAACGAGGGTATATCCTACCTGTTCCTGGTTATAACAATAAAATTTAAGGCTGTTTTTTTAGTTGCCCGGGCGCAACCCCTGCAACCAGAGCAAAAGAAAATAGACAACAACAGCGCTGATTATTATATAAGCAAGATTAGTCAGGCGCTCACTTGATGACCACTGGCTCCACTGTATGGTGTCTGGATTGAGCCAGATAACCGCCGCTGCCATTGCGCTTGAAGCCATGATGATACGGAAAATCCATGCCATCCAGCCATCCTGAGGGGTGAAAATAGCCTTGCTGCGCAAGCCGCGGTATAACATCAGGGCGTTAATGTAGGCCGACAAACTGGTCGCTAATGCCAGTCCCACGTGAGGCGCTTCGTAGTCAAATAACACCAGTGGCACAACAAAGGCAATATTCATGATCATGTTGCTTACCATGGCAATGATGCCGATGCGCACCGGCGTACGGGTATCCTGTCGCGCGTAATAACCTGGTGCCAGAATTTTGATGACGATCAATGCCGGCAGTCCCAGCATATAGGCCATTAAGCTTAAACTGGCGAAATAGGTATCATTGGCGGTGAATTTTCCATATTCAAACAGTGTCGACAGTATCGGTGCAGCAAGGATAAACAGACCGATACAGGCAGGAATAGTGATCAGCGTGACCAGGCGTAATGCCCAGTTAAGTGTTTGATTAAATTGCTCGGCAGAAGCGCGCGCGTGTTGCTGCGAAAGGGTGGGTAAAATCACCGTGGCAATAGCGATGCCCAGCACACCTAAAGGGAACTCCAGTAAGCGGTCAGAATAATACAGCCAGGTGACACTGCCGGTGATTAAAAAAGAGGCAATCACGGTATCCAGTAATAAATTAATCTGCGCCACGGATGAACCAAAAATAGCGGGAAGCATCAGCCGTGTAATCTTTTTAATGCCTTCATGGCCGCGTTTTATTTTGGGGGCCGGCATCAGGCCCAGTTTAATTAGCGAAGGAAACTGCAGCAGTAACTGGGTAACACCGGCCAACGCTACGCCCCAGGCCAGCGCCATCAGGGGTTCGTCAAAATACGGCGCAGCAAAAAACACCGAGGCGATCAGGCATATGTTTAATAAAACAGGGGTAAAAGCCGGAATGGCAAACTGGTGAAAACTGTTTAATACGCCACCGGCCAACGCCACCAGTGCAATAAAAAAGATATAAGGGAAGGTGATGCGTAATAAATCGGCCGTTAGCTGAAATTGTTCGGCATTGCTGGTGAAACCGGGCGCGAAGATGTAAACCAGTGCTGGCGCAAAGATCATACCGAGTATGGACAAAACCAGTAAAAAACCGCCTAGCGTACCGGCAACATGATCAAGCAGATCTTTTAGTGCCGCTTTATCATGTTTTTCTTTGTATTCAGAAAATACTGGAACAAAAGCCAGTGAGAATGCGCCTTCAGCAAACAGGCGACGCATGAAATTGGGGATTTTGAAGGCCACCAGGAACGCATCGGTGCCGCCAGAGGCGCCAAAAAAGGTGGCAATCGTAATATCGCGCAATAAGCCAAAAACTCTGGATAACAGCGTCATTCCGCCTACGGTAAAGGTGGATCGCAGTAGTTTTGTGCTCAGGGTCGTCTCCTTCAAGGCGTGCTAATTGATTGATGGCGAGATTGTACCTGTTGCCTGTGTTTTTCTAAACCACTATTTCCCAAGCGTTATTTATTATTGCCGGTATACAGGCTGTGATTTATATTGACAAATTTCCACAAAACAGGCATTCTACGCGCTCTTTTTTCAAGATGGTTTAACACAGTGGCAAATACAGCTCAAGCAAAAAAACGCGCCAGACAGGCAGAAAACAATCGCACTCATAATGTAGGTTTTCGTTCAATGATGCGTACTTATATCAAAAGAGTTTATTATGCGGTAGAAGCTGGTGATAAAGCGGCTGCAGAAGCGGCTTACAAAGTAGCCGTGCCGATGATTGACCGTGTTGCGGGCAAAGGTTTAATTCATGCCAATAGAGCAGCGCGTACAAAAAGCCGCATGAACAACAATATTCGTTCAATGGCGTAAGTTTTACTTAACTTCCTTGGTACAAGGGAAGCCGGGCTAGTGCTTTATCATAATGCATCAGCCCGGCTTTTTTATTGCAGGTGTTTTTAATAGAAATTTAAAGGCCTGAGCCGGTTTGCTCGATAACAGTAGAGGTGATGAATATTATGACAAAGACAGCTGTTCGTTTTCAGCCTATCGCCTTGTTAAGAATGCAAATAATTTGTGTAAATCTAACCGTTCACTAAGACATGCAATGACTGATTCAGCGAAATCTGTTTTATATGTTCGTTTACCCTGCTGGAAAATATATCCCGGCGGGGTCATTTATGTGGCTGATTACATTCACAAGCACCGGCCGGATATCCAGCAGCAGATTCTCGACCTGGCGCTTATTCCGCTGGCACAACGCAGGCAGGTACTGAAACGCCATATCCAGCAAATGAAACCTGACGTAGTGGCTTTCTCCTGGCGCAACATGCAGTCTTTCGGACCGCATCCGGAGGACGATGCGCTGGACGTGGTGATGAATTTTGATCATTCACCCTATCCATGGCGCCGGATCAAGGCGGCTTTTAATGCTTTTGGCATCATCTTTGATTATTCCTTTAGCCGTATTCGTAATTTCGCTTATATGAAAATGGCGCGTAAGCTGCTGCCAGAAGCAAAGATTGTTGTCGGTGGTACGGCCGTGTCCATTTTCGGTAAATATGTGGCAGAAAAATGCCCGCTCAACAGTACCGTGGTTATTGGCGAGGGTGAGCCTGCCATGTTATCCATTGTTGACGGTGAAAAGGTCACCATGGGTGAGTGCTTTTGCAAAAATTCAAAAGGTGAGGTGCACTTTCACCACCGCGAGGGAAATTTTGATTTAAGCACCCTGACTGCCGTCAACTTTGACTACATTGAAAGTATCTTTCCGGCCATTCATGAATATATGGATGATTATATCGGGGTGCACACCAAGCGCGGCTGTCCCTACCAGTGCCATTTCTGCCTGTATAACGAAATAGAAGGGCATACCCAGCGTTACCGTGAGCCAATAGAAATTGTTGATGAAATAGAAGCGCTGCATACCAAGTATGGCGTTAATAAAATATGGTTCACCGATGCCCAGTTCTGTTCCACACGCCGCAGCACGCACCATGTCGAGAAGATTCTTGATGAAATCATCCGGCGCCAATTAAAAATAGAATGGACCGGTTATATACGGCTTAATTTTTTGACGCCGGAACTGGCGAAAAAAATGCTGCAAGGCGGCCTCGCCAGTCTCGATCTGTCCTTTACCGGTACCCAGGAAATGATCAACAACCTGACCCTGGGATATTCGCTGGAACAACAGATGCAGGCCTTCCAGATGTTCAAGGATGCCGGATATACCGATCAGAAAGTGAAGTTGTATATGCCGCTAAATGCGCCGGGTGAAACTGCACAGACGCTGCTGCAAACCATCGACTGCATTAAAGACCTCTATGCCATGTTTGGCCGTGACAATGTGCTGCCTTTTATATTCTTTATCGGTATTCAGCCGGGTACGCCGGTGGAGCGTTTGTTGCTGAAGCAGGGCTACCTTAAAAAAGGTTATAACCCCTTAACCTTGAATCCATTCATCATCAAGAAATTACTTTACAACCCCAAACCGCTGGGCCCCCTGATTGCGCGCAGCTACCTGGAAGCGGTTGATGCGCTGGATGAGAACAGTGAATATATTGGCCGTGCGACCATGGATAATCTTGAGCGGCTGTTGAAAGATCCGGTGATTAGCGCGAACTTTCCCAGTACTGTGCCCTCATTTGGCAAGCTGCAGAAATATGTCAGCATGCAGCATCATATTATCGAGCACAAGGACGAAGATAAGCTGTGACGGTGTGTCGCTACGCCCTCAGCATTAACGAGCCATACCTGCCCTAATCTGTGGTGAAATGTTTTTTTCTTTATTCTGTAAAAAATACTGAAAACTGTAAGTCCTGCTTTACAGTTTCTCCCCGCGTCCAAAGTCGGTAATTGTTATAACTTATTGATAAATATTGATATCTTGTTTGCATGGCATGCGTTTTGCAGCTCTTGTAGCAACACTCACAAATTGAAGAGTATTAACCATGATTAATTTGCTCAAAAAGGGAATACAGCTATTAAGCGGAGAGCTTGCTCAATACGAGCAGTTGCTTGTTAACGATGAGAATGAATACCAGGCAATGAGCTGTGGTGCATTTAACCCGCGATTATTAGCCAAGATTAAAAGAAGCAAAGCCGATCACAAAGCGCCCCTTGGTAAACGTTAAAAAACTATGAATATTTGCCGCGACGGTAGCTCCTCGGTAATTGCTCCTCGGCAATTGCTCCTGCATTGCTCTACTACCGTCCATCCATGGACATATGCATTGTTCTCGGTCTCTGTTCCAGACTCGACTCTACCGATTCCATCCTTGCAATCGTACTACAGTCCATCCCTGGACATATACGCATCCATGCGCCCGCGACATTAGTGCGTCCATGCTCGTCACAAAGAGCGCGCAAAAGAAAACCATACTGCTTTCGTTTTTTATTGTAGATAGGATTAATGATAGCGTAATCCTGCAATGAGCCTCAGGGTGGTAAGACATCGAGTTACGCTACGTTAATGCCAGCTTTAGTCTGAAAAATTTAAAAAGTTTTTCTTCGCGCTGTTTGCGTCTTTCGCGGAAAAACACTGTTTTATCTGTAGCGGGTTGTTGGTCGGTAAGCGACCTGAACTGGAATAATTTACAGCAACACTAAATTATCGCGATGAATCAACTCTGCTTCATCCACATAACCTAAAATACTTTCAAATTTCTCACTGGTTTCACCTTTAAGCTGCAGGCTTTCCTTGCTGTTGTAATTGACCAGGCCGCGAGCAATTTCTTTGCCTTCGTCATTGATAACAGAAACCACTTCGCCACGTTGAAAATTACCTTCAACATTACTGACGCCTACAGCCAGCAGGCTAACGCCTGATTGTGAAACGGCTTTACTGGCACCGGCATCCAGAAATAACTTGCCTGAAACTTTCATCTGATTCGCTAACCATTGTTTGCGTGCCGACATGGGTTCTTTGTCCGCAGTCAGCAGGGTGCCGATGGGTTCGCCCTGGGCTATTTTTAGCAGAATATTTTCTTCTGCACCGGCGGCAATAATGGTGTTTGCGCCGGAGCGGGCAGCACGCTGAGCGGCGGTGATTTTTGTTCGCATGCCGCCCTGACCAAGCGTCCCGCTGCCGCCCGCCATGGCCAGTAATTCGCTATTGCAGGCATCGGCAGTACTGATTAACTCGGCATCTTTGTTATAACGAGGATCTTTATTGAACAGGCCTTGCTGGTCGGTGAGTATGACCAGGGTGTCAGCTTCGACCAGGTTGCTGACCAGTGCGCCCAGGGTGTCGTTGTCACCAAAGCGAATTTCGTCTGTTGCCACCGTGTCATTTTCATTAATGATGGCAATAGCGCCGAGATCCAGCAAGGTGGTGAGCGTGCTGCGGGCGTTGAGATAACGTTGTCGATTGCCCAGGTCTTCATGCGTCAGCAGAACCTGTGCAGTGTGTATATTGTGTTTTTTAAAACAGCTTTCGAAATGTTGTATCAAGCCCATCTGGCCCAGCGCCGCGGCTGCCTGTAACTCATGCAGGGCGCGAGGGCGTCGTTTCCAGCCGATGCGAGCCATGCCTTCTGCGACTGCGCCTGAAGACACCAGCAGCACTTCTTTACCGCTCTCGCGAAGACGGGCAATTTGTTCTACCCATGACTGGATCGCCTGTGTATTCAGGCCGCGGCCTTCATCGGTAATCAGCGAACTGCCAATTTTTATTACCCAGCGTCTGGAGTCAGCAACGGTTTTACGCGAAGTCATCATTTTGCTCTGTCTTTTGTTGCGCCTCGTTTGTCTTGCTGTTTTCCTGTTCCTGCGCCAGTTCCCGGTCTAGCTCAAGCTGCTGCATTATGTCGAAGGCAAGCTTGTCGGTGCCTTTTTTGCTGATAGCAGAAATGCTGTATACCGGCCCCTGCCAGTTTAGCCGTTTGATAATTTCATCGTGTTTGATTTTTAGCTCATCTTCATCTAACAGGTCGGTTTTGTTTAATACCAGCCAGCGAGGTTTGTCCATCAGATCATGGCTGTAGTTATCCAGCTCGTTGATGATGACCTCGGCCTGTTCAACAGGGTCGCTGCCATCAAAAGGCGCAAGATCAATAATATGCAGTAGCAGGTGGGTACGCGACAGGTGTTTTAAAAATTGTATGCCCAGACCTGCACCTTCCGAGGCACCTTCAATAATGCCGGGAATGTCGGCAATGACAAAGCTCTGGTTCATGCCGACCCGAACCACGCCCAGGTTTGGAAACAGCGTGGTAAATGGATAATTCGCCACTTTAGGGCGGGCGGCAGAAACCGAACGAATAAAGGTGGATTTTCCAGCGTTGGGTAAACCCAGCAGGCCGACGTCGGCGAGTACTTTTAATTCAAGGCGTAAATTTCGGCGTTCACCCAGTGAACCGGGGGTGCATCGTCTTGGCGCCTGGTTAATCGAGCTTTTAAAGCGCGCGTTGCCCAGACCGTGAAATCCGCCCTGTGCAACTTTTACTTTTTGACCGATTTCGGTGATGTCGCCGATGAGTTCATCGATGTCATCATCATAAATCAGGGTGCCAATGGGTACCGGGATATAAAGATCGTCACCGCCTTTGCCTGTCATTTTCGCACCGGCGCCACGCATGCCGGCCTCAGCGGTGTAGGTGCGAACATGGCGAAAATCGGCCAATGTGTTGATGTCGTGATCGCCAACCAGGTATACGCTGCCGCCGTTGCCGCCGTCACCACCGTCAGGCCCGCCAAACTGAATAAATTTTTCACGACGAAAGCTGACCACGCCAGTGCCACCGTCACCGGCTATAACATATATGGTTGCTTCGTCTACAAAACGCATGTTTAGTCTCTGTTATTGCTTGTTGCCAGTCTAAATAAAAATTAATCAGCCAGGGCTTGCTCGTCTACGGGTTGTCCGTTTATTCGCTACCGAACGTCCTGTAGGCAATAAAAAAGCCCCATGCGGGGCTTTTTCTTAACCGCATTGGTGTGGCAGCAATTAGCTTGCTGGAGTCGCACCAGCTTCAACCACACTGATGGTTTTGCGGTTAAGCGGGCCACAGGTTTCAAAAACCACGTTGCCGTTCGCTTTGGCAAACAGGGTATGATCGCGACCCATGCCTACATTAGTGCCAGCGTGGAATTTAGTACCACGTTGACGAACCAGAATGTTGCCAGGGACAACGACCTGTCCGCCAAATTTCTTAACGCCGAGTCGTTTCGATTGTGACTCGCGTCCGTTTCTGGTACTACCGGCTGCTTTTTTGTGTGCCATTGTTGCGTTCTCTTGTTCTAAAGGTTATGCAGAAATACCGGTCACTTCAATTTCAGTGTAATACTGACGATGACCTGTTCTCTTTTGATGATGTTTACGACGATGGAATTTCATGATTTCGACTTTTTTAGCGCGACCATGCGCTTTGACTGTGGCAGTAACTTTACCGCCATCGACGAAAGGTGCGCCGATGTTAATGTTGTCACCGTCAGCAATCATTAGCACTTTGTCGATTTCGACAGAAGCGCCTTCTTCAGCGTCCAGTTTCTCAATACGACATATATCGCCTTGAGCTAGTTTATATTGTTTGCCACCAGTACTGATTACAGCGTACATGGGTGTTCTCCAAAATTCGTCACAGAAAGGGCGCAAATTATACGTTGTAGATTACGCACTGACAAGCCTAAAACGTAATAAACTACAACAATCTGCTGCTTAATTGCTGCCCAGGTCCTGTTATTTTTCCGTTGTTGTGGCTTTAGATTCATTAGAGAATTGCTTGACCTGCAGGCGCTGACTACATAGGATTCGCATTCCTACTATCATCTGGCTTTTTAAGTCTACTATTTTGTCTGAAATCGACCTCCCTGAAAAATCCTTGCAACAGCTAAGTTTTGATGATGTGACAGCCCGCTGCCAGCTTGATATGCAGGCGGTGGATCAGGTGATACATCAGCGCTTAAGTTCAGAAGTCGCACTGGTTAATCAGCTGAGCCATTATATTGTCAATTCCGGCGGAAAACGATTGCGCCCGCTGCTGGCATTGCTGTCAGCAAAAGTATTTAATTATCAAGGAGATGTGCATTATCTTCTGGCTGCAATCATTGAATTTATTCATACCGCAACACTGCTGCACGATGACGTTGTTGACGAGTCTGATTTGCGCCGCGGCAATGAAACAGCGAATGCGCTGTTTGGCAATGCCGCCAGTGTGCTGGTCGGTGATTTTCTCTATTCCCGTGCTTTTGAAATGATGGTTGAAGTTGACGATATGCGAGTCATGAATATTCTGGCGACAACCACCAATGTGATTGCAGAAGGTGAAGTGATGCAGCTGATGAATGTGCATGATGCTGAGACCACGGAGCAGAAATATCTGGAAGTTATTCTTTGTAAAACCGCAAAATTATTTGAAGCGGCGGCCCAGCTGGGTGCAATTTTGTGTAATCGGGATGAACGAGAGGTGCAGGCAATGGCCGATTATGGTCGTTACCTCGGTACCGCGTTTCAGTTGATTGATGACGTTATGGATTACAGTTCAAACAGCGAGCAGATGGGGAAAAATGTGGGTGATGATCTGGCTGAAGGTAAACCAACCTTGCCGCTGATTTATGCCATGCAGCAGGGCACGCCGGATCAGGCAGCGCTGATAAAATCTGCAATTGAAACAGGCGGTTACGATAAAATTGACCAGGTGCAGCAGATCATTCAGCAAACGGGAGCCTTGCAATATACCGAAAAAATGGCGCAGCAGCAGGCGGAACTGGCGATTGCCGAGCTAACGCATGTGCCGGATTCTGAATATAAAGTCCTGCTGCAGACGATTGCGCGATTATCCGTTCACCGCAGCCATTAAATAAAGTCAGGCATCTTTTTCCTTTATTGGAAATGACATGCAAACTAAAGTGTCAATTCTTGATAGAATGCGGCTTCTTATCAAGTTGTAAGTGCTTTTAAGGGTAATGTTGTGACAAAAGGTACGCTTTACGTAATTTCCGCCGCTTCTGGTGCAGGTAAAACCAGTCTGCTCAGTGCCATGTTGCAGCAAGTTTCAGGCATTGAAGTTTCAGTGTCGCATACTACTCGTGCACCCCGTAAGGGCGAAGTCGATGGCGTGAACTATCATTTTATCGATAAAGATAAGTTTGAAGCCATGGTAGAGGCGGGCGATTTTTTTGAGTCTGCTTCAGTATTTGGTAATATGTACGGTACTTCGCGGCAACATATTCAGCAGCAGCTGCATAAGGGCAAGGATGTCGTGCTGGAAATAGACTGGCAGGGAGCGCGGCAAATTCGTCAATTGATGCCTGATTGTAAATCGATTTACATCCTGCCGCCGTCGATAGCCGCATTGCGTGAACGTCTGACTTCACGAGGCCAGGATGACGAAGCGGTCATTAACCAGCGCATGCGTGAAGCGGTCAATGAAATGTCGCACTATGTAGAATTTGAATACCTGGTCATCAATGATGACTTTGACGAGGCAAGAAAAAATCTGACCGCTATAATAATGGGTCAACGCATGTTAATAGAGCGCCAGACGCAAAAAAACGCAGAGTTGCTGGTACAGTTATTAGCATTTAACGATTAAAAATTTAGAGTAACTTAACGAATAACCTGGAGAATACATATGGCACGTCTAACAGTAGAAGATTGCCTCGACAACGTAGAAAACCGATTTGAGCTTGTGCTTATTGCATCGCAACGTGCACGTCAGCTGGCGATGGGTGCTGAGCCTTTGGTGCCTGAAGATAATGACAAGCCAACAGTGCTGGCATTGCGTGAAATCGCAGAAAACCTAATCAATAAAGCCATTCTTGAAGCGGCCGTAGAATCCCCAGTGGATGATATCGAGGCGATGATTGAAGGTAACTTGTCAGCCGAGCTTGAAGAAAGTCTTAAGCGTAGCCTTAACGATAATTTGTAGGACGTCTGTTGCCTGTAAACGATTTATTGAGTTTATATATGGGCGCATTGAATGCACGGCTAAGTGTATTTAATGCGCCCGATTTTTTTGCGTTATTTAAATGACTGACGTTACCACGCAAGATAAAGCCCAGAATAAATCTGAGGCGGTAACGAAAGAGGAAGAACGTTTTCTTATTTCAGATCTCTGCGACCTGCTTTCGTCATACATGGATCAGGCGCAGGTAAAAGAAGTTTATAGCGCTTATCTTTTTGGTGCGCAGGCACATGAAGGGCAGCATCGTATATCCGGTGAACCTTATATTTATCACCCTATTGCTGTGGCGCGCATCCTGGCGCAAATGCACATGGATGTTAAAAGCATTATCGCTTCGATATTGCATGATGTTTTAGAAGACACCCCGGCCACCAGAAAATTAATTGAAGGAGAGTTTGGCAAGGACGTTGCGAATTTAGTGGATGGCGTAAGTAAATTAACCCACATTAAATTCAAAAACAAAATAGAGCAGCAGGCCGAAAATATTCAAAAAGTACTGTTGGCAATGGCGAAAGATATCCGCGTCATTATGATTAAACTGGCCGACCGTTTGCATAATATGCGTACACTTGATCCATTAAGACCAGACAAGCGTCGCCGTATTGCGCAGGAAACACTGGAAATTTATATTCCTATTGCCAATCGGCTGGGCATTTATACCATCCGCCACGAGCTGGAAGACCTGGTATTCAAAGCGGTGCATCCACTACGTTATCGCATACTTGAGCATGCCGTTAATAAATCCAGCGGTCATCGAAAAGAATTAATCCAGAAAATTAATCAGGCGCTTAGTTCAAGACTGGTTGATATGTCTATCGATGCGCAATTTGCTTCACGTAAAAAACATTTATTTAGCGTGTACAACAAAATGCGAGATAAGCGTTTGCCATTCAATAAAGTTCTGGATGTTTATGCACTTCGTGTATTAGTGGATTCGGTTGATGAGTGTTATCGCGTACTGGGTATCGTGCATAATTTGTTCAAGCCCATACCCGGTCGATTCAAGGATTATATAGCAATACCAAAAAGTAACGGTTACCAGTCAGTGCACACTGCACTGTATGGCCCGCATGGTATACCAATGGAAGTGCAGATACGTACCGTGGAGATGGACAAGTTTGCCGAAAGCGGCATTGCCGCACACTGGTTGTACAAATCACCCGATGAGAAAGGTGAAATTACTGCGCATGCCCGGGCACGTGACTGGTTGACGGGTATTCTGGAAATGCAGCAATCTGCCGGCGATTCGCTGGAGTTTCTGGAAAACGTTAAGGTCGATTTATTTCATGATGAAGTTTATGTGTACACGCCTGATGGCGATATCATAAAACTTCCCAGGAATGCGACCCCTGTCGATTTTGCTTACGCCGTGCATACCGACATTGGTAACCGCTGTGTTGCGGCAAAGCTTGATCATAGTTTCGCGCCATTAAACACGCCATTGTACAGTGGTCAGACGGTAGAGATTGTGAGCTCTCCGGGTTCGCGTCCTAATGCAGCGTGGTTAAATTACGTGGTGACTGCAAAAGCAAGGTCTAATATTCGCAATTATCTGAAACATATGCAGACAGATGAAGCGATGTCTCAGGGCAGGCGTTTGCTGGAACGTTGTTTAAAACCACTTGGTATGCGTTTGGATGATGTCAAACAAAAAAATATTGATCTGGTGCTGAAAGAATATGGTTTTCATCAACTAAGTGATTTGCTTGAAGATGTTGGCATGGGTAACCGTCCGCCGAGCCTGGTGGTAAAACGGCTTGTACCGGAGCGTGTTTCGCATGGTGAGTCAGAAGAAACCAAAGAAATGAAGTCGCAATCTGCACTAGCCATTAACGGCACGGAAGGCATGGTGGTTGCTTATGGCCGCTGCTGCCATCCCATACCGGGTGATCAGATAGTTGCCAAGCTGAGCAAAGGTCGTGGTATTGTTGTGCATCGTGAATCTTGTAAAAATCTTGCAGCATTGGACAGGCGCTCTGATGATTACATTGATGTGCAATGGTCTGCTGAGGCAAGCGGTGACTTTATCTGCGAGATTAAACTTGAAATTGAAAATAAACCGGGCTTGTTAGCAAGAACGGCAACAGTTATAGCCGATTGCAGCGTTGATATTGAGAATGTTTCGATGGAAGATCGTGACGGTTTTTCGATGAACCTGCTGTATTTAATTAAAGTGTCAGACCGAAAACATCTGGCAAAAGTAATGCGGCGTTTGCGCAATATTCCCAGTGTGATGCATATCGTCCGCTTGTGATGATGACGGTAGTAATAGAATTGATAAAACAATAAATAGCACAGAGCCAGTAAATGATAAAAGAAATTATTTCGACAGATAAAGCGCCACAGGCAATTGGCACCTATTCGCAGGCAGTTAAAACGGGATCTACCGTTTATCTATCAGGACAAATTCCTCTGGTTCCGGAAACCATGGAAATGGTCGAAGGTGATATAAGGCAGCAAATCCATCGTGTGTTTCAAAACCTGCAAGCTGTTTGCAAAGCGGCGGGTGGTGACTTATCGGACATTGTTAAGTTGAATGTCTTTCTAACCGAGCTGACAGATTTTCCTCATGTTAACGAAGTAATGGCTGAGTATTTTCAGCAGCCATATCCGGCGCGCGCAGCAATTGGTGTCGCCGCACTGCCTAAAGATGCAGCTGTCGAAATGGACGCAATACTAGAAATTGTAATTTAGAATTTCAATTTTAAATGAATGCTGAAGTTAATAATTGTTGCCAGTGATTTAGAGTGATCAATGGAAGATGAAAAGACTGAAAGCTTTGAATATCAGTCGGTGCAGGTTCTTAATGGTGTAGGTCCAGCTGTTGCTGAAAAACTTAAACGTCTTGAAATATATAATATTCAGGATGTTTTGTTTCATTTGCCAATGCGTTATGAAGACCGGACGAAGCTTAACAGCGTTAGGTTCTCTGCAGCTGGGCCAGCAGGCGCTGGTTGAAGGTGTTATTGATCACAGTGAAATAAAATTTGGCGGCCGTGGCCGTCGAAGTTTATTGTGTTATTTATCGGATAATACCGGTGCGATTGTGCTGCGTTTTTTTCATTTTAATAAGGCGCAGCAAAATAATCTAAGTAACGGTAAAAGGTTGCGCTGTTTTGGCGAGGCTCGACGCGGCACAAATCGACTGGAGTTTGTGCATCCGGAATACCAGGTGGTGCAGTCAGATGAAAACAGTATCGAGCAATCATTAACACCTGTCTATCCTAAAACTGAAGGCGTTCATCAAACCCTGCTAAAAAAAATTTCCGACCAGGTGCTGGAAAAGATCAATCAGGGAGAGCTGGTTGACTGGATGCCTGAGCAGGTAACGAGACAGCATGGTTTTCCAGATTTGGCCAGTGCATTATCGGATGTGCATCGACCGCATAAAAAAGAAAATGTGTTTTTTTTAAATGAATGTAAAAGTAAAGCGCAACAACGTTTATTGTATGAAGAGCTGGTCGCTCATCAGCTAAGCCTGTTACAGGCACGAAAAAAAATACAGCTAACGAAAGCCATGAAGTTGCCAGTTAATAAAGCTGATTTATTATCGTTTAGCTGTTCTTTTCCTTTTGAATTAACTAACGCACAAAAAAAAGTTATCAGCGAAATTTTTGACGATATTAACAGTGAAACGCCAATGTTGCGGCTGGTGCAGGGAGACGTTGGTTCGGGTAAAACGGTTGTCGCCGCAGCGGCCGCCATGGCGGTATTAAAAGCGCGCCGACAAATCGCAATTATGGCACCAACTGAAATACTGTCAGCACAGCATTACGAAAACTTTAAACAATGGTTTTCAGCGAATGACTGCCTGTTGTTGACCGGCAAAGATAAAGGCAAAGGCCGGGCTGAAAAATTATCGCTTATTGGTTCGGGTGAATGCCGGATTGTTATCGGTACCCATGCCTTGTTTCAGCAAGATGTTGAATTTAATCATCTGGCCTTGCTTGTGGTGGATGAGCAGCATCGTTTTGGTGTGCATCAGCGCCTGGCATTGCGCGAAAAGGGGCGACTTACAGGCCAGGGAAAAAAGGCAATGCCGCACCAGTTAATTATGACAGCAACACCGATACCAAGAAGTTTGGCAATGACGGCTTATGCGGATCTGGATTATTCAGTGATTGATGAATTACCTAAAGGGCGGCAACCGGTAACGACGGTTGTAGTGTCTACCTCACGCAGAGAAGAAATTGTCAGGCGTATTGAAAAAGCCTGTGAAAAAGGTGAGCAGGCATATTGGGTATGTACGCTGGTCGAAGAGTCCGAGGTTTTGCAGTGTCAGGCCGCAGAGGTTGCCGCTGAGCAGCTAACGGCAGAGCTAAAAAATGTTCGTGTTGGCCTGGTTCATGGGCGAATGAAGCAGCAAGACAAACAATTAGTTGTTACGCAATTTAAGAATAGGGAAATTGATTTACTGGTGGCGACCACGGTGATTGAAGTTGGTGTAGATGTGCCCAACGCATCATTAATGGTAATCGAGAATGCAGAACGCCTGGGGCTGGCGCAATTACACCAGTTAAGAGGCCGCGTTGGCCGCGGCGCAAAAAAAAGTGCCTGTGTACTGATGTATCAGCCGCCGCTTTCCGAACAGGGCAAGCAGCGTATGAGCATTCTAAGAGACACTAATGATGGTTTTAAAGTGGCTGAAAAAGATCTTGAACTGCGCGGCCCGGGTGAAGTGCTGGGTACCCGGCAAACAGGCTTAATGCAACTGCGAATTGCTGATATTGTGCGAGATGAACACTGGTTTTCTGATGTTAAAAAAACGGCGTTATATATAATGAAACATCACCCACAGGCGGTTCAGCCGCTGGTGCGTCGCTGGCTGGGCAAGGCAGATCGTTTCGTTAATGTATAATAAATAATGTGCCATGGTTATTTATTATCTGCTGGCTTTTGAACAAGGTATAAGCTATTTATTAATAACAAATTTTTATAATTGAAGATTAATGATATCAAACACAGAAAATTCAGCGCTTAATCGGGGTGGTTTGCTCATGTGGAGCAAGCTGCTGAGCAGGAAGAGCGGGTATTGCAAACGCAGATTACGCGTTTAATTACCGGTTCGGGTTTTAGCAATCTTGCCGGTATTGCCATGGCTATAATCTGGGTGGGTTTGATCTGGAGAGATTTGCCTCACGAAGTGTTAAGTGTCTGGCTTGGCGTCATGCTGCTGCTGTTCGTCTATCGTTTTGCTGTGCATTATTTCAAGCTGTATTCCAGCGAGAGTAAATTATCAATCGATAAATATATTGTCCGGCGCTGGTACCTGGTTTCTGTTTTTTTAAGTGGCGCAGGCTGGGGTATTACTTCAACCCTGATGTTTCCTTTCAATGAATTACATCAGATAGTACTGGCATTTATTCTTGTTGGTGTTTCCGCATCTGGTGTGGCTTATTCTTCTGTTGCCTGGGTGTATTACGGTTATGTTGGCTGCGTATTGCTGCCGTTAATGATTCGTTTGTTTTATGTCGGTGGTGAAGTTTATTACGCGTTATCAGCAATGACGGGTTTCTTTTTAGGTGTGATGATTATGGCTGTGCACCGCATGTATAAATCTTCGGTCGCCGAACTTGAATTGTCCTACAAAAACGAAGCTTTGATTAACGATCTGACAAAGGCCAGCAGTCATCTGGAAAGTTTGAATGAAAATTTAAAAGATGAAATTCAACACGGAAAACTAATTGAAGCTGAATTAAAAAAGGCGAAAGATAATGCTGAAAGTATGAGCCAGGCAAAAGGTGAGTTTCTGGCCAATATGAGCCATGAAATTCGTACGCCAATGAATGGTGTTATCGGTACTTTGCAATTGCTTGAAGATACAAACTTGAATACAGGAACAAAAAGAGTATGTAGAGACAGCGCATAAATCTGCTGATGCATTGCTTGCTATTTTGAATGACATTCTAGACCTGTCAAAAATTGAAGCAGGAAAATTAAATTTTGAAAATATTGCTTTTGATTTAAAACAGATAATAAAAGATATTGTTACGCTGTATTCATTAAAATCCGAGCAGAAGGGTGTCGCACTGGTAATGCAGATCGATGAGTCATTGCCTGATATATTTAATGGGTGATCCGACACGGCTGCGACAGGTCATTGTTAACCTTGTTTCCAATGCGTTAAAGTTTACCGAACAAGGTGAAGTGAAAATAAGCGTCGAGGTTATCAAGTCTAATAGTGATGACGTTGATTTAAAAATATCGGTTTCTGATACGGGTATCGGTATTCCAAGCAAGCGCAGAAAACACTGTTTAATGCCTTTACCCAGGCAGATGGATCAACCACAAGAAAGTACGGTGGCACGGGACTCGGTCTTGCGATTGTTAGCCAGCTAGTTGAAATGATGGATGGAACACTGGGTGTTGATAGTATTGAAGGTGATGGCTCATCTTTCTGGTTTACTGCGAATTTCCAGCGCGCAAAAGAAAAGCCGGAAATTATTTCAGAACAGGTTTCAGATAAAGGGCCCGTTCAATTTCATGCGAAAAGTTTTGCTGGTTGAAGATAATCCTATCAACCAGATGGTCGCGCA
>CAVYHC010000005.1:0-28511 GCA_963768125.1 uncultured Gammaproteobacteria bacterium
GTAAAGGTTAACTTCATCGCTAAAGAACTATTTATATTAGCCTGCAAACCAGTAATCGATTTGCTTGTAGTGAGGTCTTCACCGATTTCAAAAATCAGGTCCTGAGTAAATTTCGAATTATCAGTAATCGCCCACCAGTATTTACCGGCAAGTCGTACTAATGCTTCCTCATCAGATACACCGTTATCAATTTTAAAAAATCTTACACCAGGACCGATTTCAACATCCAGTTCCATATCTGCCTGTTTAATAACTTTTCGACCATAACCCAGTGAAACAACATGCTCGTACTCAAAACCACTAAACAGGTCCTTCTGCAATTTCACTGAAGCGAAGGCATAGTCATGCTCATTAAATTTATAATCTGATTTTCCTGATAACTCATAACGCTCTGCCGATACTATAGAGTTACCTGCAGCATCTTCTGACGATGAACCATAAGCTTCTGCATGACCATTGTGACGCCATTTCTCAACTTCATAGGTCACATCAGCTTTAGCCGCTGTATTTTTTGTTTCAGTATTACCCGTGGTATTAATCACGCCTAATTCCACGGAGCTTGTCCAGGGTGATTTTTCTTTTGCTTTCTCTTCGGCGACCGCATTACCTGATGCCAGTAGCAGGCTCGTTAGCGTAATCACATAACAATAATTTTTCATAACAATTTCCTAAATTTAAAATGTTTAAAATGTTTAAAATGATCACCTCTGCACCTGGTATATTCAGCTCCATATGCAGAGGCCTGTATAACAATATATAAAACGCTTAAGCTACTTTATCCTGATGTACATCCATCTGAGGGTAAGGTATAGAAATTCCTTCTGCATCAAAGGTTAATTTCACTTTCTCATGTATATCACCGTATACACCCCAATAGTCCGACGTATTACACCATGGGCGAACATTAAAGTTGACGCTGCTGTCTGCAAGTTCACCGACTGCCACTGTTGGCGCCGGGTCGGCAAGAATACGCTCGTCTTCGCTTAATATACGGTTAAGAATTGCTTTTGCCTGCAGAAGGTCATCATCATAACCAATACCAAAAACCATATCGACACGACGTGTTGTACGCCTTGAATTGTTAGTGATAGTACCACCATAAATTTCACCATTAGGAACAATGATCTCTCGGTTATCACCAGTGCGCATAGTAATACTGAATATACCGATTTGCTCAACAACGCCCGATACACCCGCTGCCTCGATAAAGTCGCCATCGGTAAATGGACGGAAAATAATCAACATGACGCCTGAAGCTAAATTTTGCAGTGTGCCTTGCAGAGCTAAACCAATGGCCAGACCTGCAGCACCGATTAAAGCAATCATTGAGGTGGTATTAACACCCAATTGATCAAGTGCGGCAATGACAACAAATAACAATAAAACCGTTTTGACTATTGAGGCAATAAAGTTAACAAGGATATTGTCAACTTTGGCCTTGAGCATTAATTTTTTAGCGACATTAACTAATACACCGATGATAAATTTACCGATGATAAATATAGCCAGGGCCATAACAATGTTAACACCCCAGGGTAAAACATAGGTTTCTATAATTTGTTGCACATCTATATTATTCAGATCTTCTGGCATGATTATGTTCCTGTTTAGCTTTAAAAAAGTTGCGGAATTATACCTTGTATATATTATTAATAAACTATTTTTAGTGAAAAGTAACACTAGTTAACACTTCCACAATGACCTGATATGCGAACGCAGCAGATACGCAAGCATAGTCAAAGCCGGGGCAACTACTCTGCAGATTTGTGCCATTTGATGCGATTTAATGATAAAAAATGGTAATTTTTTGATAAAATAACCGTTATTTCTTGATTATTTCGTCTATGTACTAAACTTAACTCACTCGAACAAATATTTTAAAACCATGATCTCAGACATTCCTGGCATTTCAGAAAGAAGGCAGTCACCACGTTATGACATAGAGCTAACGGTTGAACTGGTGCTGGCTAATGACAGCATACTCACGGTAAATTCGTGTAATATTTCCGGTAGCGGCTTACAGATTGTCTGTGACAGCTGGGTAACCGACGAAATTGAACCCCGCGGCATACAAAGCTATGAGGTTAGGCACGTACGCTTAAAAGTGATTACTGACCTACCCATTGAAGATAATACTAAAAAGTTTTATTCCAATTGCCGCATTATGTCGGTACAAAGAATGTCTCAAGATAAATACATGCTCAATCTTGCTTTCATTGATTTTGAAAATAACTCTGAAAAAATACTGAATGAATTTCTTGATCAGTATGCTCAAAAAAAAACAGTGATTAATCTGACTGCTTAAAAAATCTTTAAACTAGCAGCTGACACCCTTCTCTTTCGTTCAGGATGACAGCGTAAAAAGAAAAATTTTAAGAAACTTCAGCTACGAATAAATTCGCAGCCACACTACAGCAAGCCACCTCTACTTAAGGCAGCAATGTATTCCCCATTAGATAGCGATCAATTTCACGCGCAGCTTCACGGCCTTCATTAATGCCCCACACCACTAAAGACTGGCCACGTCGACAATCACCAGCAGCAAAGATACCGTTTATATTTGTAGTGTACTTGCCATGTTCAGCCTGATAATTTGAGCGCTTATCATACTCTATATTGACTAAATCACTGGCATAATGCTCAGGCCCAAGAAAACCCATAGATAACAGCACTAGATCTGCTGGCCAAACTTTTTCCGTACCTTCAACTTCTTCCATGCGCCATTGATCATCAATTTTTGTCCAGCGTACTTCTACAATCTTGACACCCGCCACGTTGCCATTGCCGTCATCGATGAATTCTTTTGTAAGAATGCCGTACTCTCGTGGATCGCGACCAAAGCGCTCACTACTTTCTTCGTGACCGTAGTCAGTACGATGAATGCGCGGCCATAATGGCCATGGATTATCTGCGGCACGCTCAGCTGGCGATTGCGGTAATAATTCAAAATTAACCATCGACTTACAACCGTGACGCAATGAGGTGCCTATACAATCCGTACCGGTATCACCGCCACCAATAACAATTACATTTTTATCTTTCGCAGAGATAATATTACTGTCGTTTAAGTCCGGCTCCAGTAAATCCGAATCCAGTAAAGCACGGGTGTTCGCTGTTAAAAATTCCATTGCCAGGTGAATACCATTCAATTCACGCCCCGGTATATTTAAATCGCGGGCGCTAGTTGCGCCTGTAGCAAACAATAGCGCGTCGTAATCATTTTGTAATATTTTAGTATCAATTGCATTTTCACCGGCACCACCAACATCTGCATTGGTAACAAAATCAATGCCTTCTTCTTTTAATATATCAACGCGGCGCTGCACAACATCTTTTCCTAACTTCATGTTAGGGATGCCATACATCATCAGTCCGCCAATGCGGTCTGCACGTTCGTAAACAGTAACGCTATGGCCAACTTTGTTTAATTGCGCGGCGGCAGCCAGGCCTGCAGGACCTGAACCCACAATGGCTACATTTTTACCTGTGCGATTTTCGGGTGGTTTTGCGACAATCCAGTTTTCAGCAAAACCTTTGTCTACAATCGCGTTTTCGATATTTTTAATAGTAACCGCGGGATCAATAATACCGAGCACACAGGAACCTTCGCAAGGTGCAGGACAAACACGACCGGTAAACTCTGGGAAATTATTGGTTTTATGTAACCGATTTAAAGCCGTCTGCCACTGCCCGCTATAAACCAGGTGGTTCCACTCAGGAATCAGATTACCTATCGGGCAGCCATTTTCAGACTGGCAAAATGGAACTCCGCAGTCCATGCAACGCGCACCCTGGATTTTAAGATGATCAATGTCATGCGTACCAGTAAAGATCTCCCCATAATCTTTTACCCGCACACTTACTTCACGATACTTCTCAGTCTCGCGCTCAAACTCTTTAAAACCTGTAGGCTTACCCATACTTATTCTCTTTTCAATCGAAAATGAAAAATGAATAATGAAAAGTGAAAAATGCAGAAGCAGACTTTCTATTCATTTTCACTCATCACTCATCTTTCATTTGGTATGCATTACTAATGCAAATAATTTAATTGTATAAAACTGGCAAGAGAATTTTCACTATTGTAAAAATAACCGCCTTTTACTTCTCATTTTTCACTTTTCATTTTTCACTTTTTATCTCCATGGATGGAGTGTATGCTGAGAATCGTCTGGAACGATTCCAGTGCATTATTCACTTTTCATTACGCGTTTACGCGAGTCTATGCGACGCCTGTTTCTGTTGTGCGATTTCCTGCATAACGCGTTTATAATCAGTCGGCATAACTTTAACAAACTGCTTCACTGTTTCAGGCCAGTTATCTAATGCGGCTTTGGCCAACGTTGAACCGGTATATTCAAGATGATTTTCAATTAATGCTCTTACTTCATTAATATCTTCATTCACTTCCAGTGATTCAAGCTCAACCATGCCCATATTACATAACGGCGCGAAGGTTTTATTTTTGTCCCAGATATAAGCAATGCCGCCACTCATACCTGCGGCAAAGTTACGGCCGGTTTCACCCAATACAACAACACGGCCACCCGTCATGTATTCACAGCCATGGTCACCGACACCTTCAACAACGGCGTTAGCACCACTGTTACGTACACAGAAACGTTCTGCCGTGATACCCCTAAAATAAGCTTCGCCTGAGGTTGCACCATATAAAACCGTGTTGCCCGCAATTATATTTTCTTCAGCAACAAAGTTACTGTTTTTCGCTGGATACATAATCAGTCGACCACCGGACAAACCTTTACCCGCGTAGTCATTAGAGTCACCTTCCAGTTCAATCGTTACACCCTCATATAACCAGGCAGCCAGACTTTGACCTGCCGAACCTGTCAGTTTGATGTGCAGGGTATTATCGGGCAATGGCTGACCTTTATGCGCTTTTGCCAGCTCGTGCGACAACATGGTACCAACAACACGGTTGGTATTAACTATCGGTAATTCCATAGAAACGGCTTCGCCATTTTCTATGGTAGCTTTCGCGCGTTTAATGATCTCATTATCCAGCGCTTTTTCCAGGCCATGATCCTGTATCTGCGTACAATACAGACCAACGTTGTCATGTGATCTCACGGCCGGCGTTAACATCGCAGACAAATCGATACCTTTCGCTTTCCAGTGATCAATCGCGGTATTCGCTTCTAGAACATCCACACGACCGATCATTTCATTTACATTGCGAAAACCCAAAGACGCCATATGCTCGCGCATATCTTCAGCAACCATAAACAGGTAATTCACTACGTGCTCTGGTTTACCTTTGAATTTTTTACGCAGCTCTTCATCTTGTGTCGCAATGCCAACCGGGCAGGTATTTAAATGACATTTGCGCATCATGATACAGCCCAGGGTAATTAATGGTGCAGTAGAAAAACCAAATTCTTCAGCACCCAGCAATGCGGCAATGGTAATGTCGCGACCGGTTTTTAGCTGGCCGTCCGTTTGCAGAGTGACACGCGAACGCAGATCATTCATTACCAGCGTTTGATGCGTTTCAGCAACACCTAACTCCCATGGCAAGCCTGCATGTTTCACTGACGTTAATGGCGAAGCACCAGTACCGCCATCGTGACCTGCAATAACAATATGATCGGAGAAGGCTTTGGTTACACCAGAGGCAATGGTACCAACACCAATTTCCGCAACCAGTTTTACACTGATACGCGCCGATGGATTAGAGTTTTTCAGATCATGAATCAACTGCGCCAGATCTTCAATAGAATAAATATCATGGTGCGGCGGCGGACTGATTAAACCAACACCCGGTGTTGAATGGCGAATGCGTGCAATATTCACGTCCACTTTTCCGCCCGGCAGTTCACCACCTTCACCCGGCTTTGCACCTTGTGATACTTTAATCTGTAACTCATCGGCGTTGGTTAAATACCAGTTGGTTACACCAAAACGGCCGGAAGCCACCTGCTTAATGGCAGAGCGTTTGGAATCACCGTTTGCCATTGGTGTGAAACGTGCCGCGTCTTCACCACCTTCACCGGTATTAGATTTACCGCCGAGACGGTTCATGGCGATAGCTAAAGTTTCATGGCTTTCTGCAGATATCGAACCAAAACTCATGGCGCCCGTGACAAAACGCTTAACAATATCTTTTGCGGATTCAACTTCTTCTAATGGAATTGCACCACCATTAGCGCCATCTTTAAATTTTAATAAACCACGCAAGGTCGCACGCCGTGTTGAATCGTCATCCGATACCTTGGCAAATTGCTTGTAAGCTTCACGACTGTTAGTGCGAGCGGCCAGCTGAATATTCGCGATGGTCTGTGGATTCCACATATGCACTTCACCACCGTTGCGCCAGTGAAAATCACCGGGATTATCCAGCATCGGCATACGCACCAGGTCACGACTGGGGTAGGCTTTTTCATGTCGACGCAAAGATTCTTCTGCCAGCACTTCAAGGTTAACGCCTTTAATACGGCTCGCGGTACCTTTAAAGCAACGTGCAATGACATCTTCGCCCAGTCCGACGGCTTCAAAAATCTGCGCACCTTTGTATGAGTGCAATGTTGAGATGCCGATTTTCGCCATTACTTTCAGCATGCCTTTGGCAACGCCTTTGCGATAAGCAGCAACTATTGCTTCATCATTATATTTTTCTGCATCCAGCAGACCTTCACGTTGCGACTGGAACAAAGCTTCAAACGCTACATAAGGATTAATCGCATCTGCACCGTAACCAATTAACAAACAGTGATGATGCACTTCGCGCGCCTCACCCGTTTCAAGCACAATACCAATACGGGTGCGCTGCTGATTTTTAACCAGGTGATGATGCACCGCACCGGTAGCCAGCAAGGTACTGACCGGTACGCGTGACGCTGAAATATTTCTATCAGAAAGCACAACCAGACTGTAACCTTCTGCTATTGCATCACTCGCCTGCGTACATATCTCATCCAGGCGTTTAGCCAGTCCGGCAGCACCTTCAGATTTGTCGTAAGTAATATCAATGTTTCTGGATTTCCAGCCACGATGATTCAGATGCTTTAACGCGGCCAGCTCTTCATTGGTTAAAATCGGATGCGGCACACGCAAACGATTGGCATGATGCTCAGTAGTCTGCAGCAAGTTACCTTCCGGACCGATATAACATTCCAGTGACATCACCACTTCTTCACGAATGGAATCAATCGCCGGATTGGTTACCTGTGCAAACAACTGTTTAAAGTAATCGTAAAGCATGCGCGGTTTGTCAGAAAGACAGGCCAGCGCCGAGTCATTACCCATGGAACCGACAGGGTCGCGTAACTCACGCACCAGTGGCAGCAACATAAACTGCATGGTCTCTACCGTATAACCAAACGCCTGCATGCGCGGAATAATTGTCTCCGCTATAAAACCGTGTGCTTCCTGCTCACAGCCCAGGTCAGATAATTTAATTTCCTGGGTATTTAACCATTCGCCATAGGGACGCCGTGTTGAAAAATCTTTTTTCAGGTCAGTGTCAGAAATTAGTTCACCTTTAGCAAAATCAATGAGAAACATTTTGCCGGGCTGTAAGCGCCCTTTGAATTTAACATCTGCGGGATCAACATCCACTACGCCAACTTCTGACGCCATAATGACGCGGTCGTCATGCGTTAGATAATAACGGCTGGGGCGCAAGCCATTGCGATCAAGCACTGCGCCGATACAGTTGCCATCAGTAAATGCGATGGAAGCCGGACCATCCCATGGCTCCATCATGGTTGAATTAAAACGATAAAAATCTTTTTTCGCCTGGTCCATATTTGCATCAGACTGCCATGCTTCAGGCACCATTAACATCACCGCTTCCGGCAGGCTTCGACCAGACATTAATAAAAACTCTAGCACGTTATCAAAGTTGCCTGAATCAGAGCAATCATTCTCAGCGATTGGAAAAAGGCTTTCAATTGGACAGCCGAAATCGTCAGACTGCACCATACCCTGTCGTGCAGTCATCCAGTTTCGGTTACCCAGCAAGGTATTTATCTCACCGTTGTGACTCATGTAACGGTTAGGTTGCGCCCGGTCCCATGATGGAAATGTATTGGTACTAAAGCGTGAGTGCACCATTGCAATGTGCGAAGCATAATCCGGGTCCTGCAAATCCAGATAAAATGTTTTTACCTGCGTGGCATTTAGCATGCCTTTATAAATAATGACACTCGGTGACAACGAACAAATATAAAAAATCTTTCTCTGCGATAAAGACTTGTCATAACGCAGATAATGCGTACTGCGTTTACGAATAATATATAACTGGCGCTCAAAATCTTTACCCTTAACGCTGTCAGCGGCAATATACAATTGCATAATAACCGGCTGTGATAATCGAGCCGTTGGACCGATATCGGCAGCATCAGTATCAATCGGCACTTCACGCCAGCCCAGGCATTTTTGACCTTGCTCGCTGATGATCCTTTCAACCCCGGCCAGGCAATACTGGCGCTGCTTTTCATCGGTCGGCAAAAATACATTGCCCGCGGCATACAAACCAGCTGCTGGCAAATCCACGCCCAGGTCCTGTTTTGCTGCTTTCACACAAAAATCATGTGGCATGCCGGTTAATATACCCGCGCCATCACCCGTAGTGGGCTCACAGCCGCAGCCACCGCGGTGCTCCATACGCTGCAGCATAATTTCGGCGTCAAGCACGATTTGATGACTGGGCTTGCCTTTAATATGCGCTACAAAACCCACGCCACAGCTGTCTTTTTCAAACATTGGGTCGTACAAGCCCTGTTTTTCAGGGAATCCGAATTTTGTCTGTTCTTGAAAAGTTGAGCTCATATCTAAACCGTAACCATTTAAGCCGCACTGGCGAGCACAGCTATCGCTGTATATTTTTAATAAAATCAGGTAAAAAGAAGCGTATGTGTTTTACCGACTAGCCCTGCCTGCTCAATTAGCGTGCCAGTGAAGACCGCCACAAACCACGGACAGGGCCGGTTATTTTAGCGAACATTAGCAGCCAATGAAAGCACGTACTCAATCACCAGGAAAAACCAAAAAATACCACAAATCGGCACCACAACGGTGCAATACTGAGAAACAAACAATTGAGCTGAGAACGTGCCGATGAAGACCATAGCAGCAGGCCGCTACCGCGTCAGGTTCTGGCATTCTCGAGTAAACACAAACACGGCTTAACTCACTTCGTTCAACCAGCTATTAAAAAACAGTTCGCCCTGCACTTCCAGCTGGTTGGCAAACTGATGCGTCTCTTGCCTTAATGACTCGACGCTGATGCCCTCGGTCTGCATGATTTCATTAATGTGCCCGATAAACCATTTTTCCATGACACGCTGCGTTATCTCCGGGTGAAACTGCAGGGCAAGTACATGACGACCTATACTGAATGCCTGGTTAGTGTATTTTTCGCTGGATGCCAGTAAAACAGCTTTTTCTGGCAAATCGAAGGTTTCACCATGCCAGTGCAGCATACGGCAATGCTCGGCACTCAAGTATCGCAGCGCTGACTGTTTACCGGCGGCTGTTAGCGTTAAATCGTACCAGCCAATTTCTTTTTCTTCGCCCGGGTAAATATTTCCGCCCAGGGCGCTGGCAATAAGCTGGGCACCTAGACAAATACCCAGTGTCGGCTTATCGGCCTTTATCCGTTGTTTTAGTATCTCAATTTCATCGTTAATGAAAGGAAACATGGCGGCATCATTGACACTGATTGGCCCGCCCAGAATAATCAACAAATTATCGGAGAGCACGTCTATCTGCGATAACTCTTTCGCTGTTAATGCAAAATCGGCTGCTTCGATATAATTAATCTGGTAACCATTAATCTGTAAAATCGAGGTAAAACTCGCTAAATCTTCGAACGCGAGATGACGTATCACATTGACGACTTTATTCTTTCCCATAAGTTTAACCATCTATTACAACTTAGCGTAAAATGCGCTGCAATGAATACTAAAAGTCAGCTGACAGCCTGGCTCCCGGAAGTTTAACCCAGATAACTGACGAATATGCCCGCCACACTACATAGCAGCCACATTAAAAGTTTGCCCTTACTTCATAGCGGCAAAGTCCGCGATATTTATGATATCGATGAAAAACACATGCTGATTGTCACCACTGACAGGATTTCAGCGTTTGATGTCATTATGCCAACCGCTATTGCCGGTAAAGGTATTATTCTGAACCAGGTCACCCAGTTCTGGCTAAACAAACTGGCACACATTATTCCTAATCATCAGTGCGACCTCAAGCTGGAAGATGTTTTACCCGATGCAAGCGAACGCAACGAAGTAGCCGATCACGCAATGATCGTTAAAAAATTAAAAGCCCTGCCAGTGGAAGCGATTGTTCGCGGTTACATTATTGGTTCGGGCTGGAAGGATTACCAGGCAACGGGCGCAATCTGCGGCATTCAGCTACCTGCCGGCCTGCAATTAGCCGATAAACTGCCAGAGCCCATCTATACGCCATCAACAAAAGCCGCCGTTGGCGCACACGATGAAAACATCGACTATAATCAGTCCAGGGAATTGCTAGGCGATGATATTGCCCGGCAGGTACGTGATGTCAGCTTGCCTCTCTATCAAGAAGCCGCAGATTTCGCGCTACAACGCGGCATTATCATTGCCGATACCAAGTTCGAGTTTGGACTCGATGAAAATGGCCAGCTAACGCTGATTGATGAAGTGTTAACCCCGGATTCTTCACGATTCTGGCCAAAAGATAAATATCAACCCGGTAGCAGCCCGGTCAGTTTCGATAAACAGTTTTTACGTGATTATCTTGAAACGCTGGACTGGAACAAAAAGGCCCCTGGCCCTGAACTACCGGACTCAATTGTGACAAAAACAGCCGAAAAATATGAATATGCAAAAAAATTACTTATGGAGTAATACACATGCAAGGTGTTTTTATCACAGGTACCGGTACAGAGGTGGGCAAAACCTTTGTTGGCGTTGCCATAGCCAGACAACTTAATCAAAGAAATATCAAGGTTATCCCGAGAAAACCCATTGAGTCGGGCTGCGTCAAACAGGGTGAAGAACTTATTCCGCAAGATGCCGTGGCATTAAAAGAAGCCGCCGATTACCAGGGCTCATTATCTGAAGTCTGCCCTTACCGTTTCGAACCACCGATTTCACCGGTACGTGCCGCCCACCTTGCCAACAAAGTGCTAACCACAGAGCAATTAGTCAATATTTGCCTGCAAGGCAGTGAGCTAGGTTTTGTGCTGGTTGAAGGCGCCGGTGGATTTTATTCACCACTCGCTGAAAATGGCCTGAATGCAGACCTCGCCGTTGCACTACAGTTACCCGTCATCCTGGTTGCCGATGACAAACTGGGCGTACTGAGCCAGGTACTGCTTAATGTCGAAGCCATTCAAATGCGCGGCCTGATTTTAGCCGGCGTTGTGCTTAACGCGCTGGATGATAACAATAACGAGCAGATGGATAATACCGCCGATTTACGCGAACGCCTGAACTGCCCGGTACACTGCAACCGCTATGTTAAAGAGGGTGAAGCCAAATTACCCGAAACCTTGATAGATTCGCTCATCAAACCGTCGCCTGCAAAAGGCTCGACCGTCAGTGCCGTCGGCTAAACAATAGTCACTTTAGCGGCATGTAATTGCCGCTTGGTAACTTTTATAAATTGTGGGGTTTGTCTTGATGCTGACTTTTTGGCATTTACGACTTCTTTTTACTTTGGCATTGCGGGTCTCGCCCCGCTGGCGAGTTACATTGTTGTTGTGCTTTGTAATTTAGCATTTACGGCTATTTTGAATTGTACTTGTGGTTTCGCCCACTGACGGGCGAGTAACTCTTTGCCTGCAGCCGCAAAGAGTAACCAGAAAGGGCCGCCACTACGGCTACGCCCCTGTAAAAAGCACAGGGGTTCCCATTTAGGCAATACCGTTATCATGCTGCGCCAGAACTCGCCCTCGTTGATAAACACGTGGGCTCAGACATGCTGGCACAGAAAACCCATGATAACGGCACTGCCTAAATGGCTTGCCTAAGGTGGAAAGGTCAAAGTCAAAAACAGTGGTGATGTCTTGCGCTGTACTTTAATTTTTCGTTTCTGACTTTGTTTCGAGCTTTGTTTTATTCTTGTTTTAACTTCCGCCTCTCGATTGCTGAAGCTGGGGGTATTGGTAGAGCAAATTCGCCAGGGACGGCGAATTTAGTGCTGTGCGCCTGGACGGCGCATCAGCACGGGCTCGTAGGCAATACCCCCAGCTTCAGGAACCCCGCAGGGGCAATCGAGTAGCGGCGGCCTTTTCTGGTTACTCTTTTGGGCTGTAGCAAAAGAGTAACTCGCCCGTGGTGCGAGAACCACAATGCCAAAATAGAATGCAGTCGTAAATGCTAAATCACAAAACACTGGAAAGAGTGACTCGCCAGATAAAGTCGAAAAACAAGCAAAAAATTAGCTCAGGCCAATCAATTCCACTTTAAAGACCAAGGTCGCATTGGGTGGAATAACACCGCCTGCACCGCGTTCGCCATAACCCATATCGGGTGGAATCGTCAGTTTACGTGCCCCGCCAATTTTCATACCGGCAACACCCTGATCCCAGCCTGCAATAACCTGACCTGCACCCAGTTTAAAACTGAATGTCTGGTTACGATCAAGGCTTGAATCAAACTTGGTGCCATCCGTTAACCAGCCTGTGTAATGTACTTCAACCGTTTGACCGGCAACCGCTTCATCACCTTCACCGACAATCTGATCTTCAATTTCTAATCCAGACATATCTACCTCTTAAATATAAATTTATTAGTGATAAAAAAGGGGCCCGAAGACCCCTCTTATTCGAACATTATTACAAGTTAACTTACTTGTAAAAACCGATCATCTTTTCAAGAGAAAGCGGTGTAATCTTCGATGCATTACCAGCACAACCAAATGCTTCATAACGTGCTTTACAAATTTCTTTCATCGCAGCGGTTGATTCCTTGAGGAATTTACGTGGATCAAAGTTTGTAGGATTATCAACCAGGTGCTTACGAACAGAACCCGTTGAAGCCATACGCAGGTCAGTATCGATGTTAACTTTAGCGACACCGTTTTTGATGCCTTCCTGAATTTCTTCTACAGGTACACCATAAGTCTGACCCATGTCACCACCGTAATTGTTAATGATTTCCAGCCAGTCCTGAGGCACTGAAGAAGAACCGTGCATAACAAGGTGAGTATTAGGAATGCGCGCGTGAATTTCACGAATTCGATCAATACGCAAAATCTCGCCGGTTGGCTCCTTGGTGAACTTGTAAGCACCGTGTGAAGTTCCGATAGCAATCGCCAGCGCATCAACACCTGTTGCTTCAACAAAGTCGGCAGCTTCTTCAACTGAAGTTAACAGCAAATCCATATCCAGCTTGCCTTCCGCGCCATGACCGTCTTCTTCACCCATTTCGCCGGTTTCCAAAGAACCCAAACAACCCAGCTCGCCTTCAACTGATACACCGCCAGCATGAGCCATCTTCACAACTTCTTTAGTCACGTCTACGTTATATTCAAATGAAGCAGGTGTTTTCATGTCGGCCATCAATGAACCGTCCATCATCACCGAACTAAAACCAGACTGGATAGAACGTAAACATACTGCTGGCTCAGAGCCGTGATCCTGATGCATAACCACTGGAATATGCGGATACATTTCAATCGCCGCACTAATCAGGTGACGTAAAAACGGTTCACCTGCATAAGAACGCGCACCGGCAGAACCTTGCATAATAACAGGGCTGTTGGTTTCATCAGCAGCCTGCATGATGGCATGCACCTGCTCCATATTATTAACATTAAATGCTGGCATGCCATAATCGTTTTCAGCAGCATGATCCAGTAATTGTCTCATTGAAATTAAAGCCATTTGAGCTCTCCTATAAAATTAAACTATCTTAAAACCTAAAAAAATAAAAATACAAAATTCTTTGTGCAGCACTGCGCTTACAAATTAATCAACACTAACGATCTTCATTATATTACTACCACCCTGATCGCCTAACATATCTCCTCGTGTGAGAACTATGCGGTCACCGCTCTCAACAATACCTTTGCTCTTCAGCAAATCAACCACGCCAATCGTTACATCCATCGGCGCCAACTTGGTAAAATCAGCACGTACAGGATAAACCCCGCGGTACAAAGTCACTTTACTTAATGTTCTTAAGCGCGGCGTTAAAGCATATATCGGGATACCGGAACTTATACGCGACATCCATAATACAGTTGCACCTGACTCCGTCAAAGAGGCAATCGCATTCATCTTAAGATGATTCGCCGTGTACATTGTAGCCATTGCAATGGCTTCATCAACCCTACCAAAAACAAGGTCAACCCGGTGATCCGAGATCATCGCGGCCCGTTGCTTTTCAGCATGCTCACAAATACGACCCATGGCCTGAACTGTTTTTGCCGGATATTTACCGACCGCAGTTTCACCAGAGAGCATCACCGCATCAGTACCATCGAGTACAGAGTTAGCAACATCAAACACTTCGGCACGCGTTGGAATCGGACTATCGATCATTGACTCCATCATTTGCGTTGCAGTAATCACTACGCGATTCATGGCACGTGCTGACTTAATCAAACTTTTCTGCAATGCCGGCAATTCCGCATCACCCATTTCTACACCAAGATCGCCGCGTGCCACCATAATGACATCCGAAGCCTCGATTATTTCATCGATATTCTCAATCGCTTCGGTACGTTCGATTTTAGTAACAATACCTGCATCACTGCCTGCTGCGGTGACCAGCTCACGACACTGAATAACATCTGCTCCCGTTCGGGCAAAGGATAAAGCCACATAATCGACACCCATGCCAACTGCCGCGACTAAATCTTCCTTATCTTTATCGGTTAGCGCGGGCGCTGACAAACCACCGCCCTTAAGGTTGATGCCTTTGTTATTGGATAATTCGCAGGTATATTCAACCGTGCAACGAATTTCCTCAGCAACAACTTCTTCCACGACAAGCTCAACGCGGCCATCATCAAGCAAAAGAATATCGCCTTTCTTAACATCTTTTGGCAGATCTTTATAAGTCAGGCCGACCCGCTCCTCGGTGCCTTCATCTTTACCTAAAGCGGCATCAAGAATGAACGTTTCGCCTCTAATTAACTGGACACGCCCATCTTTAAATTTGTGAGTACGTATTTTTGGTCCTTGCAAGTCGGCAAGAATACCAACGATACGGCCCGTGTCTTCACTGCCGGCACGAATCAAATCTACACGATGTTTCTGCTCTTCGTGCGAGCCGTGTGAGAAGTTCAAACGAAACACATCAACGCCTGCTTGCATCATCTCAAGTATTACTTCAGATGAACTTGAACCCGGGCCTAAAGTCGCGACAATTTTAGTTCTGCGCATTGATGTTTTGTTTACAACCTCTTATTAAAAACGTAATTCGTTTAACGGTGGCGCAAATATTTATATTATTGCTTTAAAGCTGCTTCTTCTAACATAGCGACTGCAGGCAATGTTTTACCTTCCAGGTATTCCAGGAAAGCGCCGCCGGCAGTTGAGATATACGAAACCTTATCGTAAATATCATACTTTTGAATCGCGGCGATAGTATCACCACCACCGGCAAGACTGAAACCATCTGCATTGGCAATGGCCATGGAAACTGTTTTTGTGCCTTCGCCAAACTGATCAAATTCAAATACGCCAACTGGACCGTTCCAGATAATTGTGCCTGCTTTACTAATGATATCAGCAAGCTCTTGTGCAGAGTCAGGACCAATATCAAAGATCATGTCATCATCATCACACTCATTAGCCGCTTTTAAAGTTGCTTCTGCATCTTCAGCAAATTCTTTAGCACAAACCACATCAGTCGCAATAGGAATATTTGCACCTCGTGCCTTCATTTTTTCTATCAGTGCTTTAGCCGTATCAACCAGGTCTTCTTCACATAAAGATTTACCAACGTTATTACCCATGGCTTTCAGGAAAGTGTTAGCGATACCGCCACCAACAACCAATTGATCAACTTTTTCAGACAGGGCTTCAAATACGGTCAACTTAGTAGAAACTTTCGAACCACCAACAATCGCTACCATTGGACGAGCAGGTTCAGCCAGTGCTTTTGCCAGGCTATCTAACTCACCTGAAAGCAAAATACCTGCACAGGCAACAGCTGCAAATTTACCCGCACCATGAGTCGATGCTTGTGCACGATGCGCGGTACCAAACGCATCCATAACAAAGACGTCACATAAAGATGCGTATTTTTTCGATAATGTTTCGTCGTCTTTTTTCTCACCCGCATTAAAACGAACGTTTTCCAGTAACACACACTCACCGGCTGCAACTTCAGGCGCGTTATCAAGATAATCTTTTATTAAACGAACCTCGGTCCCAAGTTTTGCAGACATATCTTCTGCGATAGGCTGCATAGAGTTTTCATCATCAACCTTGCCTTCTTCAGGACGACCGCGATGTGACATAACCATAACAGAAGCACCTGCTTTCATGCAGTGCTCAACCGTCGGCATAGACGCAGCAATACGCGCATCGGAAGTTACCTTGCCGTCTTTCACTGGTACATTAAGGTCAGCACGAATTAAAACGCGCTTGCCGGCTAAATCTAAATCTGTCAGCTTGATGAATGCCATCACTAAAACTCCAAAATACTTTTTTACTTAAAATTAAATTATGAATACAGTTTGTTAAATGCTTAATAATATAAAGCTACTAAATTAATTAACTTAACAAACAATACTGTTTTTATTTATTACTTATTAAAAACACCAGCCCAGTCACATGACCAGGCTGTGTTTATAAATATCTACACAGTATAAACGAGAGATTTTGTTCGCGAGCAAGGCGCGGATTAAATTTAAAAACGGAGCGTACAATAGTACGTGAGTATTTTAAATTTGAGCCGCAACGCCGCTCCCGGACAAAAGATCCGTTTATTACTTAGAGACGTGCTCTACGAAACGTAGCATGTTACAGGTATAACCATATTCGTTGTCATACCATGAAACCAGTTTCACGAAAGTACCGTCTAATGCAATACCAGCTTCTGCATCAAAGATAGAAGAGAAACTACAGCCACGGAAATCCGTAGAAACGACTTTCTCATCGGTGTAACCCAGCGTTTTACTCATATCACCAGAAGTAGCAGCAGCTTTCAATTCAGCACAAATTTCTTCGTATGAAGCTTCTTTTTCTAACTCAACGGTTAAATCAACGACAGAAACGTCTGAAGTCGGTACACGGAAAGCCATACCGGTTAATTTACCGTTAAGCTCTGGCAGTACAACACCGACAGCTTTTGCCGCACCAGTAGAAGAAGGAATGATATTTTCTAAAATACCACGACCGCCGCGCCAGTCTTTCATAGAAGGACCGTCAACTGTTTTCTGTGTTGCTGTTGCAGCATGAACTGTTGTCATCAAACCACGCTTGATGCCCCACTTGTCATTAATAACTTTAGCAACAGGCGCCAAACAGTTAGTTGTACAAGATGCGGCAGAAACAATTGCCTGACCCGCATATTCGTTATGGTTAACACCGTAAACGAACATTGGCGTGCTGTCTTTAGAAGGTGCTGACTGCACAACTTTCTTAGCGCCTGCATCGATATGCGCCTGACAGCTTTCTTCTGTAAGGAAGAAACCAGTACATTCGATAATTAAATCAGCACCGATGTCACCCCAGGCCAAATCGGCCGGGTTACGCTCTGCAGTCAAACGGATAGTTTTACCGTTTACGATTAAGTTGTTACCGTCTACAGCTATGTCGCCCGCAAAATTACCGTGAACTGAATCATACTTAAGCATGTAAGCAAGGTAATCAGCGTCAAGCAGGTCATTAATACCTACTACTTCAATTTCCGGGAAGTCTTTCGCGATTGCACGAAAAGCCATGCGTCCAATACGGCCAAAACCGTTAATACCGACTTTAATAGTCATAATAATTTCTCCAAACCTAAATAAAAAAAATGTATTAAAAATTAAACTTAAAACTTAAAACTTAAAACTTTTTGTCCGCGAAGCACGCGAATCACGAAAATATAAAAATTTAATAAATTATAATTGACGTTATTCGTGTGCTTTTTGGCTACTGTTTATATCTTTTCTTACGCTACGCTATTCACTGCTTCAACAACTTTATCGACGGTAAAGCCAAAGTATTCGAACAGTTCTCCCGCAGGTGCAGACTCACCAAAGCGATCAATACCAACCACCGCGCCAGTTGTGCCTACATACTTATACCAGCCGTCAGTAACGGCTGCTTCAACGGCAACACGTGCAGTCACAGCTGCAGGCAATACTGATTCTTTATAAGCCGCATCTTGTGCATCAAAGACATTAGTGGAAGGCATAGAAACAACACGTACTTTCTTATCTGAAAGCTTTTCAGCAGCGCCTGTTGCAAGCGCAACCTCAGAACCGGTCGCAATTATAATTACGTCTGGCGTACCGTTGCAGTCCTGCAGGATATAACCGCCTTTAGTAATATCAGCAATTTGCGCATCAGTGCGTGTTTGATGCGGCAAAGCCTGACGCGAGAAAATCAGGCAGCAAGGGCCGTCTTTTCTTTGCACCGCCTGCTGCCAGCATACGGCACTTTCTACTGTGTCACATGGGCGCCATACATTCATGTTTGGAATCATACGTAATGTAGGTATTTGCTCGACTGCCTGATGCGTAGGGCCATCTTCACCCAGACCAATGGAGTCATGCGTGTAAACAAAAATACTTTGAATCTTCATCAGAGCAGACATACGTAAAGCATTACGCGCATACTCAGAGAACATTAAAAAGGTTGCGCCGAAAGGAATGAAACCACCGTGCAATGCAACACCGTTCATAATGGCTGACATCGCAAATTCACGCACACCGTAGTTGATATAGTTACTCGCTGGCTTATCGGCACGCATTGGTCTGTAACCTGACCATTCAGTCAGATTTGAACAGCCCAGGTCAGCAGAACCACCGAAGATTTCTGGCAATGCTGCAGCGTATGCTTCAATAGAAGCCAGTGATGCCTGACGCGTTGCCTTGCTTTCACCTTTTTCATTACACTCTGCAATATAAGCAGCAGACCTGGCTGCCCAATCAGCAGGCAACTCACCTGACATACGACGTGAGTATTCAGCCGCTAATTCAGGCTGCGCCGCCTTATAGGCTGCAAACTTTTCATTCCATGCAGCTTCTGCAGCCGCACCTTTCTCTTTGCCATCCCAGGCTGCATAGATATCAGAGGGCACATCAAATGCATCGTGATCCCAGCCTAACGCTGCCTTGGTCAGATTAATTTCGTCCTGGCCTAATGGCGCACCATGACTGGCGTGACTACCGGCCTTGTTAGGCGAACCAAAACCAATGGTTGTTTTACAACAGATCATGGTTGGTTGATCTGTCATGGCTTTAGCAAACTCAATCGCTTTTTCTAATGCCTCTGGATCGTGACCATCAACATCAGCAATCACATGCCAGCCATACGCTTCGAAACGTTTTGGCGTGTCGTCAGTGAACCAGCCTTCAACGTGACCATCAATCGATATACCGTTGTCATCCCAGAATGCAATCAACTTGCCCAGTCCTAAAGTCCCCGCAAGTGAACAGGCTTCGTGAGAAATGCCTTCCATCAAACAGCCATCACCTAAGAACGTATAAGTATTGTGATCTACGATGTTATGGCCATCCTTGTTGAATTCAGCCGCTAATGCACGTTCAGCAATAGCCATACCAACCGCATTAGTAATACCCTGACCTAAAGGACCCGTTGTTGTTTCTACGCCTGGCGCATAACCGTACTCAGGATGACCCGGTGTTTTTGAGTGCAATTGACGGAAGTTTTTAAGATCGTCGATTGATAAGTCATAACCCGTTAAATGCAGTAATGAATAAATCAGCATCGAACCATGACCGTTGGAAAGAACAAATCGATCACGATCCGTCCAGTCCGGGTTTGCCGGGTTATGTTTTAAATGGTGATTCCACAGTACTTCAGCGATATCAGCCATACCCATAGGTGCACCGGGGTGACCAGAATTAGCTTTTTGAACGGCATCCATGCTCAAGGCACGAATTGCATTTGCAAGGTCTTTACGTGAAGGCATAATGCTCTCCGATTAAGTTTTTGTAACTGAAAAAGCCACCACAACAGACCTTAGCATTACCTATGGAAACGCCCGTGAAGTGACAAAAATTATTATGAAATCAATGACTAAAGCACCCCAAACAGCCTGCGAATCGCCATGCCACGTGTCATTGAAAGGCGCGTATTTTCCCTTAATTCAGCCTAATGAGCAAGCAACTGTGACAATAGTTAGTCTTTCTTAGGAAAATATGCCGTTCTTTCTCTGCCCTGAGCAGGAAAAATAACCTGCCAGAAACCGTCTTTTAAATCCTGTCAAAGATAAAACAATATAAATTCAAGCAGTTATGTAAATGCCGAAGTACAACGCCAAAAACAGTCTCAGCGCCGCGCCTTAAAGCGCTCTGAATCAGGAAAAACATTATATTAGTACCACAAACAACTTTCAGGACATATATCAATTAAAGTGGAAATAATCGCTATCAACGGCTATATATAAGCGACAACCAACCACTGGGCACAGCCATGTTGTTAAGGATACTAACGCTAGCTTTTACCTGTTTTATTTTCACTCCTGTCTGCCAGGCAGCAGAGTATTCGCTGGCAATTCAGCCCATTCTTCCGCAGCAAAAACTTAAAGAAAACTATCAGCCTCTCGCTGATTACCTGTCTAAAGCTACCGGCCATAGCATTACTATTTCGACACAGCGAAATTTTCTTTTTTACTGGACAAAAATGCGCAGGCGGGAAAAAGGCTTTGATCTGGTGCTGGACGCCGCGCACTTTACTGATTACCGAATAAAAACGCAGGGTTACACCTTATTGGCAAAGCTACCCGATACCGTCAGCCATTCCATTGTTACCAGCGAAGACAGCTTCATCCTTGACGTAGATGAACTCATCGGACTAAGGGTTGCATCGATGCCTTCGCCAAGCCTGGGCGCTTTACGACTGGAAGAGCTTTTCCCAAACCCGATGCGCCTGCCCAATTTCATCTGGGAAACAAACGCTACTGTTGCAATAGAAAAACTCCTCTCTGGAGACATCGACGCTGCCATCATTCCCTCACGATTAGCGTCAACGTATAACAATTTAAATATCGTGATGACAACAGAACCGATACCGCACATGGCATTATCTGCTTCACCCGATGTACCGCAAGAAGTTGCAGAAATCATACGTAAAGCGCTGGTTAATGCCAGCGAAACCGTGGACGGCCCAAAAATGCTGTCCGCACTTAAAATCAACTATTTTGAAGCAGCAGATAACGCAACTTACGACGGTCACTCTAATTTACTAAAGGACGTCTTTGGCTTTAATCAAACCATGATCGGCAACAAAAATCCTTAAACCCGGCTTAGCGACCCCAGCTTTATTTATAGCTTTCCACCTCAGGCCGTTTTCCATTTTATGGAACAACCGATACCCGGTATTTGTTGCTTCGGCCCATGACCGGTTTGCGCAACCTGCTTCATGGCATCAAATAAATCACGCTTAACATCAGCCGCCGCAGCCTCTTTACGGCTTTCATCGAGACGGCCACGATATTGCAACTGCATAGCCTGGTTATAGCCAAAAAAGTCGGGGGTACAAACTGCACCGTAAGCTTTGGCTACTTGCTGCGTTTCATCCAGCAGATAAGGAAACGGAAAGGCAAACTGTGCCGCAATTTTCTGCATGTTTTCAAACGAGTCCTCTTCGTATTCAGCAGGATCATTCGACATGATAGCAACACTATTAATACCTAGCGTCTGCAATTCCTTGGTATCACGTACCAGGCGATCACGAATCGCTTTCACATAAGGGCAGTGGTTGCAGATAAACATCACCAGCAAACCTTTTTCACCACGCGCAGATTCTGCCGTCCAGATTTTTCCATCAGTACCTGGCAATGAAAAATCGACGACAGGCTTATCAAAGTCACATACCGGTGTTTCAAGTGAAACCATATTTTCTCTCTCAAATTTCGTGCATTACAAAGGCCAATTCAGGCAACAAATTATGTACTTTTACACAGACTCTGGCGACTATCGCCCGCCACAAAAATCTGACAAAAAACAGATAAACCACGCTATCCCCCTGTTTTTTACAGCTATTCCACAAACACAAATACCGGACGATTGGGAGAGAATCATGCCAACTCCGAAGCGACTCCAGCCTTATTTTGATCTTGAATTTATAGAAACCAGCCACATATACTGGTATTATGGTGGATTCCGTTCGTGATTAAGAACTATTAACCTTAACCCTGTTCTAACAGTCTGTTAAGCGGTTAATAGCCACGGACTCACAAGCAATAAACTGGCAAGCAATATTTAATATGGGCAATTCTATGGCATCTCCTCTGTTGGAACAAGACAAACAATCACGTCTTAAAATACTCATTAAAAAAGGAAAAGAGCAAGGTTATCTGACTTATGCCGCGGTCAATGACCACTTGCCCGAGGGTATTGTTGACCCTTCACAAATTGAAGACATTATCAACACCATCAATGACATGGGCATCCAGGTACTGGAAACCGCTCCTGAAGCAGAGTCCATGGTACTCAGCGATGCTTCGGTGAGTGATACTGATGACGAAACCACAGAAGAAGCCGTTGCAGCACTGGCATCCATCGAATCAGAGCTCGGCCGCACAACCGATCCAGTACGCATGTATATGCGCGAAATGGGCAGCGTCGAACTGCTCACCAGGGAAGGCGAAATTGAAATTGCCAAACGCATTGAAGAAGGCCTAAAACAGGTACTGCATGCACTGGCAACCAACCCTACTACCGTTGGCAATACCATCAAACTCTGGGACAGGGTACAGGAAGGCGATGCCCGCCTTAACGAACTGCTCGTTGATTTTCACAAAAGCGACGAAGAGCTGGATAAACTGGCTGAAGACGCACTGGCACGTGCCGCAAAAGAAGCCGAGCTTGCCGCCGCAGGTAAATCCGTACAAAAAGAAGAAGTCATTGATACCGGCCCCGACATTGATAAAGTTAAAAAAATCTTTGTCAAAATCAAACGGGCGCACACTCGCTGCCTGAACGTTATCGAGAAAGAAGGCAGCACAACTGAAGAAATCAATAAAGCGCGTGCCTCCATGTCCGGCGCTTTTCTGGAATTCAAATACACACCGGCACTGATTAACCGTTTAACAACCGAACTGCACTTAATTATTAATCGTGTGCGAAAACTGGAAAGACACATTCTTAGCCTGGCGGTAAACAAAGCACACATGCCACGCAAGATAATGATTACCACCTTCCCGCAAAATGAAGTCAATATCAAATGGATTGATAAATATTGCAAAGGCCATGAATATTCAGAAAAACTGAAAGAGCTCGCGCCGGATATTAAAATTACACAGCGAAAACTCGCCGTGGTTGAAAAAGAATTCGGCTTAAGAATTTCGGACATTAAAGAAATCAACCGCAAAATGTCGATTGGTGAAGCCAAAGCAAGACGCGCCAAAAAAGAAATGGTGGAAGCCAACCTGCGCCTGGTAATTTCTATTGCAAAAAAATACACCAACCGTGGCCTGCAATTCCTCGACTTGATACAGGAAGGCAATATCGGCTTAATGAAAGCCGTCGACAAGTTCGAATATCGTCGCGGTTACAAATTTTCAACCTATGCAACATGGTGGATTCGCCAGGCGATCACCCGCTCAATTGCAGACCAGGCGCGAACTATTCGTATTCCTGTTCACATGATTGAGACCATCAACAAACTCAATCGCATTTTCCGCCAGATGCTTCAGGAAATGGGCCGCGAACCCACACCGGAAGAACTCGCTGAAAAAATGGAAATGCCGGAAGACAAGGTCCGTAAAGTGCTTAAAATTGCCAAAGAACCTATCTCCATGGAAACACCGATTGGTGACGATGAAGATTCACATCTGGGCGACTTTATTGAAGACATGAACATCATGGCACCGATGGACTCCGCCACCAGCGAAGCACTGCGCGAATCAACACGTGACATTCTCACCACATTAACCGCACGTGAAGCCAAAGTACTGTGCATGCGTTTTGGTATCGACATGAATACCGACCACACACTGGAAGAAGTTGGCAAACAGTTTGATGTCACCCGCGAACGTATTCGCCAGATCGAAGCCAAAGCATTACGCAAACTTCGCCACCCTAGCCGCGCAGAAAACCTACGCAGCTTCCTTGGTGACGAGGAAGATTAATCAATAAAATAAAGCGCAGAAATTCCTGCTGACAGCAGGACCAAAGCGCTATAGAATACGCGACTTCATTCGCACCCGCAGTAGAGTGCGATAGCACAGGGTTTAAGCATTTAAGGCGCTAGCCGAAAATACCGCAACAGCCCACATAACAATGTATAACGCACTATTTAATAGGGCCTGTAGCTCAGCTGGTTAGAGCATCCGACTCATAATCGGCAGGTCGAAGGTTCGAGTCCTTCCAGGCCCACCATTTATTTCCCTTCTCGGCATTGCCGATTCCAGATCAACAACTCCTTTTGAACTGTCGAACACCACGTAAATGCGGGGTTCTGCCCTGCGCTGTTAGCCTGCGCCAGATGAACTACGTGGCCCTGGATCGATAACCCGGGCCATATTTTTATTTGTTCATTACCACTGGAAATTGAAAGCCACTTTTTATGTCTGTAGCAAAATTTTGACATTCACCATCGAGAATGATTTCTAACATTTAAGCTGAGATTAATTGCATTACATACGATTACAAACTGTTACAAGCTCAATCAGCATATGAGCCACTGTGAGCTACATTGGTGATAATGGCTATAGATAAATAGAAGGGGAGCCGGATGATAATTCATGAACAGCGTAAACCTTCGGTAAATCACACGATATGCCTTACCATTCCGATATAGAAGGCCAAAAGAAAAATACTAGAAAAATAGCCTCTAAACACGTTAGAATCCTTCATCTTGTAGGTACTTCGCTAATTTCGTACGAATGGCATCCACGATGGTTTTTTTACCATCACGAGTATATATAAATGCGACACACCATTACGCTCTTCTTGACTCTGGCCGCTTTCTGGTTGGCAAATTCAGGCCATTACACAGCTTTCATGGTAACGCTTGGGGCAATCTCTATTTTATTCGTGGTTCTCATTGCACGCAGGATGGATGTAGTTGATCACGAAGCCCAGCCATTGCACCTCACGCTTAAAATCCCGGCATATTTCGCCTGGCTCGCCAAAGAAATTATTCTTGCCAATCTGGTTGTCGTCAAACATATCTGGCTTGGTAACAAATCCATCTCACCAGGTTTTGCCACCATTACAGCCAGCCAGAAAACGGATATGGGAAAGGTTATCTATGCAAATTCGATTACGCTGACGCCTGGCACGGTTACGGTTAATCTTGATGGTGATAAATTTTTGGTGCACGCCTTATTAAGTGAGTCGATTGACGATCTAGAAACGGGCGAGATGGACCGACGCGTGAGCCAACTGGAAAACTAATGATAATAGCAGCGACCCTGGCCATATTAGTTGTGATGATTATGGCAATCATCCGCGCGACTATGGGACCAACACTCTATGACCGCGTACTTGCCGTCAATATGTTTGGCACCAAAACCGTACTGCTTATCTCGCTGTTAGGTTTTGTCATGGGTCGCCCTGAATTTCTCGATATCGCTATCGTTTACGCGCTCATCAACTTTATCAGTGTAATCGGCGTGCTACGCTATTCAGACCATTTCACATTAAAACAACAAGGACAACAGAAAAACTGATGGAAACCTTCATACAGTTAAGTAGTTCACTGTGTCTGTTGATAGGCTGTTTCTTAATCCTTTCTGGTGGGGTAGGCATATTGCGATTCCCGGATTTTTATAGCCGCATGCATGCAGCAGGTGTAACTGATACGTTAGCCACTACGATGATTATGATTGGTTTAATTTTACACAATCTAGATTTTATGGTGGACGTGAAACTAGTAATCATCCTACTGATGACGTTATTTATCAGCCCTACAGCCGGCCACGCTTTAGCTAATGCTGCCATGCACAAAGACCTGGCAAACCAGAAAGAGCTAAAGTCTAACAACGAAAAAAAGCCATCGAATCCCTGATTAACATTGCCTTACTGGCTTTTCTGGTCGGCGTAGCTTTTGCCATAGTCTGGATGAAAGACTTAATGGCAGTCGTTATGCTCACTGGCGTATACAGCCTGCTATCGGCTGGCTTCTTCGTCACTATGGATGCCGTGGACGTCGCATTCACAGAAGCTGCGGTCGGCGCAGGCATCTCAACCCTGCTCATGCTGGTGGCGACTGCCATGACTGGACGCTCAGAGCATCATGCACGCCATAAACCTGCATTGGCTTTAGCTGTGGTTATTGTTACGGGTAGCCTGTTGATTTACGGCACGCTGGATATGCCCTATTTTGGATCGGCCGACGCACCTATCCACCAGCATGTTGCACCTCGTTACATCAACGACTCCATGCAGGAAATAGGAATACCCAATATCGTCACGTCTGTGCTCGCAAGCTACAGAGCTTTCGATACGTTCGGTGAAGTCGTCGTCATCTTTACCGCAGGTATGGGGGTACTGGCACTTTTATCGATAGTACGCCGCCCCAGAAATACAGCCCTGGAGACTGCAGAAATTGATTCACTCAATGATTCGATGCATCAACAGCATTTAATCCTGCGTATCGTCAGCAAAATACTGCTACCTTTTATTATGCTATTTGCACTGTATGTGCAATTTCATGGGGACTTTGGGCCTGGAGGCGGTTTTCAGGCCGGGGTAATTTTTGCCGCCGCCATTATTCTTTATACCATGTTGTTCGGTATGAGCACTGCACACCGCGTGATCAATCAGTCCTTTATTCAATTACTCGCTGCCGGCGGCGTTTTACTTTACGGAAGTGTAGGCGTGGTTTCTCTGCTGAACGGAAAAAGCTTTCTTGATTACAGCGCCTTATCAGCTGACCCGGTTGCAGGCCAGCACCTGGGCATACTGTTAATCGAACTGGGTGTGGGCATCACGGTCGCATCTGTCATGACCATTATCTTTTTTAATTTTGCGGACCGTAGGGAAAAATCACAGAACCATGAAGATAACGAGATACAAAATAACAACATAGTTAATAACAAGACATAATGTTAATGGGACTCTATAACAACTGGGTTGTGGTGGTGCTGATGATGACCGGGTTTTATATCGTTATCGCCCATGGCAACCTGATAAAGAAGATCGTTGGACTGAGCATTTTCCAGACCTCGGTTTTTATCTTTTATATCAGCATAGCGAAAGTCGACGGTGGCAGCGCCCCAATATTGGCCGAGAACATAGATCAATATTCAAATCCCTTACCGCATGTTTTAATTCTCACCGCAATTGTAGTCGGTATTGCCACCACGGCTTTGGCCCTCGCTCTGACGGTACGTATTAAGGAAGCCTACGGAAGCATCGAAGAAGAAGAAATACAGAAAAAGGATAACCAGGGTTGATAGTGCATTTTCCGATATTACAGGTCATTGTACCGTTGATGGCGGCGCCTCTGTGCCTGCTTTTAACACGACCCCGTCTGGCATGGCTGTTTACTTTAATCGTGAGCGGTCTGGCCTTTCTGATCAGCGCCAGCCTGTTACAACAGGTGATGGACTCAGGCACGATTACCTACGAACTGGGTGGCTGGGAGGCTCCCTGGGGCATCGAATATCGCATCGATCAGCTCAATGCACTCGTCTTATTGATCATTACTGCGATCAGTACGGTTGTACTTTTTGCTGCACAAACCAGTATAGAAAAGGAAATTCCCGCAGACCGGCACACGGTATTTTACGTTTTATACCTGTTATCTCTGTCGGGTATGCTGGGCATAGTGGCAACGGGCGATGCATTTAATGTCTTTGTCTTCCTGGAGATATCCTCTCTGTCAGCTTATGCTCTGATCGCACTGGGCAGAGACAGGCGTGCACTCTGGGCCTCATATCAATATCTGATTATGGGAACCATCGGTGCCACTTTTATTTTGATCGGTATCGGTTTGATGTACCAGTTGACCGGCACCTTGAATATGGAAGACCTCTCCAGGCGCCTGCCCGAGGTGGAACATACACGAACCGCGTTTACTGCCTTTGCTTTTGTTATCGTTGGTATCTGCCTGAAACTGGCACTATTCCCACTTCATCTATGGCTGCCCAATGCCTATGCTTTTGCGCCATCAATAGTGACAGCCTTCTTTGCGGCGACTGCGACCAAAGTCGCTATCTATTTGCTAATACGCTTTACCTTTTCCATATTTGGCCTTTCCTTCTCTTTTACCGCTGTGCCTCTGCAGATCCTGTTTCTGGTACTGGGATTACTGGGAATATTCGCTGCATCGACTGCCGCCATCTATCAAAGCAATGTCAAACATCTGTTTGCCTACTCGAGCATCGCTCAGATCGGTTACATGATCGTCGGTTTCAGCATGACCACTATTACCGGTTTAACGGCGACCCTGTTACATG
>CAVYHC010000006.1:0-17181 GCA_963768125.1 uncultured Gammaproteobacteria bacterium
TTTCGGTATTATCTTTTTAGCGAATATGCAGATAGGCTATTTCACGCCACCCGTTGGTATGAACCTGTTCATTGCCAGCTACCGTTTTAATAAACCGATCACTGAGCTGTATTTTGCAACCATTCCTTTTATGCTGATATTGTTCCTTGCGGTTTTAATCATCACTTACTGGCCAGCGTTAACCATGTCGTTGCTTGATATGCGGTATGGCCCATAATAACCACTATGGAATTGCTGAACCGTAATATAACTTGCCCTTACTGTGGCGAAAGTATTGAGTTATTGATTGATGATTCGGCATCGGATCAAGACTATTATGAGGATTGTTCGGTTTGTTGCCGACCGATTCGAATTCAGCAGCACATTGATTTTGATGGCGAATGCCAGTTGCGTATATTGCGCGATGATGAGTAAGCTGTCTTTCCTGTCATCTCGAATAATAAACTGGTAGCGCACCCTGCGCGCCCTGGTGTCTACGGCAATGCAGTGGCGGCTGCTGAGTTACTGTACTCATTCAAAAGCTTTGAAAACATTGTCCGCAAATAACGCAAAAGACGCGAAAAAAATATAGTGGTAGGCGGTGATAAGACTTTGTTATTCACGGCGTTATTGTCAAGTTGCCTGCAACGTGCCTTATGTAGGCCTACAGGTTTAAACCATCTATTGTCTTTTTATTTTTCTTCGCGCTCTTTGCGTCCTTTGCGGCAATATTGTGCTTTTGTTTGTAGAGGCAATACTGCCCGGAAGCAGTCGTTTTAAGAGGTGGTAAATTATTCTTTCTTCTATAAAAAACAGGGAAATAGGGTGCCCTCAAAGGGGTGGGATGTGCTAATATTGGGCGTTTATTAAGCCGCATTTTTATGCGCTATTTTTTGCCGGATTGAGGGCCAGAAACAAGGTCTTTTTACGGTTGAAAGAAACCATTAATGGAACCTGGTACACGTCTCTAAATGACTGAATTTGCGAAAGAAATATCCCCGGTAAATCTCGAAGACGAAATGCGTCAATCCTATCTGGATTACGCCATGAGTGTGATTGTTGGTCGTGCATTGCCTGACGTTCGAGATGGCCTTAAACCTGTGCATCGTCGTGTGCTTTATGCAATGAATGTATTAGGCAATGACTTCAACAAACCTTATAAAAAATCAGCGCGTGTCGTTGGTGATGTTATCGGTAAATATCACCCGCATGGTGATACCGCTGTTTATGACACCATCGTACGTATGGCGCAACCGTTCTCCTTGCGTTATATGCTGGTCGATGGCCAGGGTAACTTTGGTTCGGTTGATGGCGATGCTCCCGCGGCGATGCGTTACACCGAAGTGCGTATGTCAAAAATCGCGCATGAATTGCTCGCTGACCTGGATAAGGAAACCGTCGATTTTGCTGAAAACTACGATGGTTCTGAATCAGAGCCGGTGGTTATGCCTACCCGTGTGCCCAACATGCTGGTTAATGGTTCTACCGGTATAGCAGTGGGTATGGCGACCAATATGCCGCCACACAACTTAGGTGAAGTGATTAGTGCATGCCTGGCCTTAATTGATAATTCCGAGTTATCGATAGATGAATTAATGGCGCATATACCGGCGCCTGATTTGCCGACAGCTGGGTTTATTAACGGTGTGAAGGGTATTCGCCAGGCCTATAAAACGGGACGCGGCCGTATGATTATGCGCTCTCGTGCGCAGATCGTTGAAAACGACAAGGGTAAGCAATCGATTATCGTTACAGAGCTCCCTTACCAGGTAAATAAAGCACGTTTGATTGAACGCATTGCTGAGCTGGTGAAAGAAAAGCGCATAGAAGGAATATCAGCGCTGCGTGATGAATCTGATAAAGATGGTATGCGTATTGTTGTTGAAATAAAACGCGGTGAAGTGGCTGATGTGCTGCTCAATAACTTGTTTTCGCAGACAACCATGCAATGTTCGTTCGGTATAAATATGGTGGCGTTAGTTGAAGGTCAGCCGCAATTACTGAACCTGAAACAGATATTACAGGCTTTTTTACGTCATCGCCGTGAAGTCGTTACACGACGAACCATTTATGAGTTACGCAGAGCACGGGCGCGTGCGCATGTCTTGGAAGGTCTGGCGCTGGCATTGGCCAACATCGATGAAGTCATCGAAATGATTAAAAAGTCAGCTAATCCGGCGGAAGCAAAAGCAGGTTTAGTGCAAAGGGTATGGCCGGCCGGTATGGTGGTCGACATGGTGTCACGTGCAACAGCCGATGCTGACGTGAATGCTTCACGTCCCGAAAACCTGGAGCCACAGTTTGGTTTAAAAGAGGACGGTTATCACCTTTCTGAAGTACAGGCACAGGCCATTCTTGATTTAAAATTGCACCGTTTGACTGGGCTTGAGCAAGATAAAATTGTTAATGAGTTCCAGTCCATACTGGATGTAATTAAAGCCTTGATAGAAATACTGTCCAATCCAGAAAGACTGCTTGAAGTTATACGCGAAGAGCTCGAACAAATTCGTGACAACTACGCGGATAAACGTCGCAGTGAAATCATGCAGGATGAGCTTGATTACGACATGGAGGACCTGATTGCCGAAGAGGATGTGGTGGTGACTTTCTCGCATGAAGGTTATGCCAAGTCGCAGCAGCTGGATGTGTATAACACGCAACGTCGCGGTGGCCGTGGCAAGTCTGCCACTTCAATGAAAACAGAAGACTTCATTGATAAGTTATTTATTGCCAACACACACGACACGCTTCTGTGTTTTTCCAGCCGCGGTAAAGTGTACTGGTTGAAAGTTTATCAGTTGCCAATGGCCGGTCGCGGTTCGCGCGGTAAACCGATTAATAACCTTCTGCCGCTGGAAGAGGGTGAACGCATTAATGCGGTCATGCCGATACGTGAATATGACGAAAATCTGTTTGTCTTTATGGCAACCAGCTCCGGTACGGTGAAGAAAACCGCTTTATCTAATTTCTCTCGGCCAAGGGCTTCAGGTATTAAAGCCATCGAATTCCGTGATGATGACAAGCTGGTTGATGTTGTTATCACTAATGGCAGTGACCATATCATGCTGCTTGCGGATTCGGGTAAATCGATTCGTTTCTCTGAAACCGACGTGCGTTCAATGGGCCGAACTGCCGGTGGTGTTCGTGGTATTCGTCTGGCTGAAGGTCAGCAGGTGATTAGTATGATTAAAGTTGAAGCCGGTGGTTCGATACTGACTTCAACGGAGAATGGTTACGGTAAACGCACCGATGTCGACGATTACCCGATGAAAGGCCGTGGTGGCCAGGGCGTGATTTCGATTAAAACCAATGAGCGTAACGGCAAGATTGTGGGCGCAGTTCAGGTCCAGGGTGATGATGAGATCATGATGATTACCAATAACGGCACACTGGTTCGCATAGCCGTTTCTGAGGTTGGCGAGATGGGGCGTAATACACAGGGTGTGCGTTTGATTCGATTAACTAAAGGTGAAAAGTTGGTTGAAATCGAAAAGATTGAAGTGCTGGCTGCTGCTGACGAAAGTGGTCTGACGGAAGAAAATTCGAGCCAAGATGAGAAACTGGATTAAGTCAGTAAATAATATATTATTCAATATGTTAGAGTCATTAATTAAACCAGTTCATTGCTATATATTAACGTAAATTTCTTTAAGAGTATTCATAAATAAGCCTATGAGCAGAGTATATAATTTTAGTGCCGGCCCCGCCGCGCTACCGATAGACGTATTAGAGCAGGCGCAGGCAGAAATGCTGGACTGGCATGGCTGCGGCATGTCTGTCATGGAAATGAGTCACCGCGGTAAAGACTATATGTCGATCGCGGTAAAAGCAGAAGCGGATTTGCGTCAGCTGATGGCCATTCCGGATAATTACAAAGTATTGTTTTTGCAGGGTGGTGCCAGCAGTCAGTTTGCCATGGTACCGATTAATCTGCTCAATAGCCGTGATGGTAAAAAACGGCAAACCGCCGATTATTTACTAACGGGTCAATGGTCTAAAAAAGCGGTTGCTGAAGCAAAGCGTTACTGTGATGTAAATGTGGTTGCCGATACCACAGGCAGCAAATTTACCACCGTGCCAGATGAGGCCAGCCTTAACTTTAATCCTGACGCGGCCTATGTGCATTACACACCCAATGAAACCATTGTTGGTGTCGAGTTCCCGTATATTCCGGATACCGGCGATGTGCCCCTGGTTGCTGATATGTCTTCAACAATATTGTCTCGTCATATTGATGTTTCGAAATTTGGCGTAATTTATGCCGGCGCACAAAAGAATATCGGCCCGGCTGGTTTAACCATCGTTATCATTCGCGAAGATTTGATTGGCCATGCTAATCCGGCAATGCCAGTGATGCTGGATTACAAAACATTCGCTGACAATGAATCAATGTATAACACACCGCCAACCTATAGCTGGTATCTGGCAGGCCTGGTTTTTGCCCGCGGATTAAAGATAGGCGGTATGTCTGCAATCGAAGAAGTTAATCAACGTAAAGCGGCAAAACTTTATAAGGCAATTGATGATTCTGATTTATATAGCAACCCGGTGGACGTGAACTGTCGTTCGTGGATGAATGTGCCGTTTATTCTGGCGAACGCTGATCTTGATGCGGCCTTTATTGAACAAGCTGCAGCCAAAGGTTTAGCCACGCTAAAAGGGCATCGTTCTGTTGGTGGTATGCGTGCCAGTATTTATAACGCCATGCCAGAAGAAGGGGTGGATGCGCTCATTTCCTTTATGCAGGAATTTGAGCGTAGCCAGGCTTAAACTGCCTTAAGGGCAAGATTCACCACAGATTAGGGCAGGACGCCCGTAAGTACGATTCCATGGATGGAATCGGTAGAGTCGAGTCGGGAACAGAGACCGAGAATAACGCATATGTCCATGGATGGACGGTAGTAGGACAATGCAGGAGCTATTGTCGAGGAGCGGTTATCGAGGCACAGAGTACACAGAGTTTTTTTTGGATCACTGCTAAGGAGTGATTAATATAAAAAGTTTTTCTCTGTGTACTCTGTGCCTCTGTGGTGAATAATTTATTATTAATAACCAATTTGGACATACCCATGTTTAGCATTAAAACCATTAACAATATTTCTGACAAAGGCTTGAGCCGTTTACCGGCAGAAATGTATTCAGTTGGTCCGGATATTGAAAATCCTGATGCGATTATTTTACGCTCACAAAATCTGCACGCTATGACCATTCCTTCGAGCCTGAAAGCAGTAGGACGCGCCGGTGCGGGCACCAATAATGTGCCCGTTGAGCAGCTTGGTGAAAAGGGTGTTGTTGTATTTAATGCGCCAGGTGCCAATGCCAATGCAGTAAAAGAACTGGTTATTGCCGGTATGTTGCTTGCGTGCAGAAATATCTGCCAGGCATGGCAGTATGCGGCAAACGTTGAAGGTACCGATGAAGAGCAAAATAAAGCAGTGGAAGCGGGCAAGAAAAAATATGTCGGTTATGAATTGCCGGGCCGCACTTTAGGGGTTGTCGGTTTAGGTGCGATTGGTGTTGAAATAGCCAATGTGGCCGTTGCCCTGGGTATGCGTGTGGTTGGTTTTGATCCAACGATTACAGTGAAAAGTGCATGGAAAATGTCTTCTGACGTAGAGGAAATGGCCAGTATTGATGAGCTGCTAAAAGAGTCTGATTTTATTAGCTTTCATGTGCCACTGATTGATGAAACGCGAGACCTGCTAAATACCGAGAGTATTAAAATCATGAAGGACGGTGCTGTGGTGCTGAATTTTGCCCGTCATGGTATTGTCAATGATGATGCGGTACTCGCAGCGCTGGAATCAGGAAAGCTCAATGCTTATGTTTGTGATTTCCCGGCAGAGAAATTAAAACGAAATGATCGTGTCATTACCTTGCCGCATCTTGGTGCTTCAACGGCTGAAGCGGAAGAAAACTGTGCAATGATGGTCGCTGACCAGTTAAAGGATTTTCTGGAAAATGGCAATATCAGAAATTCAGTGAACTTTCCGGCAGTGAAATTACCTCGCGGTGGTAAATCACGCGTTGCACTGACGCATAAAAATATGCCCGATATGATTGCAAAAATTTCTGCCGCTGTGGGTGAAGCCGGTTTTAATATTCATCATATGCGTAACGAATCAAGAAATGACCTGGCCTATACATTAATGGACATTGAATGCGATATCGGTGAAGATCTGATAGAGCAATTGAGCGCCATAGAAGGTGTGTTAAAAGCACGGCAGGTTTAAAGATTAGTTGGCAGTTGGCAGTTGTAGTACGTTTTTAATGACGTACTGACGACTGTCTACTGATAACTGCCAGCTCAAGCCTCTTGGTTTGGAACAAACTTAAAATAAAAATATTAATGACCGATAAAGACCCGCTTACAGAAATACGTTTACGTATTGATGAAATAGATAAGTCTATTCAGACACTGGTTTCTGAGCGTGCGTCCTGTGCCGCGCAAGTGGCTAAGGTCAAGCAGCAGCAGGGTGAAACCGGTCATTTCTATCGTCCTGAACGTGAGGCTCAGGTACTGCGTGCAGTAATGGAACGAAATACCGGGCCACTTGCTGACGAAAGTATGGCCGGTATTTTTCGTGAAATCATGGCGGCTTGCCTGGCGCATGAGCAGCCATTAAAAGTTGCCTTTTTGGGGCCTGAAGGCACCTATACACATTCCGCCGCGGTAAAACATTTCGGCAGCCTGATAGAAAGCCAGCCAGTAGCCAGTATCGAGGAAGTTTTCAGAGTCGTTGAAGCGGATGCGGCCAACTTTGGCGTGGTTCCGGTGGAAAATTCCAGCGCGGGCGTGATCAATCATACCCTGGATTTGTTCATGAAATCCTCATTAACAATCAGTGGTGAAGTGGCATTACGTATCCGCCATAACTTACTGACCGATATCGATTCACTGGATAAGATCGATCGTGTTTATGCGCACCAGCAATCGCTGTCGCAATGCAGTCAGTGGCTCGATAAAAATTTACCCCATGCTGAACGTATAGCGATGAGCAGTAATGCACAAGCTGTGTTGCATGCAAAACAACATAATGCAGCGTCTATTGGCGGCGCGATGGCCGCCGAATTATATAAGGTGCCTGTGTTAGCCTCGGACATTGAAGATGAGCCTGATAATACAACACGTTTTGCTGTCATCGGTCAGCATCGTGCGCCGCCAAGCGGAGATGACCGAACCAGCCTGTTAGTGTTCGTGCAGAATAAACCGGGCTCTCTATTTGATTTACTAAAACCCCTGGCGGAACGTAATATCAGTATGACTAATATTGAATCTCGTCCATCACGCCGTGGTGTATGGGATTATGTGTTCTTTATTGATATTGATGGTCATCGCGATACTGATGTCGTTAGACAGGCCATTACTGAAATAGAAAAAGCGTCTGCCATGGTTACCATACTGGGATCTTATCCTAAAGCTGTGCTTTAAATATGGCGCAGTCTTTTCTTGAACTAGCAACGCCAGGTGTCCAAAAATTAACACCTTATCCTCCAGGTAAACCCGTGGAGGAGCTGGAGCGTGAGTTAGGCATATCTAATTCAATTAAGCTGGCCTCAAATGAAAATCCATTAGGGCCTAGCCCGCTGGCATTAGAAGCCATTGCAAAAATATCGCCATCAATAAACTACTATCCCGATGGCGGCGGTTTTGCATTAACGAATAAGCTCGCACACAAACACCAGCTTGAAATGTCGAATATAACATTGGGTAATGGCTCCAATGATATTCTGGAGCTGGTTACTCGTGCATTTTTAACGCCGCAGCATTCTGCTGTTTTCTCAGAACATTCTTTTGCAGTGTATCCTATCGTGGTGCAGGCAGTGGGCGCAAAAGCCAATGTTGCAAAAGCTTTTCCCGAGAGTCATGAAAGCATGCCTTTAGGACATGATGCCGATGCCTTGCTTTCGCAAATTGATGAAACCACGCGTTTAATTTTTATTGCTAATCCGAATAACCCAACAGGTACATGGCTGACGCCTGCTGCGTTAGCAGCGCTGTTTGATAAGATAGCTGAGAATATTATCATCGTGCTTGATCTGGCGTATACCGAGTACATGGACGAACCGCTGCAGCCGCCGATTAAACAATGGTTGCATCAATATCCTAACCTGGTGGTGACGCAAACTTTTTCAAAAGTTTATGCACTTGCGGGATTAAGAATTGGCTATGCCATGTCAAACCCGGAAATTGCAGATGTATTGAACCGTGTACGACAACCTTTTAATACTAATATGCTTGCGCAGGCAGCGGCGATTGCTTCTCTTGATGATGAAGATCATGTCAATAAAAGCGTGCAGATGAACAGCGCGGGAAAAACGTTTTTACAGAATGCTTTTACTGAAATGGACTTGCACTACTTGCCAACCATGGGTAATTTTATTTCGGTCAATGTAAAGCAGGATGGCGTTGCGCTGTACAACAAAATGTTACAGCAGGGTGTTATTGTAAGACCTGTCGCCAACTATGCGATGCCACAGTATTTACGCATTACAATTGGTACGCACGAGCAGAATGAACGCTTTGTTGAAATATTGAAGCAGAGTATCAAGTGATGGCTGAGAACAGTAAAACAGATATCGCGAAAGCCGAGGCGAAGCAAGCTGAAACGATAAATACTTTGTGTGTTATCGGTACCGGATTAATAGGCGGCTCTTTTTGTCTGGCGCTAAAAGAGGCGGGTGCCTGTAAAAATATTATTGGTGCCGGGCGCAGTGAACAGACTTTGCAAAAAGCGCAGCAGTTAAATATCATCGATAGCTATGACACAGATATTTCAAATGCTGTAAAAAATGCTGATGTTATTTTTGTCTCAGTACCCTTGGGCGCAATGGCCTCTGTTTTTGAAAAAATAGCCACTGGTTTAAAACAGTCAGGCAATGACACGGCCATCGTTACTGATGGCGGCAGTGCTAAACAATCGGTTCAGCAACTGGCAGAAAAGCTATTTTCGGATACTTCGCCTGCTTTTAATGTCAGGCGTTTTGTTGCCGGGCATCCCATTGCCGGCACTGAAAACAGTGGCCCGGACGCGGCCTTTGCAGAACTGTATAAAAACCGCCGGGTGATTCTAACGCCAACGGCCAATACGGATGAAGATGCGATAAAACTGATCAGTGTTTTATGGCAGAAAACGGGCGCCCTGGTAGAAACCATGGACGCGGAACATCATGACAGGATTTTGGCCGCCACCAGCCATTTGCCCCATATGCTGGCATTTGGCCTGGTTCATTGTCTTGAGAATATGGATGATATCGAAGATGTTTTTCGCTTTGCTGCGGGCGGTTTTCGCGATGTCACACGCATTGCATCAAGTGACCCGACCATGTGGCGTGATATTTGTTTGCATAACCGCAAGCCCATTCTTGACATGATGCAGCGTTATAAGGATGAGCTGGATATGATATATAATGCGCTGGAATCGGGTGACGGCGAGAAACTTTTTGAAGTTTTCCAGCATGCAAAAGATACCCGCGATAAGTTTACTCACTAATTCAATTATCATCTTCAGCGATAGCGATGGCTGTAACCGCGCTTCGTCGAAATAAATCAACTTGTTTAAATTATGAAATTTATAGTACAGGGCGGTCTTAAACAGGCAAAGCTGCAAGGCACGATTCGTGTTCCCGGCGACAAATCTATTTCCCATCGTTCGATCATGTTTGCCTCGCTGGCAGAAGGCACCAGTCATATCAGCGGCTTTCTTGAAGGTGAAGACAGTTTAAATACGCTGCGCGCTTTTCAGGCCATGGGCGTCAACATTGAAGGCCCCGAGCAGGGCAGGCTAACGATACAGGGTGTCGGCATGCATGGCCTGAAAGCGCCGGCACAGGCGCTGGATCTTGGTAATTCCGGCACCTCCATGCGTTTGCTGGCTGGCCTGTTAGCCGGACAGGATTTTGATGTTGAGTTAAGCGGTGATGTTTCATTATCAAAACGTCCAATGAAACGTGTCACTGATCCATTGGCACAGATGGGCGCCAAAGTCGAAACCGCTGAAGGCGGTAAGCCGCCATTGAAAATCAGCGGCCATCAGAAATTAAACGGTTTTGATTATCAAATGCCAATGGCCAGTGCGCAGGTGAAATCCTGCTGTTTGCTGGCCGGTTTGTACGCCCAGGGTAAAACCTGTGTTAGCGAACCGGCCGTAACGCGGGACCATACCGAGCGCATGCTGAAGGCGTTTGGCTGTGAGGTAGAGGTTGAAAACGCAACGGCGTGTGTCACCGGTCCGGCAAAATTAATCGCCACGGATATTGATGTGCCGGCAGATATTTCATCGGCAGCGTTTTTCATGGTCGGCGCAAGCATCGCTGCAGGTTCGGATATTGTGTTGCAGCATGTGGGCATTAATCCGACTCGCACCGGTGTCATTGAAATTTTAAAACGCATGGGCGCAAATATTACTTTATCTAACGAGAAAGAAGTGGGCGGGGAACGGGTCGCTGATATTCGTGTACAAAGTGCAGAATTAAAGGGTATTCATATTCCGGAATCACTGGTGCCACTGGCCATTGATGAATTTCCTGTGCTGTTTGTTGCTGCGGCCTGCGCCGAAGGCGAGACCATTGTCACTGGCGCAGAAGAGCTGCGGGTTAAAGAAAGTGACCGGATTCAGGTGATGGCCGACGGTTTGCAGGCCCTGGGTGTCAATGCGCAGGCAACCGAAGATGGCATGATTATTCACGGCGGCGATATAGGTTCAGGCACGGTGCACAGTCACGATGATCACCGTATAGCAATGGCCTTCGCGATGGCAGGCTTACGCGCTAACGGTGAAGTGCATATTGAAGATTGTGACAATGTGAATACTTCATTCCCCGGCTTTGCTGAACTGGCTGCTGGCTGTGGTTTGTCGATTCAGGTTATTAATGAGTAGCCTTAAAAAAGCTATTTTTCACCACGGAGGCACAGAGGACACAGAGTTTTTTAAGTTATTAACTAATTTTACTCTGTGTCTCTGTGGTTAAAATTTTATAGTTGAGGGTATCCATGTCTGAATCAGTTTCACCTGTTATCTGTCTCGATGGCCCCAGCGGTGTCGGCAAGGGCACCATTTGCCTGGCGGTAGCCGAACATCTGGGTTGGCATATTCTGGATAGTGGCTCTTTATATCGTATCACTGCGCTACAGGCCTGCAGGCAATTTCCCAATCAGGAATTGACAGCAGTTGATGAATTGCAACTCGCTGAAATTGCTATGAATTTATCAGTTTCGTATGGCCAGGAAAACGGTGAACTGGTGATTTATCTGGATACTGAAGATATCACGCAGCTGATTCGTACAGTCGAAATTGGCAATAAAGCCTCACAGATTGCGGTGGTTCCAGCCCTTCGTTCAGCCTTGCTGGCGCGTCAGCGTGCGTTTTTACAGCCGCCAGGACTGGTTGCTGATGGCCGCGATATGGGCACCGTGGTTTTTCCCGATGCTGTGTTGAAAATCTATCTCACGGCCAGTGCGGAAGAAAGAGCGCAAAGGCGCTATAAGCAGTTGAAAGACAAAGGAATAGATGTTATCCTTTCATCCCTCGTTGAAGACTTGCGTCTGCGTGATGAGCGTGACATGAACCGGCAGACAGCTCCGCTGAAGCCGGCCAGTGATGCTATCATCATTGATACAACCACACTCAATATCGAGCAGGTGACTGATGAAGTCATGCATTGGGTGCAACAACGGGTTAGCTAGTGCAGTGCCAGGTGGTTGTTACAAACTGTTTTTACAAATGGTTTGTTTGAACGGCTTAGATTAAACTGGCTTGCTGAAAATTGCTTTATTGGTGGTCTGTCACGTGACAGGCTGTTTTTTTAACTTACCGTGTTTTCATTTATCTAAATACCTGGCGTGTCGAACGTTTCGGTGATCTACATCAAAGATAAGTAAACACAACAATCTAGATTAAATATTATGTCTGAAAGTTTTGCAGAATTATTCGAAGAAAGCCTGAGTCAAACCGACATGAGTGCCGGCAACGTTGTGCTGGGTACCATTGCTGATATCTCTGATGGATACGTCATCGTATCTGCCGGTTTGAAATCTGAAGGTGTTATTCCCGTTAGCCAGTTCCTTAATTTAAAAGGTGAGCTTGAAGTTAACGTTGGCGATGAAGTTGAAGTGGTATTAGAAGCAGTTGAGGACGGTTACGGTGAAACACGTCTGTCACGCGAAAAAGCCAAACGCGCTAAAGCCTGGATCACATTAGAAAAATCATTTGAAGCCGAAGAAATCATTACCGGTGTTATTACCGGTAAAGTTAAAGGCGGCTTCACTGTTGAGTTGGGTGACATCCGTGCATTCCTGCCGGGTTCACTTGTTGATGTTCGTCCAGTACGCGATACCGCTTACCTGGAAAACAAAGACCTTGAATTCAAAATTATTAAATTAGACCAGAAGCGCAACAATGTTGTCGTTTCTCGTCGCGCTGTTGTTGAAAACGAATTCAGCGAAGAGCGTGAAGCATTGCTTAACAGCATTGAAGAAGGCAAGCCAATTAAAGGTGTGGTTAAAAATCTTACCGATTACGGTGCTTTCCTTGATCTTGGTGGTATCGATGGTCTGTTGCACATCACTGACATGGCATGGAAACGTGTACGTCATCCTTCAGAAATTGTTGAAGTGGGCCAGGAAATCGATGTTATGGTGCTTAAGTTCGACAAGGAGAAAACTCGCGTATCTCTGGGTCTGAAACAACTGGGTGAAGATCCATGGGCTGAGATTGCTCGTCGTTACCCTGAAGGTTCACGTCTGATCGGTAAAGTCAGCAATATCACTGATTACGGCTGTTTCGTTGAAATCGAAGATGGCGTTGAAGGTTTGGTTCACGTTTCTGAGATGGACTGGACGAATAAAAACGTTAATCCCGCGTCTATCGTTACCTTAGGCGAAGAAAAAGAAGTGATGATTCTTGATATTGACGAAGAGCGTCGTCGTATTTCTTTGGGTATGAAGCAGTGTCAGGCTAATCCATGGGATGAGTTCTTTTCCACGCATAATAAAGGCGATAAGGTTAGCGGTGTTATCAAATCAATCACTGATTTTGGTATATTTGTTGGCCTTAATGGCGAAATCGACGGTTTGATTCACATGTCAGATATTTCATGGGATGATGCCAGTGAAGAAGTTGTGCGCAATTACAAGAAAGGCGATACCATTGAAGCGGTTGTGCTGTCTATCGATGCGGAACGTGAACGTATTTCACTGGGTATCAAACAGATGGAGCAGGATCCAGTTTCTACATTTATTGCTGAAAACAAAAAAGGCGCTATTGTTAAAGGTACCGTCTTGTCGGTGGATGCAAAAGCAGCGATTATTGACTTAGGTGATGGTGTTGAAGGAACTTTACGTGCTTCAGATCTGTCTCGTGATCGCGTTGAAGATGCAAGCACCGTGCTTAAAGTTGGTGACGAAGTCGAAGCTAAACTGATGGGTGTTGACCGTAAGAATCGCGGCATCGCGTTGTCGATTAAAGCGAAAGATTATGATGATGAATCTGAAGCGTTGAAAGACTTTTCAGATAACCAGGATGCATCAACAGGCGCGGCACTCACTTTAGGTGATTTAATGAAAGAGCAGATGAAGTCTAAAGACTAATGAAGTCTAAAGACTAAGGCTGCGCATTGTCATCTCCAGCGTTCAGCATCCCTGTATCAATGCAGGGATGGTAAATGCTTGAGACGACAGTAATTTGAAATATTTTTTGATAGTCAGTTTAATATAGGAAGGTTATTGGTATGGCTGAAGAAATGCAAACTAACGCAATGATGAAATCAGAATTGATTGAACGTATTGCACGTAAGCAAAGTCATCTTGCCTACAAGGATGTGGAGCTGGCAGTTAAAAGTATGCTGGAAAAAATGAGTAACTCGTTATCGGGTGGCGAGCGTATTGAGATACGGGGTTTTGGCAGTTTCTCTTTACATTACCGTCCGCCACGTTCAGGTCGCAATCCTAAAACAGGTGGATCTGTAGCGCTTCCGGGTAAACATGTGCCGCACTTTAAGCCGGGCAAGGAACTGCGCGAACGGGTTAACGCATCAATGTCAAAAGATGCCGGTTAGAAATATACCGGTTAGTTTGGCTCGCATCGTTATAACAGCTGTTATCAGCATTCATAATATTTAATCTATCAAACGTTTTGCAACGTTGGGCCTGATGCAACAAGGTGCTTGATTTCTCACAATTACCTGTCTGGTCTTTAGCGATAGTTCCCATAGCTATCGGCTTTTTATGGTTATTATTTCGCGCAAAACAAACGCATAAGCGGCAACAGTCAAGCTTATCTTCCGAATATTTTAAAGGCTTAAATTATCTGCTTAATGATGAGCAGGGCAAGGCTTTAGATGTTTTTGTGAAATTAGTGGAATCCAACTGGGATACCATTGATACACACTTCACCCTCGGGAAAATCTACCGAAAAAATGGCGAGATGGATAAAGCCATACAAATTCACCAGGGACTGATTGCCAGGCCCTCATTACCCGAGCGTTACCGCAGTAAGATTTTGCTGGAGCTGGGTTATGACTATCTCGGTGCCGGCTGGTTTGATCGTGCGGAAGGGCTGTTTAAAGAAGTCCTGATAGAGGATGAAAAATCGAAAGAAGCGCGCCACAATTTAATTCTTATTTACCAGCAGGAAAAAGACTGGTTTAAAGCGATAGACGTCGCTGTTGAATTATTTTCTGAAAATCCTTCCGCCATCGGCCCAATGATCGCACATTATTACTGTGAGCTGGCAGAGATATCCCGCGCCAAGGGAGATGACAACCAGTTGGAAATCTATGCCAATAAAGCCTTAAATTATGATGCGTGCTGTGTGCGTGCTTCAATATTGCTGGCAGACAGAATCAAAGCGACGGGTGACGATAAAAAAGCCATCAAAATATACGAAACTATAGAAAAGCAGGACGCTGAATCAATGATGCTGGTGATCGACTCACTGCTTGAATGTTATGCGAATTTATCCTCACAGGATAAGCTGTATGAGTATTTGACTGCACTGCAAAATCGACATGAAAATCTGTTTTTGCAGAATGTAATAGCTTCGGTGCTCGAAGAGTCACAGGGCAAGCAATCTGCCATCGACTATTTATCGGATAAAGTTAAGCACCAGCCCAGTTTGGCCGGTTTGCAAAAACTGGTGTCATTTAAAGCGCAGGACATCGATGCGGATAAAGTTTTTGCTGATATAACAACTGCAATTTTACTGATGCAAAAGGACGCGTTAGACTATCGCTGTCAAAAATGCGGTTTCTTTAGCAACACGCATTACTGGTTGTGTCCAAGCTGTAATAATTGGGGCAGTGTAAAACACAGTGTTGTCGAACTTGGCCACTAGTCGCCATTGATCGTCTCTGCTACGCCATGCTTCACTAATGTTATGGCGGGCAGTAAAATGCGGCGCAGTGTACCTGTTTCTATGCCCACGTTAATAGTATTTAAACATTAAATCTTATGAACCAGACATCCCCCGTAATCGTCGCATTAGACTTTCCAACTGAAGCTGAGACCATGGCGCTGGTTGATCAGCTAGAGCCGTCATTATGCCGTTTAAAAGTGGGCAAAGAACTGTTTACCCGCTGTGGTCCGGCGTTGGTAAAAAAGCTGGTTGATAAAAACTTTGATGTTTTTCTGGATTTAAAATATCACGATATACCCAACACCGTCGCACAGGCATGTACTGCAGCAGCAGACCTCGGTGTATGGATGTTAAATGTACATGCGCTGGGCGGTGAAAAAATGATGTATGCAGCGAAGCAGGCGCTGGCAAATGACAATGCACCATTACTGATAGCCGTCACCTGGTTGACCAGCAGTGGTCAGGAAGAACTGAACGCACTCGGTATCAAAGCAACACCGCAGGAAATGGTCTCGCGCCTGGCATCAATGACCCAAAATGCCGGACTCGATGGCGTCGTTTGTTCTGCACAGGAAGCGCCCTTGTTAAGAAACAGCTTAGGCGAGAATTTTTTATTAGTCACACCGGGTATACGGCTGTCAGATTCGCCGGCGACAAATATCAAACAGGATGACCAGTGTCGCGTGGTAACACCTAAAAAAGCCATGGCAGACGGTGCTTCTTACCTGGTCATCGGCCGGCCAATCACCCAGGCAAAAGATCCGTGTAAGGTTTTACTTACAATAAACAGCGAAATAATCTGATTTTTTTATTGTAAAGAGTAATGTAATCTTTTCACTCCAATCACAAATAGTTATCCAGGGAGGATACCAATGAAATTACTTCATACGCTATTATTAACCACCATCTTAATGTTCTCAGCATCAGCCTTCGCTGAAAAAATAAATATCAATAACGCCAGCGCCGAACAAATCGCCACCACCATGTCAGGAATAGGCGAGAGCAAAGCAAAAGCCATTGTAGATTACCGGGGCAGCCACGGCAATTTCAAGTCAATTCAGGAACTGGAAAACGTCGATGGTATCGGCAGTAAAACAATCGAAAGAAATAAAGATAAGATTATCTTGTAATACACAAGCGTAATATTTTTAGATATAGGCCTGATTTTTATGCCTATCTTTAAAAGATAAAAAAAGTGGATAGATCTTTTTTAGTTTCTCTAAACAGATCTGTCCACTTTTTAGTAGGTTGAATAACTTATTCATTGTGACTACAATGGAAAGGATGTTTATGTGTTGCATGTCTAATTAAATAATCCGTCATGCAATCAATATTAATCACTAAATAATCCGTCATGCAATCAATATTTATCACTGAAATTAGTTAGAATAACTCGAATCATACATAGCGGGTATACTGCCTGTGACTTAATACAACTTAACAAGGAAGTTTTAGCATGAACAAGAATCGTTCGCCCGTTCGTTTCTCTAATTCTTTAGCTGTCTATCTCGTTTTTTTAATTTTTATTATTCCGGCTTTGCATACTGAAGCAACTGCGGCAGAATATTCTATTTATGGTCCTCGTGTTTTTCTTCGTGGTACTGGAGCGCCACTTATCGAAACAGATACAGTTGTTGCTGAAATACCAGGCAGTTACCTGTTGAAAATTAACAATGCTGGCCTTACTAATGTAGAGTATGAGCATGTTTCTTCTAGTTTGATCACACTCAATGGCGTGGAGATCCTTTCACCAAAAGAGTTAAATCAACAGGTTGATTACATCGAAAAAACCGTTACTCTCCTACAGTTAAACGAACTGTCGGTAGAAGTGCGAGGCAAGCCTGGCGGT
>CAVYHC010000007.1:0-34423 GCA_963768125.1 uncultured Gammaproteobacteria bacterium
TTTATTTGCGTCTTTTGCGTTATTCGCGGACTAATGCTTTTTAAAAATTCACATGTAACTCATCGCCGTTTTCTCGCACGTATCTATGCGCTGCTCGGGCGTAGGAAGATCATTACGTGTAAGCAAATCCCTCTGTTTATACAGGTTTCATATAAATACTACAGCTTACCTATTGGTATACGATTCCATGCACGCTCATGGACGTAATAGAGAATCATTTTTGTAAACACTTCAGCCAAACCAATAGAAGTCGCTACCGCCAAATCACTGGTAAACAGAAAAGCTAACACTATAGTATCGACGGATCCGGTTATACGCCATGTTACGGCTTTAAATACACTGCGACCTTGAGTATCTATAGAGTTATTGATGGTATTACTTACCATAAGCTGATTAATTAAACTTTCGTCACTAACTTGAGACATCATGATTATTTCTTGCATAATCTTCAAGTTCAACGGGTTCGTAACCAGAATGCAGTGCCTTAATACCGTGTAAATAAGCGAGTAAATTATTGACCGATTCAGCAACGGTTAAATCCCCTGCATCTAGAGATACTTCTGGATTAAGCGGGTGCTCATACGGACTATCGATACCGGTAAATTGTTTAATTTCACCTCTGTCTGCTTTGGCATAAAGACCTTTAGGATCACGCTCACGACAGACGGCCAATGACGCATCAACAAAAACCTCTACAAATTGACCTTCCGGTATGATCTCACGCACAATTTCCCGGTCAGCACGAAACGGGGAAATAAAAGCCGCTAAAACAATTAATCCAGCATCTGATAACAGATTAGCTACTTCGCCGACACGCCTGATATTCTCTTTACGATCTTCATCAGAAAAGCCCAGATCACGACATAAACCCAGACGGACATTGTCGCCATCTAAAAGATAAGTGTGATATCCCTGTTTAGAAAGAATTTGTTCAAGTGCACCTGCAATGGTTGATTTACCAGAGGCACTAAGGCCAGTGAACCAAATCACCAGTGGTCGCTGTGATTTTTGTTGTGCTCTGAATTGCTGATCAACTGGGTGAGAGTGCCATATTACATTACTGGTCATTTTGTTTTTCCTCGATTTAGTTAAATAAAATCTCTGATTTAGAGATTGTTTTTTTTCAAATAGTTGTCATGTAACAGCAAAGTGCAACATGTTCTAATAACAAAAGAGTGTTGCCTATGACTGTTTCTTCACAGATAGAACATTGATGCGGCATGTTATTCATGAATGCCGCATTCTCGTTTCAGTCCATAAAACCGGGTATCTTCCTCAGACATGCCATGCTCAAGTGGGCGGGACGTATGTGTATCACCGAGTGATACATAACCTTTCTCCCATAGTGGGTGATAAGGCAATTTATTTTCATTTAAATAGTGGTATACATCACGATTACTCCAGTCAATAATTGGGTGCGTTTTATATGCGGCATCCTTCATCTGCACGATGGGTAATGATGAACGAGTTTTTGATTGCTGGCGACGCACACCTGAAAACCAGCAACCCGCATTAATCTCACGTAATGCTCGCTGTAATGGCTCTACCTTGTTAATACGATTATATTGCTCAAGCCCGGATTCTCCCTGACTCCACAATTGTCCATATCGACGCTCCTGCCATGACGGAGAAATATCGCAGCGATATATATGCAGATTCAAATTTAAGTGCTCGTGCAAAAAATCGATGAAATCATAGGTCTCTGGAAACAGATATCCCGTATCGATCAGCACCACTTTAATATCAGGCATGATGCGCGTTGTCATATGTAGCATAAGCGCTGCCTGGATACCAAAACTGGACGTTACTATATAGTCGCCCGGAAAATTCTCTAACGCCCATTCAATACGCTGCACAGCAGATAGACTTTCTAAGTGTTTATTGATATGCAGTACATAATCATTATCAACTGACATCATGCTAGCGTTCTGCTTATGCTCAAATATAAACATCTATTCATTCATGTGTGATCTAATTTCGTCATCGGGTCTCGGTAAACCAGTAGCACGCCACAATTGCAAACAAGAGCCAAACAGATTTTTTAACTCAGTCTTTTCTATGCCTGTCGATTTACAAACATGCCTGACGGGAGGCAAAGCACCAAGATGAAGATATTTATCTCTAACAAAATAGATAACGTTTAAATGATCGGGAGTCAGTTCGCCTGACAGTAGACCTAAACTATTTTCCGCAAAAGCTTCTGTCCATTGTGCAGGGTTTATCAAGAAACCATGATCATCAACAATGATGTCAGTTTCATTTTCTTGATAAGACTCTTTTTGATTAACGCTTAACATGCAATTACTCCAATATTATTTGAGCGCAATCATATGAATTTAATAAACACTAAGTAAAATTATAAAATTTAATAACTTATTAGTTTTAGAGATATAAGCGCTCTTGCAGAAACAGACGCACTGATGAAAACTGGCTTATGAATTATTTAAGCTCTGCCAGTGTCACTGATTTCTGGCGGCAAGCTGATGCTTACCTGTATAAACAGTTATTTGATTAGCGACGCCATAACTGCTTAAAATTAATCACCTGCATAGCCCGCTCCCCTTATAGCCAGATATAAAATTAAACCTGGTCGCTAGCTTCGCTATCCAGCATCATGTTTATTCTTTTGCTGGATCCCGTACTCCAGATCCAGCCATGTAATTCACGCAGTGAGGCCGCGTGTGAGAACAGGTCGTGCAGTTCGTCTGTGCTGAGCGATTCCAGATCTTCTTCCATGACTTTGTACAATAGCCCCTGCAAGTAATGCAGTTGTCGACGACTGAGGACTTCATTCGGCAACAGCGCTGTGTGCAGGGCATGCGCATAGGGCGAACGCAACGCGTCACAGGCGTTGCTTGCGCGCTGCGATGTATCGATCATTGCCGTGTTGAAATAGTCCAGCACCTCAGGCCGTTGTTGTTCTTCGGGTGTCATGAACAGCCCCAGTTTCCGTGCAAGCCGTCCCAGCTGGCTGATACTGGTGAGCATCGACAGCGGTATTGATAATACTGCGCCACAGAGCACGGGTGAAAGCCACCAGAAAAAATCGGGCACATAGAAGTAGCTGAGCAAACCGGCTGTCAGACCAATCAATGTATGCATGCGGTGAGCGGAAACAGCTTCGCCGAAGTGGGTTCGATGGTCGCCACGCTGCTGGCTTGGCCAGCCAATCGTGCGGCGAAAAAGGATGGCCCAGACGAACCTGGACTGGTACAGCATTAAAATGGGTGCCACCAGAATCGAAAACACCGACTCCAGCAGTGCGCTGATAGTCGCACGCACAATACCGCCAAAGCCGCGCCGTTGCGTGCGGCTTGCTGCGATCACAATCAGCGCCATGAGCTTCGGCAGAAATAGCATCGCCAGGGTAAACATCAGCACGATATTCATTTCTACCTTGAACGAGACCGGCCAAACCGGTTCGATACGGTCGCTGAAGAAATAGACCGGAATCGCCTGCGCCTGAACGTAGGCATCAATGCCTGCGACCAGCAGGAATAGCATCCACAACGGCGAAGACAGGTAGGACATGACACCCATGGCAAAATGCAGACGACTGGCAGGATGCAAATTGCGCGCGTTGATTAACCGGCTGTGCTGCAGATTGCCCTCGCACCAGCGCCGGTCACGCTTGGCGTAGTCGATGAGTGTTGGTGGCAGTTCTTCATAACTGCCTTTCAGTTCATAGGCCAGCCAGACACGCCAGCCGGCACGGCGTAACATTGCGGCCTCGACAAAGTCGTGACTCAGGATCACGCCGCCGAACGGTTCTCGGCCGGGCAAACTGGGCAGGCCGCAATGCGCGGCGAACGGTGCCACCCGGATGATGGCGTTATGCCCCCAGAAATTACTGCTGCCAAGCTGCCAGAAACTTGCGCCGGCAGTGAAGATTGGGCCGTAGGCAGCACTGGCGAATTGCAGGATACGGGCAAACAGTGTTTCATGGTTGACCGGCACCGGTGGCGCCTGGATCAATGCGGTATCGGTATTGGCTTCCATCATCCGCACCATGCGCACCAGGGTATCGCCGGCCATGATACTGTCGGCATCAAGCACGATCATGTAACGGTAGCGGTCACCCCAGCGTTCGACGAAATCCGCAATGTTGCCGCTTTTTCTCGCGACATTTTCCTTTCGCTTACGATAAAAGATGCGGCCATGGGCGTTCATCTCCTCGCACAGGCGATACCATTCACATTCCTCACGCACCCAGGTATTAACGTCACGCGTATCACTCAGTATGAAGAATTCAAAAACATCGGACTCCGCCGTTTCCTGCATGGATTGCCAGATAGCTCGGATACCGGCGAAAACGCGGCCCGGATCTTCATTGTACAAAGGCATCAGAATGGCAGTACGGGCAGTAGCAGGCAGCGGTGTCACATCCTTTGCCGCAGCGTTGCGCCGCCTGGCGAAGTAATCGTAGCGCGTAAACAGCAGCCAGAAGCCCGGCAGATGCTGACCAGAATGACGTCGCAATCCAGAGAATCAGTATCGCGTAGAGAAACAGCAGCAGAATTTTTAGCGGTGTCAGTCCGCCACTGGCATACGCCACGTATAATAGGTTCATCGCGAACAGCGTGGTCAAAGCCACCAGCAGCATATAGATAGTACGGCGCATGCTGCCACGAATGAGCCCGCTTCTCGACGGTACTGTCGAGTTCTCACTCATGCTGATCGTCCGAACAGGCGCCGCAACGGATTAATGGAACGCAAGTCGATGGCCTGAATGGGCACGGCCAGAGGTGCCTCCTGCGGAACCGGGATGGGCACCGAGGCTGTAAGTGTACGACGTACCTGCTCAAGCATTGCTGCATCGACATCGGCGTCGCTGTGCTCGAAGAGCCTGTTCAGGCAATCGGCATACTTTTCGTTAAGCAGCACCACCATCATTTGCGCGATCTCCTTATGCTCTCGCGCCGGATCGCGGTTAGCGATCATCGCGACCCTGACTTCGATCAGGTCCCGCATCTGTTCCACCGCTTCTTCCAGAATATCTTCCGTGGCAACAATCTCGGCTTGCGACGCCAGGTTCTCGATAACCCGGTTTATCCAGTGCGCGCGCGTTGCTTCTGAGCGGATACCAAACTCGCTCAGATAGGCGTCCAGCAAGGCTTTCACCTTGTCCGGCCATTCACTGGATGCGCTGGCGTCGCTCAATGTTTCTCTTTTCTCCATTGGTAGGACCAGGTCTCTGAGAGAATATCCTGGCCTGAACGGAGAGTGCAGCGCAGTTCGGCCAGCGCTTCATCGCCCGGGGTAAAATCAAAATAAACACGGTAACCCCTGGTGGATGGATTGCCTTGTATCACCGGTTTGCCCACCGTGCCTGTCGATGAAGATAGTTCGGCGACTATCGCCGATGCATCCGTCATCTTGTTGAGATCGGTACCGGCAAAATCAATAACGAATTTGCGTTGCGCGGATGGCAGCTCAGCGCCCGCACCGATACGTGTCGCAATCGCACGAGCCAGGCGACGATCCGCTTTGGGTTTGTCACCAAATGTCAGTTTGTATTCAAAGTTACGGCGGGAGCCGGCGGTTGCCGGTTCCGCCGGTACCCAAAAAGCGACAATATTGTCGTGATACTCATCGTTAGTCGGAATTTCGACCAGTTCCACTGTGCCGGATCCCCAGTCGCCGATCGGCTCGACCCATGCACCTGGACGGCGTTCATACCTGGCTTCCAGATCCTGGTAGGCAACAAAATCGCGTTCACGCTGCAACAGGCCAAAAGCACGCGGGTTATCAATCGTGTAATAACTGCCCGCCAGACGTTGCGGATTATTCAGCGGACGCCACAGACGTTCGCCGTTGCCTGCAACAACCCATAAACCGTCAGAATCGTGGACTTCCGGCCTAAAATCATCAATAAAATGTTGCGTTGTCTTGCCATGGTAGTACATGCTGGTCAGAGGCGCCACGCCGAGCGCTTCCACATCCTTGCGAAAATAGAGGTACGCTTTCACTGCAATCTCCGCCCCCGCCCCGGGTCTGATGACAAACCGGTAGGCACCGCTAACACTGGGTGAATCCAGTAATGCATACAGCGTTATTTGTTTAGCTTTATGTGCCGGCTTTTCCAGCCAGAATTCGCGAAATACCGGAAACTCTTCGCCTATGTCACGGCCGGTGTTGAGCGCCAATCCGCGTGCAGACAGTCCGTAAACCTGGCGACGCCCCACTGCTCGAAAATAACTGGCGCCGAGAAACGTTGTCACTTCGTCGAAGACGTTACGTTTGTTAACTGGATAATGTAAACGAAAGCCGGCGAAACCCAGGTCCTCAGGAACCACCGCGGGAACCGGCAAGCGGCCGAAATCGAACAACGCCGGTTTGAAATCGACAGGCACCCGCTTGTCTTTCTCAATAATATTAACCAAAACCCGTTCGCCGAACAGAGAAGCGCGTGAAAAAAACTGCACCTGGAACGGCAGGTTATCCTTGCGCCAGAGACTCTGCCCAGGCTGGAAACGAATGTCACGGTACTGGTCATAATTCAACGTGGCCAGGAACGGTGGCAGATCCGGTGACTTTTTAACATAGGCTTCTAAAGCCAGCGCGGCGGCGCGTTTCTGTACCATTTGAAAAGTGGCTGATTCATCGTCCGCTGAGGCCGCGGCCACAGCTGCTGAAAATCCGAAGCCGGAAAACAGTAGCAGGGTTACGACGCCAGCTGACCACACCCGGGATTTATTCAACCATGTATTAGCGTTCATTACTGTTTCACTGACCGTTATAATGATGACATCAGCTATTATCGTCGAAAATGAGGCTAACAGGTAGCTTTCGTCAGCGAATAATATACCGATGAACTATGCGCCACCGTTGAGTGCTGACCCAGGGTTCGAGCCTTTTAAACATTCAAAGCGATTCACCACGGATTAGGGCACGCCTACATGGACGTAGGTGGTAGAGCAACGCAGGAGCAGTTGCCGAGGACGCCCGTAAGTACGATTCCAGGGATGGAATCGGTACGACTATATGGATATAGGAGGTAGAGCAATGCAGGAGCTATTGCCGAGAGTCGAGTCTGGAACAGAGACCGAGAGCAATGCATATGTCCATGGATGGACGGTAGTAGAGCAATGCATATGTCCATGGATGGACAGTAGTAGAACAATGCAGGAGCAATTGTCGAGGAGTAATTGTCGAGGAGCGATTGTCGAGGCACAAAGGGAAGCTTTTATGAGGGTGTAAAAAACGCGAATGGCATGAATTGCAATTACAGGCCTAACAGAATAACGTCATGCCGGCATGCTTTTAGCCGGTATCCATCGCTCATACTGGCATTAATCCTGACAATTTATTCCTGAGATGAATGACTCGAAACACACTAAAAGCAGACCCACAAGATTTTTAGTTTAACTTCCGAGTACGGCCAACAAGAGACGTTCAGAAATAAGAAAACCCCGCCGAAGCGGGGTCTGTATTCATATATGTGTGGTTAGTGCTTCTTTAGTTTCCTAGCAGCACCAATACCGAGGAAGCCAATAGCCATTAATGCAAGCACGGAGGGTTCCGGGACTGAGGCGGAACGATAGAACCATCCCCCGAAATTCGTACCCCATGCATCTTTATGAGTACTAGTTAAAACTACTGCATCATCAGAAGTATTATCTTTTATGTTATAGAATTGTATTTCATGCCCTGATCCCGACGTACTGTCACGTGTCCAGCCTCTTATTTCATCAAAAGTGTAAAACCGCGTTGGAGTAAAATCAGCAAAGAAAGAATCAAGACCATTTGGCGCAAGATAAAGACTAGTAACTGGATTTAAAGAGCTGAGTCCAGTGCCGCCTGTATAGGCTTTTAGTAACTCATTAACTTCATTATTCGAAGCCCATGAGTAACCTGTTAGATCTACACTTCCTGAAGCACCTCCTGTTATCGCTGTTAGCATACAACCAGCCACATCACACTGGCCTGTAGTTGTATCAAAGATAGTGTCTATATCACTCCAGCTATAATTATTGGTGGTGGGTACTTGTAGCCAGTCCTTATCTCCAACAATAATTGCATTGGCATTTGCTGTGAATATGAATGTTATTAATAAATATTTGATTGATCTTAGTATCATTGTTCTGACTCCGGTTTATAAAAAATTGTTACGACACATATATATTAATAAATTCAGGCAATTACCATGCCGAATTTAAGGAATAGTGAATAATACACAGATAATCAAATAGTTAATTATGTCGTTCTTTATACAGCAATCATTGAACTGTAAAGTATTCGATAAAATCACCTCTTTTTCGTAGTCGAACCGTCACATAATTTTACAGTTATCGAACGTCTGCTTTGTATATGGACTCCTCCTATTTATCAAGTTTCACCAAGAACAAATTAAGACGCGTACGTATATTCGGTTTTTAAGTGGAGACGCTATCTCCTAACCCATAGTTCATGACCGGCTGCTTCGGGTCGTAACCTACCATACAAGCATATAACTCACTTTTTAGAGCAAATCTTAGAATGTAAATAATTTCGACAGCCACTGAACGGCAGTTATGGGTCGATCTCGGAAGTTGAGCTAATAATTACGTACGTCTGCTTATGAGTAGTTTGAGCAATTGCCGACTGTCTGGTTATAAGTTATCAGGATTAATGCCAGTATGAGCGATGGATACCGGCTAAAAGCATGCCGGCATGACGGTATTCTATTTGGCCTGTAATTTTCAATTACATCTTTCACGTTTTTCGAAAACTCATAAAAGCTTTTCTCTGTGTGACGTGCATGGATGCACTAATGTCGCAAACGCAGGAAGCGTAAGAGCGACCCCTCTGTGCCTCGGCAACTGCTCCTGGGTTGCTCTACCACCAGCATCCTTGGCGGCGTCCGTGGTGAATCGCCTTAAAGTTTTTAACTACTCGATTTTGAAATAAAAACAGTTAATCTAATGGCGCTGGTCTGCACTGAGAGCCGCGCAGTCGCGTGCACACTGATGAATTAAGCCGGGGCCAGAATATATAAAGCCGGTATAGATCTGCACTAAACTGGCGCCGGCTTTCATTTTCTCCACGGCATCAGCCGCAGAGGAAATGCCACCCACTGCAATGACCGGAATTTTTCCATCGAGTTGTTTAACCAGCTTTTTTAATACCACGGTCGATAATTCAAAAACAGGCTGGCCGCTTAACCCGCCTTCTTCACTGGAAAGTTTTTTGCATAATAATGTAGAGGGTCGGCTATTGGTTGTGTTGGTTGCTATCACCGCATCAATTTCTGCCGATAATAAGCGCCGTGATATATCATCGATTTCATGGTCTTCAAGATCAGGCGCGATTTTCACTGCAAGCGGAACATAACGTTTATATTGCTTGTTAAGTTCCGCCTGTTTCGTTTTTAAGTTGCGTTAATAATGCAGTTAAGCCTTCTCCGTGCTGCAGTTTTCTCAAACCGGGTGTATTGGGTGAAGAAATATTAATCGTGATGTAATCAGCATACTGATAGACCTGCTGCATACAGTACAGGTAATCATCTGCTGCATTTTCCAGCGCTGTTGCTTTGTTTTTGCCTATATTGATGCCTAATACACATGGCTCATGTTTTTGTTTAACGTTATCAATTAACGCTTTGACACCGTCGTTATTAAAACCCATGCGATTGATGATGGCATTGTCAGCCTCGAGTCGAAACAATCGTGGCCGCTCATTACCCGGTTGCGCTACTGGCGTGACGGTTCCAACTTCAAGAAAACCAAAACCGCACTGTGCCAGCGCGTCTATATGCCTGGCATTTTTATCGAGGCCGGCAGCAAGTCCAACGGCATTCGCAAAGGTAATGCCCATAACGGTAACGGGTGCATTGACCGGTTTTTTAATAAACAGTTTTAACAGACCAATGGAATGAAAAAAACTCAGCATATTCAATGAAAAAACATGAATAGTTTCCGCATCAATTAAAAACAATAGCCGCCTGATTACTGAATACATAAAACGTTAAACCGCCTCAATATGCTGGACGATTAGCTGCAGATTGCGTTTACCTCTGAACTCATTCACATCCAGCCGGTAAACGATGCGAATACTGTCATCTCCTGCCGGTAGATCAGCATCGGTTTTATTAAAAGCAATGGCGGCATAAAATTCACCGGTATCTTCTTTAGCGAGATCTAGCTTAAGGTGTTTTTCGCCAACAATCCGCCAGTTAACGACTTTAAAAACATCATCAAAAACAGGCTCGGGGAACAGTTGCCCCCAGGGACAGGCGCATTTAAACAGCTCAGCGGTTTCTATTGTCATGTATTTTTCGTCAATAGGGCCATCGGTTTCACTGATGTTCTGCAGATCTTGCGGCCGCAATAAAGCGCTTACCTGTTCAGTAAATGCCTGCTGAAACAAAATAAATTTATCCTGCTGCATGGTTAAGCCTGCAGCCATCGCATGGCCGCCAAACTTATCGATCAAACCCTCATGGCGCTTTGCAACCAGGTCGAGAACATCGCGCATATGCAAACCGGGAATGGAACGGCCCGAGCCTTTTATCTCACCATTGCCCGCATCAGCGAATGCAATAACCGGGCGATGATATTTTTCTTTGATTCTTGAAGCAAGCAAACCGACAACACCCTGATGCCACTGCTCGTCATATAAGGCCAGGGCTTTGGGTATTGATTCGCTGCTATCGAGAGCGCTTAATTGCTGCTCAAGAAGGCTATTTGCCTGCTCCAGCATCTCACCTTCAATCTGACGGCGCTGCTGATTCATCTGGTTGAGCATGGCGGCATATTTAAAGGCCTGTTCGTAATCATCACTCAACAGGCATTCAATACCAATCGACATGTCATCTAAGCGGCCAGCTGCATTTAACCGTGGCCCTATAATAAAACCAAAGTCCTGTGACGAGCAGCCTTCGATCGGTTTACCGGCGATAGTCAACAAGGCATTGATGCCCGCACAGGCTTTGTTCGCTCTTATGCGCTGCAAACCGTATTCAACCAGAATTCTGTTATTGTCATCTAGCGGCACGACATCGGCCACGGTACCCAAAGCCACAAGATCAAGATAATTCGCCATGTTGGGTTCAACACGAACCGCTGATGAAAGCGCATTATCAAACCAGTTCCTGTCGCGCAATGTTGCACGCACAGCAAGCATCAAATAAAAAGCAACGCCAACACCGGCTATTGTTTTAGCGGGAAATTCACAACCAGGCTGGTTAGGATTGACGATGGCAGCAGCATCGGGAAGCTCATCTCCAGCCAGATGATGATCTGTAACCACGACCTGGATGCCTAGCTCATTTGCCCGCTTAACACCCTCGATACTTGAAATGCCGTTATCGACCGTGATAATCAAATCCGGTTTTGACCTTGCTGACATTGCTGGCGTTAGGCCAGCAGCAACATCAACAATCTGCGGACTTAAACCATAACCAAAATCAAATCGATTTGGCACCAGGTAATCAACATTATGCAAACCAAATGCCTTTAGTGAACGCATCATCACGGCGCAGGATGTAGCGCCATCCGCATCAAAATCGCCCACCACCAGAATGTTTTTCTGTTCAATAATCGCATTGGCAACAATATCAGCAGCCACATCAATGCCTTTTAACAGGGAGTAATCAATTAAATCTTTTAAACTGTAATCCACCTGCTTTAAACAGGTTACGCCTCTGTTGGCGTATATTTTTTTCAGCAAGGGGTGTAAAGCACTGTTTTCAAGCTCTTCACTGACGGCCGTATTTCTACGAACGATGGTCGAGTTTGTCTGAATTTTCGGTGATTGATCAGTAACTGCTGACATATTTCTCCAGTTTTACTTTGCCCCAGGCATCTCGCCAAAAGCGTAAATAATTGTATTTTGAAAACTGATATTGCACTTTGTTACAGGGGTACAATGTAATCTTGATATTGTTTTTATACGCTACGTTTAATAGCGGGTAGACCCAGTTCTCTACTAGTTCGCTTAAGTTTTCTGACCACATTGTTACATCCGTATAATTCACCAGGTGTTCCAGCTCTGGCAGATGCAATACATTAACAGAATTATTATTATTCGCTAACAAACTTTCAGCATATTCATCGACTGAAGTCGGCACTGTCATGTAATCGCAGCTTAAATAGCTGGCGAGTCCTTTCAGCATTTTTTCATTACTGCAGACACGGCTAACCTTCGCTGCAGCATTATTAGGCAAAGATGATTTACTGGATAATTCGTCATTTAACCGGCCTGAGCCATGAAACCACAAACTGTTAATGCTTAACTGGCCGGCGCTCTCTCTTGCCGCATTCACCTGATGTGAATGCATCAACATTTGCGCCTCGGTAAGCAGCTGTTTCCAACGCGTTGACTGTTTTCCTTCTGGCAAAATAAAATTAATATTTCGTCCGACTGCCTCGGCGAGTGGCGTGGTTGCCATATGAATTTCATGCTCAGTTGATACAAACCACTGGTTATTATTAAGCGCAATAAATTCCAGGCCATCCTGTTTAAAGTGCTGATTTAGTGAATCACGCAATGCCGCTGACTCGCTGTCACTGATGTTCAGGTCATTACTGGAGGTTAATATCGCATGGTCCATGTCTGCCTGTAAATGAACCGGATCGGCATGCATACAATGTTTGGTTTTGTCGTATTGCTCATCCGCCAGAAGTGTCAACGCGGCAGAAGGAAAGTCATGTTCAACGTTAAAGTTAAATATTGAAGCAATAACGTCAATGGTGTTTTTTTGTGAAGAGCTAGTGTCAGCCTTTGATAAAGTTTTAATCCATTTGTTAACAGCATCACTGTTTTCAAGTGGCCGTGTTTCAGCAAGCGGGCCACAGATACCCGGCACAATGATATGCAGCTCTGAAGACGCCTGCATAAGACCCGATTAACTCGCGGCCTGTTGCTGGCGGCGAATCTCGTACAAACAAACCGCGCTTGCCACGGATATGTTCAGGCTTTCAACACTGCCCTGCATCGGAATAGAGACCAGCTCATCGCAGGCTTCACGTGTCAGCCGCCGCATGCCTTTGCCTTCAGAACCCATGATCAATGCAACACGCTTGTTCACTTTTGTCTGGTATATCGTTTGCTCGCTGTCACCACTGGTGCCAAGCAGCCAGACATTGTGCTGCCTGATTTTTTCTAAAGCACGCGCCAGGTTTGAAACCATGATATAAGGGACGGTTTCCGCTGCGCCGCTGGAAACATTTCTAATCACTGGCGTTAGTGCGGGACTGCGGTTCTTTGAAACAATGACCGCATCAACACCGACAGCATCGGCCGTACGCAGGCAGGCACCTATATTATGCGGGTCCTGCACTTCATCCAGTATCAGCAGCAGAACAGATTCTTTAGCTAAAATATCTTCGAGCGATATTGCTCTGGATTTATCAAAACGAATTTCAGCGGCCACGCCCTGGTGGCGTGCTTTTGGACATTTCTCTTTTAACCTGTCATTGGTGATCGCCTGAATCGATATGCCAGAGTTTTTCGCAATATCCTGAATTGTTTTTATTCGATTATCGTTACGTCCCTGCTGTACAAAAACCTGCAAAACATTTTCCGGTTGATTCCTTATTGCCGCTTCAACTGCGTGAATACCGTATATTAATTCGTGTGGTTTTTTTGTCATGTTTATTATTAATCTGCGAACAAAGCAGGAACTGCACTAAAAAAATTTCTTTTAATGCTCCGAGATCAATTCAAAATCAATCTTGCGTTCATCCATATCAACCCTGGCCACACGAATACGTATAACGTCATTCAAACCAAAGCTCAAGCCACGGTTTTCACCCACGAGCTGATGCGTTTTTGGATCAAACACATAATAGTCTTTCGGTAAATTAGTGATATGTATCAGGCCTTCAACATAGTGTTCGTTTAATTCAACAAACAGGCCGAATTGTACGACGCCTGTAACATGCGCGTCGAATTCCTGTCCAATTTTATCCAGCATGTATTCACATTTCAGTGCGAACTCGGCATCACGAGTGGCTTCATTTGCGCGGCGTTCATTGATTGAGCAATGTTCGCCCATTTGCATCATTCGTTCCTGGCCGTACATGTAATCCGATTTCTTACGTTTACGCACAATATGTTTTAATGCGCGATGCACCAGTAAATCGGGGTAACGTCGAATCGGCGAAGTAAAGTGCGCATAATGCGTTAATGCCAAACCAAAGTGGCCGGAGTTTTCTGCTATGTACATCGCCTGCTTCATGGAGCGCAACATTAACGTTTGGATCATGTGATAATCATCACGTTGTTTTATTTCTGCACTTAATACGGCATAGTCTTTTGATTCGATTTTTCTTGATGGTTCACCCAGCTTCAAATTAAGATCAGAGAGGAAACCACGTAAGTCTTCAATTTTTTCATCTGCCGGGCTTTCATGCACCCGATACAAACAGGGGAATTTACTTTTAGCAATAAATTTTGCCGCACACACATTGGCGGAGATCATACATTCTTCAATGATCTTATGTGCATCATTGCGTACTGAGGGCCGAATGCTTTCTATTCGCTGGTCATTGGTAAAGTTGATAACGGTTTCCGTGGTATCAAACTCAATGGTGCCGCGTGCTCGCCGCGCGCCATCTAGACTTTTATACATTTCGTTTAAGTTAACAACATGCGGATAGACATCAGGCGGAATAATTGCCGCACTATTATCCTCAAGTGCCTGCGCGACCTGTGTATAGGTCAGTCGTGCATGTGAACGCATTACCGCTTCTTTAAAATCGTAGCTTTCTATTTCACCCTGTTTGTTGACAAACATTTCACAGACCATGCACAGGCGATCAACCTCAGGATTAATAGAACACAAACCATTGGATATGGCTTCAGGCAACATCGGCACCACACGGCCGGGGAAGTAGACAGAGGTGGCACGTTCATAGGCCTCTTTATCCAGCGAAGAATCGATATCCACATAATGCGCAACATCGGCAATCGCAACGCACAGCTTCCAGCCATTGTCTCGCGGTTCACAGTGCACCGCGTCATCAAAATCTCTGGCATCTTCGCCATCAATAGTCACTAAAGCTAAACTGCGCAAATCCAGACGGCCCTGTTTGTCTTTTTCCCTAACGCTGTCGCCAAAACTATCGGCCTGTTTTATTGCATCGTCAGGGAATTCATAAGGAATGCCATGGTTATGTATCTCGATTTCGATTTCCATACCCGGCGCCATATGATCACCGATGACTTCAGTAACCTTGCCCACCATCTGTTTTCTTTTCGTTGGCTGACTGGTTATTTCAACTTTTACGATCTGTCCGGGAGAAGCGCCGCCAATCATATCAGCAGGAATCAACATATTCTGCGTAATACGCTTGTTATCAGGCACCACATAAGCGATGCCCTCGTCATCGAACAAGCGGCCAATCAGCGTGCTATTGGCGCGCTCAACCACTGAGACGATCGAACCTTCACGTCGACCACGACGATCAACACCGGCAACGGTTGCCACCACATGGTCACGGTGCAGCACACCACGCATCTGTTTTGCACTTAAAAATAAATCATCACCGCCTTCGTCTGGCACCAGAAAACCAAAGCCATCAGCATGGGCGATGACATGCCCTCTAATGAGATGTTTTTCATCAACAGGTAAATAACCACCGCGGCGATTTTGTACCAGTTGGCCATCACGCACCATCGCCGCTAGACGGCGACTAACGCCCTCTTCCTGCTCTGCTGTGACCTGCAATGCTTCATACACCGATGACTGTGTCATCATGCCGGCACTGGTAATCGTTTTAAGAATTAATGTACGGCTGGCGACAGGGTTCTGGTAACGGTTGGCCTCCAGTTTTGCTTCTGGATCTTTAATTTTTTTGGAGCTTTTGAAAGCGTGTTTTTTGGGTTTACGTTTTTGTGCTGCCTTCTCATTGGCGGGTGACTTTTTATTAACTTTAGTCTCCACTTTCCTGGCAAGCGTAGATTTGATCTTGTTCTTAATTTTTTTCAACATAATAAATAATAGTAAATATAGCCATCCATATGGCCTAGTAATAATAATCTGTAAATTTAGCCTGTAAGTTTATACATGGCTGTGACCTATGGCGAATTAACCGACAATGAATTGACATTGGGATGACCGCCTTGTAAAGTTCGCTGCTTAAAAATTTCAGCACTTGCCGAGGTGGCGGAATTGGTAGACGCGCTAGCTTCAGGTGCTAGTGGGCTTAGGCCCGTGGAGGTTCAAGTCCTCTTCTCGGCACCATTTACGAACAATAACAAATCTTGCATATTTTCGCAAGACATTGTTTTTCATTATAAATTTCAAATAAGCCAGGCAGGAAATTTCTGCTTGACGATGAAAAAATAGTCATCCGGAAAATTCGCACGCTTGTTTTTTCCTTCCCTGAAAAAAATCACCCCTGATTGTAGCTTAAATGTTGTTTTCAACAGATGCAGCGCCTACCACAAGTGGGTAAACCGCTTACAGCTCCGCTTTTCTTAACCTTAATGCATTAACTATCACTGATACTGAACTGAAACTCATCGCTGCCGCCGCAATCATGGGGGACAATAACAGGCCAAATACCGGGTACAGCACACCTGCAGCAACCGGTACCCCCAGCGAGTTATAAAAAAAAGCAAAAAACAGGTTCTGCCGGATATTATTCATCACTGCATGACTCAGTCGCCTTGCACGCACGATACCCCTTAGATCGCCTTTAACCAGGGTCACACCGGCGCTTTCCATGGCAACGTCGGTACCGGTCCCCATAGCAATGCCAACATGCGCCTGCGCCAGTGCCGGCGCATCATTAATGCCATCACCTGCCATCGCCACAATCTTTCCTTCTGCCTGCAGCTGTTTCACAAAACTGGCTTTTTGATCAGGCAACACTTCCGCTTCGACCCGGTCAATGTTCAATTTTCGGGCAACCGCGAACGCGGTTGCTTTACTGTCGCCCGTCAGCATCACCACCGCCACGCCGGCTTTATGCAGATGTTCAATGGCTTCCTGTGTTGAGGCTTTAATGGGGTCGGCAACAGCAATTAAACCGGCAGCTTTACCGTCGATAGCAAGAAACATGACTGTTTGCCCCTGATCACGGCCGGCTTCAGCCAAGGCCGGCAAATCAACTGCATCGATAGACAGATTTTGAAAAAGTTTAAGGTTACCTAAAACGACTTTGTGGCCATTCACTAAACCGGTCACACCGGTACCGGTAACAGACTTAAAATCTTCCGTTGCCAGCAGCTCAATGTGGCGCGCTTTGGCGCCCTGTACTATGGCATCGGCAAGCGGGTGTTCACTGGCGCGTTCAAGACTGGCCGCAAAGCGCAGCACCTCATCGTCTTCAAACCCCTGCACCGCCAATATAGATGCCAGTTTCGGCTTGCCTTCAGTCAAGGTTCCGGTTTTATCAACCAGCAAAACATCAACTTTTTCCATGGCCTCCAGCGCTTCTGCGTTTTTAATCAACACCCCCATGGTTGCACCTTTACCGGTGCCCACCATGATCGACATCGGTGTCGCCAGACCCAGGGCGCAGGGACAGGCAATAATTAATACCGCAACGGCATTAACAATAGCGTATGCAAGACGAGGTTCTGGCCCCCACAGTCCCCAGACGGCCATCGTAACAACTGCAATGATCACCACTACGGGTACAAAATAAGCAGCAACAATATCGACCAGTTTCTGTATCGGTGCACGTGAACGCTGCGCTTCACTGACCATGTTGACTATCTGTGCGAGCAGTGTATCGGCACCCACTCTCTGCGCGCGCATTAACAAACTGCCGCTGCCATTTATGGTTGCACCAATAACAGCGTCGCCTGGATTTTTTTCGATGGGCACAGGCTCGCCGCTCACCATGGATTCATCGACTGAACTATTACCTTCTGTCACCCTGCCATCAACCGGTATTTTTTCACCCGGCCTGACGCGCAGCACATCACCGACAACAACCTGTTGTAGAGGAATGTCATCTTCACCGCCGTCATCGCGAACGATACGCGCGCTATTCGGTGCCAGGCCGAGTAATAATTTTATCGCCGCATTGGTCTGGCTACGTGCACGCAACTCCAGCACCTGCCCTAACAATACCAGTACCGTTATCACCGCCGCCGCTTCGAAATAAACAGCAACCAGTCCATCATGCATTTGCATCTTCGCTGGAAATATTGCTGGCACGAGCAAGGCGACCGTACTGTAAATCCATGCCACGGAAACACCGAGAGCGATCAAGCTAAACATGTTCAGGTTCCAGCTAACCAGCGATTGCCATGCCCGCTGATAAAACGGCCAGCCGCCCCAGATAACCACCGGCGTTGCCAGTACGAACTCGAGCCATAACACACTGTGCATCGACAGCGCCTCTGGCAGTAGTGCCGGTGCCATATCGGCAATCATGGCAAGCAAGAAAACCGGTAGCGCAAGCACCGCGCTGACCCAGAAGCGCCGTGTCATATCGAGCAGTTCTTCATTTTTTTCTTCCCGGGTCACGGTTTTTGGCTCCAGTGCCATGCCGCATTTCGGACAGCTGCCCGGATGATCCTGCACAATCGCTGGATGCATCGGGCAGGTATATTCAACGTTAGTGTCCAGCACCGGCAAACCTTTAGCTTCCAGTGCCATGCCGCACTTCGGGCAAGAACCCGCCCCCTGCTGTTCAACGTCTGGATGCATCGGGCAGGTATAAATTTCTCTGCCGATAGCGCATGAATTATCAGAACAAGACGAGCTATCTATTGCTTTCGGGTCTGCTTTCGGCTTTAAATATTTATCGGGATTATTTTCAAATTTACTGACACAGCCGCTGCTGCAAAAATAAAAATCCTTATCGTTGAGTTTACAATGAAACTCACTTTTTTCAGTGACGGTCATACCGCAAACAGGATCAGTTAAACCACGCTCATCTGTATTTTCAATTTTAGCTGGCATATCACTAGTCTCTATAGATAGACCCTGTTTTCACACATTATTCTTTTTTCAAACCATGACTCTTCCACAGCAGAAACACCGCCGGTATAACGATCAGTGTCAATACGGTTGCACTCACCATACCACCAACCATCGGTGCAGCGATACGCCGCATTACTTCAGAACCGGTTCCGCTGCCCAGCATAATCGGCAATAAACCGGCAATGATAGCGGCCACTGTCATCATGATGGGGCGCACTCTTAACAAGGCGCCATCACTCACCGCGGAACGCACGTCAGCGACTGTCAGCGCGACGCCTGCTTTATCGGCGGCAGTTTTGTGTTGTTTTAAAGCCTGGTTCAGATAAACCAGCATCACCACGCCAATCTCAACGGCGACACCCGATAAAGCAATGAAACCAACACCGACCGCAACGGACATATTGTAATCCAGCAAATACAGCAGCCAGAATCCACCGACCAGGGCCAACGGTAACGTTCCCATAATAATCGCGACTTCAGTCAGGTTACGGAAATTTAAATATAACAGCAGAATGATGATGACCAGTGTTATCGGTACCACCGTCGTCAGACGCTCAATCGCGCGCACCATAAACTCATACTGACCAGACCAGGAAATGGAATAACCCGGCGGCAGTTTTATTTTGTCCGTTACCACCTGTTGTGCGTGTTGCACATAAGACCCCAGATCACGGCCGTCGATATCAATATATATCCAGCCATTAAGCCTGGCGTTTTCAGTTTTAATCATGCCCGGTCCATCATCGATACGAATGTCCGCCACCTCTGCCAGAGGAATACGCGCACCTGCAGGCGTAACCACGGGCAGGTTACGCAACTTTTCCAGTGAGTCGCGCACATCACGCGGATAGCGCACATTAATCGGGTAACGCTCCAGACCTTCTACCGACATGCCGACACGCATGCCACCTAAGGCAGTTTTTACCACTTCCTGTATATCAGCAATATTCAGCGCAAAGCGCGCGGCTTCACGGCGTTTAATATCAACCGTGACATAACGGCCGCCGGCAACACGTTCTGAATAAACCGATACCGTACCAGGAATATCATTAAGAACTTTTTCAATCTGCTGACCAATTTTCTGAATCTCAGCCAGGTCTGGCCCGGCAACTTTTATGCCCACCGGGGTTTTAATGCCAGTGGCCAGCATATCAATACGATTTTTAATCGGCATCACCCAGGCGTTGGTCAGTCCTGGAAACTGAATGAGATCATTCAGCTCTTTTTTGAGCCTGGCCATGGTCATACCCGGTCGCCACTGATGTTGCGGTTTCAGCAGAATGGTGGTTTCTATCATGGTTAAAGGTGCCGGGTCGGTGGCAGTTTCAGCACGACCCACTTTACCGAAAACACGTTTAACTTCAGGTACTGTTTTAATCAGTTTGTCTGTTTGCTGCAGTAGTTCCTGGGCTTTGCCAATGGAAACGGCAGGAAAAGTGCTGGGCATATACAACAGGTCACCCTCATCAAGATCTGGCATAAATTCTGAACCCAGTTGACTGAGCGGCCAAAAAGCTATAACAACCAGCAATAGCGTTACTGTCAAAACCGTTTTTGGTCTGTGCAAAACCAGTTTAATAAAAGGCCGATAACTTGCGATTAACACGCGGTTAATCGGGTTTTTATATTCGGGCGTGACATGGCCACGAATAAAATAGCCCATCAGCACGGGTACCAGTGTGATTGATAAAAACGCTGCCCCTGCCATGGCAAAAGTTTTAGTGTACGCCAGCGGGGCAAACATGCGCCCCTCCTGCGCCTCCAGGGTGAATACCGGCAGAAAGCTCAGGGTAATAATTAATAATGAAAAGAACAGCGGCGGCCCGACTTCCATGGTCGCTTTACGCACAAGCTGCCAGCGATTCTCATCCGTAATGCCAGTACGCTCCATGTGTTTGTGCATGTTTTCTATCATAACAATGGCAGCATCAACCATGGCGCCGATGGCAATGGCGATGCCACCCAGCGACATGATATTGGCATTGATAGCCATGTGCTGCATGACGATAAAAGCAACAAAAATACCGACTGGCAAGGACAACACGATTACCAGTGCAGAGCGCAGGTGAAAAAGAAAAACGGCGCAGACCAGTGCAACAATAATAAACTCTTCGATCAGTGTAGTTTTCAAATTATCGACTGCACGATTAATCAACGCTGAACGATCATAGGTCTCTATAATCTCAACCCCTTCCGGCAAACTGCGGGCAAGTTCTTCCAGTTTGGCTTTAGCTGCACTAATGGTGGTCAATGCATTTTCGCCAAAACGCATAACAACAATACCGCCCACAACCTCGCCTTCACCATCCAGTTCAGCGATACCGCGGCGCAGCTGGGGACCCAGCCGTATTTGCGCGACATCTTTTAACAGGATGGGTGTACCCTGTTCATTGACACCCAGTGGAATGTGTCGCAAATCATCCAGTTCATCAATATAACCGGTAGCGCGAACCATATACTCCGCTTCAGACATTTCTATCACGGAACCACCGGTCTCCTGGTTGCCGCGCTCAATGGCTTTTCTTATTGTTGATAACGGCAGGTCGTACGCACGCAAACTGTCAGGATCAAGTACCACCTGATATTGCTTAATCATGCCGCCAATGGTGGCCACTTCGGAAACACCGGGCACTGTCTGCAGTTCGATTTTTAAAAACCAGTCCTGCATACTGCGCAGCTGTGACAGGTCATGCTGACCACTGCGGTCAACCAGTGCATATTCATAGACCCAGCCAACGCCGGTAGCATCCGGGCCTAATTCAGGACGCGCATCCGCTGGCAGTTTACTCGAGGCCTGGCTCAGATATTCCAGTACACGCGAACGCGCCCAGTACAAATCGGTACCGTCTTCAAAAATAACGTAAACGTAGGAGTCGCCGAAAAAAGAATAACCACGCACATTACTGGCTTTAGGCACGGACAACATGGCAGTGGTCAATGGATAGGTTACCTGGTCTTCAACCACCTGGGGTGACTGACCGGGATAGGAGGTTTTAATGATGACCTGTACATCAGATAAGTCCGGCAAGGCATCCAGCGGTGTTTGCTTGACTGCATAAAGACCAAAACCGACCACAATAACGGTCAGCATCAGCACCATAAAACGGTTGTCGATCGACCAGTTTATAATTTTTTCGATCATGACTATGGCTGCCTGCTGTTTACAGCCTCATTATTCATGGTTTTATCTGTCATACGAACGATACTGCTGCGCATGCTGGCTTCAGAATCAATGAGAAACTGGCCAGATATAACAATGCTTTCGCCTTCCTTGATGCCTTCAAGAATCTCGACATAGTTACCGCTCTCGATGCCCGATGTCACATGACGCGCTGCAAATTTACCTTCACCGAGCGCAACAATAACCCGCTGTTCGCGTCCGGTACGGATCAAACCTTCAAGCGGAATAACAATCGTGTTTTCTGTCGCCCCACCAAATATCTTCACATTGGCATACATATTGGGTTTAAGCCTTTCGCCGGGATTATCAAAACGTAAACGCACTTTCAATGTCCGTGTTTTAGGGTCAAGACTGGGATAAATATATTCAACCTTACCTGACCACGTTTTACCGGGAAGATAAGACAAGCTCACCTCGGTATCCTGACCGACTTCAACCCACTCAGCCTGTCGCTCAAACACTTCGGCCAGCAACCAGACACTGGATAAGTCACCCAGGGTCATCACTTTCATTGATGGTTTCACAAACATGCCTTCACGCACAGGCAGCTCAGAAACCACGCCATCCTGCGGTGCATAAATAGAAATCTGCTGCTTAACTTTTTTATTTTTTTGCAGTGCCTCAATCTGTGAACTTGAAATACCTAAAGCAGACAGTCGTTGTTTAGATGCGCGTATCAGTCCTTTATTAGAAGAGGACAACGCGGTAACCAGTTCTTCCTGTGCATTGACTAACCTGGGTGAATAAACTTTAAAAAGAAAGTCGCCTTTTTTAATCCTTTCACCTTCTGATTCAACGGCCAGATTTTCAATCCAGCCTTCAGTACGCAAATGAATATGACTGACTTTTGATTCATCGTAATCGACATAACCAACCGTATCGATGCCACGCCAAAGTTGCGTTAATTCTGCTTCAGCCGTTCTTACACCAAGATTTTGTACCACAGCGGGTGAAATGCTCACCGTGCCGTCAGCGGAATCTTCAGCGGCATAATAAGGGATCAAATCCATGCCCATTGGCGATTTCCCCGGTTTATCACGGCGGTAATTCGGATCCATCGGTGCCACCCAGTACAAAACTTCATTTTCTTCTTCGGCTATTGCCGATGCAGAAAGCCCAAAAGACAAATAAACCGATTGCAAAACCATAACAATCAAAGCCGTTGTATTATTTATTTTCATTATCTGGCTCCTGCGTTTGAATAAACGTTTGAATCAACACTTGAATCGCCGATCATATCGCCACCTGCATCGCCAATTATATAGAGCAGATGTGCTTGTGCGACTAAGCGATCAACACGGACACGCAAGTCTTCAAGGCGGACATCGAGTTCCGTAATTTTTGCGCGCATCAACGTATTAAATTCTGAAACGCCACTTTGATAGGCTTTTAATGAAGCTTGTGAATTGTTTTTTGCAGCGGTAAGCAAACTGTTTTTATATATCTGTTCACGCTCACCCAAACGTTGCCAGGCATGCTGATTTTTTTCATACAGCTGTTTTAATGTGCGCAATTTGTCATCTTTAGAATAACGTGCAGCAACAATTTTTTGCTCATTCGATGAAACCATTTTATCCTGGCGTTTACCGGTAAATAAAGGAATATCGAGACTAACTAATGCGCTTGCAAAGTCGGCCCGTTCTGTGCCATCGGGGTTATTGCCGGAACGAAAACCATAGTCGACTAATAAGCTCCAGCCAGGTTTATATTCCTGCCGCGCCATTTCGGTCAATTGCTTATTGGCATTAACCTTGGCACTTTCAGCACGAATTAATGGGTGCAAAGGAATAATCTCATTCAGCTCAAGCTGTTGCGGAACGCTAGGTAAAACAGGGAAATCCATACTGATACTCTGCCATGCAATGTCACCAATCCATTGCGCCAGTTTCGCGCGATAAGCTTCTTCTTTCGCCTGAATTTTCGTTGAGCGGTCATCAAGCCGTGATAATTCCAGGCCGGCCAACACCACATCCTGTTGATTCACACGGCCCGCCGCATAATTCGATTCAGTGATTTTCACCAGCTCGGAAAATAGTTTTCTTGATTCACGAATGATCTGGTAAGCAGAAATTTCGTAATATAAATTTAAATAGGTTTCACGAACATCGCGCACAATTTTTAATGTGGCATCATCCGCCATGGCCAGCGCCGACTTTGATAAAAACTGCGATTGCTGTTGTTTTAAGGCAAGCGAATTACCACGCGGGAAATTTTGTTGCACGCCGATTTTTAGCTGCGTCATCTGTTCCTGTTCAAGATCAAAGCTATCAACAGGTACATTGAGCGCAGCTAAACGCAGTTTGGGATCAGGCAAGGTGTTGTCGGCCACTGAGGCATCAACTAAAGAGCGTGAGCTTGCTCTAAAGTTTTCCACCATCGGATCTGCCTGTATGGCAAGCTGCTCTGCCTGTTTCAGGTTCAATGCCTGAACCTCAGGAACAGATAACAGCAGTGCACAAAACACGAGACTGAATAATTGTATTATCTTTTTTGAAACTGAATGACACATGGCCATCTCCATAATAATAAACAGTAATATAACGGTATAAAGCCGTTGATAAAACCAGGGTAAAACGTTTATTTATTAATGATGAAGATTCGCCGGTGGCCGCGAGGGTGGTGTTAATGCTCTAACCAGGATATTTTCAGAAATGCTTATTGAATCAGAGCCATGCTTAAAAACGGACTGGTAAGATGATGCCTGCATAAGCAGGGGAACAGTCATGCCCATATCACAGTTGCCGGCACAATCGGCGCCATCACAACAACAGCACTGGTGATTTTCCTGCCCCATGGTATCTGTTTGTGCTGCATCCGGTGACAGCATGGCAGCCATATCATGTGACGGCATAAGCGTATCACTGGATGATGACATCGTCATATCATCCATATCACAATGTGCCTGCTGCATGGCAACAGCACCCGGAACGGGCGCAACCATCAGCAAAACGATGAGCACGTAGTGAATTAGCCTGTGGCGACAGATAAGCATAGATTAAGGATAGTTGTTATTGCCGCTCTAATCAACCAAATTTAAATAACCACCTGCTGGATATTTACAATTTTCGTTATACACAAAACACATGACAGAGCTCAGCGACTACACAGCTAAACCCCGTTTTTAATGTCACTGCGGCTTATTGACTGCCAAAACGCGTATTAATAACAGGAAAGTCGAGAGCATGTCATCTCGCCACGTGCTGGCGATGACGCTATCTGAAGAGCCCGATACCAGATAACAGGTAACGGCAGAATTAGTCGAAGGGGTGCTTCAGGATGATAGTCTCATCGCGCTCGGGGCCGGTTGAAACAATGTGCACCGGCACACCAACCATCTCTTCCAGGTGTTGCAGATAATTTCTGGCGTTTTCTGGCAGGTCATCCAGCTTTTTGACACCGACTGTTGATTCTGTCCATCCTGGCATAGATTCATACACCGGTTCACATAACTCAATCGCATCCGCGCCTAAAGGCGGCATGTGCAGGTTTTCACCCTGGTAATTGTAACTGGCACACATTCTTATCGTTTCCAGTCCATCCAGTACGTCTAACTTGGTAATACATAAACCGGTGAGACTGTTTATCTGCGCAGCACGGCGTAAAGCAACGGCGTCAAACCAGCCACAGCGGCGGTCACGGCCAGTGGTTGCACCCACTTCACGGCCAACGGATGCCAGATGCTGACCGATACCTGGATCATTTTCATTATCATCAAACAGTTCTGTCGGGAAAGGGCCCGCACCAACACGCGTGGTATAGGCCTTGGTGATACCCAGAATGTAATCTAAATCTTTAGGGCCAATGCCGCTACCGGTACAGGCACCGCCAGCGGTTGTATTAGAAGAGGTAACAAACGGATAGGTACCCTGATCGATGTCCAGTAATGTGCCCTGTGCACCTTCGAACATAATACTTTTACCCTGTTCACGGTAACCCGCTATCAAACCGGGCACGTCAGCAATCAGTGATAACAGTTTGTCACGGTAAGAGAGCACGCCATCAAGTACCGTCTGGTAATCGACTTCGTCCTGCTTGAAATAGTTTTTAAGGGTGAAGTTGTGGTACTCCATTACGCCAGCGAGTTTTTCCTTGAATTTTTCCAGGTCTTTCAAATCAGCCAGTCGAATACCACGACGTGATACCTTATCTTCATAACACGGGCCTATGCCTCGTCCAGTGGTACCAATGGCTTCTTTGCCGCGTGCGATTTCACGCGCCTGATCCAGGGCAATATGATAAGGAAGAATTAAAGGACAGGCTTCAGAAATACCGATGCGGCCACTGGCCGGAATACCACGCGCTTCTAACTCAGCCAGTTCTTTAAATAATGCATCGGGCGATAACACTACGCCATTACCAATCAGACAGGTCACGTTCTCACGCAAGATGCCAGACGGAATTAAATGTAAAACGGTTTTTTCATCGCCGATAACCAGTGTATGGCCTGCATTGTGGCCACCCTGAAAACGAACAACAGCCGCAGCGCGATCGGTTAACAGATCAACAATTTTACCTTTACCTTCATCGCCCCACTGGCTTCCGAGTACAACTACATTTTTTGACATGGTTAAACCTTATAATTTTTTGTATAAATAAGTTCTTTGCTTTTGTATTTACAGGCGAAGAAAGAAAAATCATCCGCTAATATACGCAAATAAACGCAAATAAAAACTCTGGCATAAGTGTTTATTTGCGTTTATTAGCAGAAAATAAAATTAGTTGCTAACTAGCCATTGGCCATCAACCAAAGATAAACTTGTATTACATCCCATTAAGCTGCCATCTGACGGCTGGCCGGGCAGTTGTTCAATAACAATTTTTCCTTGCGCCCGTAAATCAGCAATGACCTCTTTTAGCGCCGCATCATCCGCCACTGGGGCAAATATTTTTTCAGGTCTGGCAAACTGTTTTTGTGAGAGCTGACTCAACACTTTTAAATCCGTACTGAAGCCGGTTGCAGCCCTGGCACGGCCAAAGACTTTTCCGATATCATCATAACGGCCACCACGTGCAATTGCCTGACCCAGTTGCGGTATGAAGGCGGCAAATACTACGCCGGTTTTGTAGTGATAACCATGCAGCTCTGATAAGTCAAAATGCACCTTGATGTCACCAAAACGCTGCCACATGAGTTCAGCGGTTTTTTCAAGGTAATCGATTGCCTGTTGTACCGATTCATCTGCCCTGGCTAACAGTTTCCTTGCTGTTACAAAAACCGATTTATCGCCGTTAAGTGATGACAGCCCTGATAACATCGCTTTAGCATCGGCATCAATATCCAGAGAATCTAACAGCTCATTAATTTCAGTGACCGCTTTACGTTGCAACATATCAAACAGCTGGCTTTCGACTTCCATCGATAATCCCGCCTGTTTTGCCAAACCGCGATAAATATCGACATTGCCTAAATCCAGGTAAATGTTTTCAATTTCCAGGGCGGAAAATGTATGCTAGCATCAAACCGATAATTTCAACTTCGGATTCCACACCGGCATGGCCGTATAACTCTGCACCTACCTGTATAGGGCTGCGACTGTCACCGATACTTTCCGGGCGGGTACGTAAAACCGTACCGATATAACATAAACGTGTTGCGGCATCACTGTGTAACTGATTGGCATCAATTCGTGCAACCTGTGGTGTCATGTCCGCGCGAATACCCAGGGTTCTTCCCGATAACTGGTCAACCAGTTTAAAGGTTTGCAAATCCAGGTCATGACCCGTGCCGGTTAACAGTGATTCAATAAAATCAATCGTTGGCGGCATGACCAGCTCATATCCCCAGCTAGCATACAAATCAAGCAATAAACGGCGTATTGTTTCGAACCTTGCCGCCTGCTCAGGCAGAACCTCATCCATACCTTCCGGTAATATCCAGTGCTGTTTTGTTGTCATAATTATTCTATTAATGAATCAGGTACAGGATTATTACGCCTATCATCATGCTGGCAAAACCCATGCCTCGCAAAATATTATCCGGTAACTGGGCGGCCTGTGACATCGCATCACGCCAGCCTTTTGGGCTTAAAAATGGCAACATGCCTTCTATTACCAGCACAAGTGCCAGTGCAGGAAGAATACTGTCCCACATTATTTACTTTTTTTACCTGTCGGATCTTTAAAATAACGGAAATAATCAGAGTCCGGTTGCAGCAATATCACATCACTCGCACTGGAAAAGTTATTCGTGTAAGCCGTTAAGCTACGATAGAACTTATAAAACTCTTTATCCTTATTAAATGCTTTGGCGTATGTTTCTGTTGCGCTGGCATCACCTTCACCACGAGCGATTTCTGAATCACGGTAAGCTTCTGCCAATAAAATGCTGCTTTGGCGATCAGCGTCTGCCTGTATACGTTCTGAAGCTTCATGACCTTTAGAACGAAAATCACGTGCTTCACGTTCACGTTCAGCGCGCATACGCTGGTAAACCGAATTACTGACACGGTCAGGATAATCCACTTTCTTGACACGAACATCGACAACTTCTATGCCCAGTGATTTTGCACGTTTTGATGCTTGCTGTGTCATCAAATCCATGATTTGTGCGCGATCACCAGAGATAATTTCCTGAATGCTGCGTTTACCAAATTCATCACGCAGACCATTATTAATATTTTCATATAATAATCGCCCTGCCGTGAGCTCATCACCTTGCGTGGTTTTAAAATATTGGACCACATCAGTAATGCGCCATTTAACATAAGAGTCAACAATCAGGTCTTTTTTCTCCTGTGTCAGAAAACGTTCAGGTTTCTGGTCAATCGTTAAAATTCGATTATCAAATTTTCTAACATTGTTAATAAATGGGATTTTAAAATGTACCCCCGGTTCATAGTCAGCTTCAATGATTTCACCGAACTGGAACAAGATTGCTTCCTGGCGCTCATCAACGGTAAATAAAGACGCCCATAACAGTAAGGCAAGTAAAGGTACAATAATTTTTAAACTGTTAGCTATCATTATCGTACTCCTCTGGTGCGCAGACTATCTAAATTGCTACGCTGATTTTGTTGATTGGTGCCACTCTTCCGAATATCTTTTAAGATATCTGCCGCCGCTTTCAGCTGAGTCGCCTCATCAGTGGTATCCTTGCGATCCATTAATTTATCCAGCGGCAGATACAACAGATTATTGCCACCTTCTACATCAACCATTATTTTAGAGCTTTTACTAAGCACAGATTCCATCATGTCCAGATACAAACGCTCACGCGTAACCTCTGGCGCTTTTTTATATTCTTTCAATAACTGGTTAAAACGCTCGGCTTCACCTTCCGCCCTGGCGATCACTTCATTTTTGTAAGCTTCGGCTTCTTCACGCAAACGCGCTGAAGCACCGCGTGCTTTTGGCAGCACTTCATTTCGGTAAGCTTCCGCTTCGTTTTTGAAACGCTCTTCATCCTCACGCGCCTGCGTTACATCATCAAACGCATCTTTTACCGCTTCAGGCGGTTTAGCACTTTGTATGTTTACTTTAAAAATGTTTAAACCTGTTTTGTAGTTATTGACTATTTCCTGAATAATACCTCGTACCTGTATCGCAATTTCACCACGGCCTTCGGTAATAACATAATCCATTTTGCTGCGGCCAATACTTTCACGTAACGCGCTTTCAGTGATCTGTGCCAGCGAAATTTCAGGCTGTCTTACATTAAATAAATATTTTTTCGCATCATCAATCTGATACTGAACCGTGCCGTGAATATCGACGATATTCTCATCCTGCGTTAACATGGTTGAGTTGATGGGAATAGTGTAAACCTTGGTTACATCAACCTTTTCAACACTCTCTATAGGGATTGGCAAATGCCAGTGCAAGCCTCTTTGCGTGGTGTCGACATGTTCACCAAAACGTAACACGACGCCGCGCTCAGCTTCTTCAATTTTGTAAAAGCCAGTTGCTATCCAGAAGACAAGCAAAATGGCAATGATCAGTCCAATGCCAATTCCACCACCTGTGATACCCGTACCCGAGCCGCCGCCACCGGAACGCCCGCCTTTACCACCAAACAGACTGCCGAATTTTTTCTGCAGGTTCTTAAAGACTTCATCCAGGTCAGGCGGTCCCTGATTGCCACGATTTCCACGATTATTACTCCAGGGGTCCTTACCGCCATTGCCGTCCTTATTACCACCGGGTTCATTCCAGGCCATATCGTGCTTATGATTGTCTTGCTTTCGCATATTCAATTTCCAAAATTCGCATTTAAATTATAAGTGAGTAAATCTGTGACACCAGTAAAGATAAAACATTGCTACAAGCGCGACATTCTACCTGAATATTTCTGCATTAAAAGCTTTTTACCACGGAGGCACAGAGGCACAGAGGTTTTATTTTTTTTGTGCGTAGCACAAACAAATATTAAAAGATTTTTCTCTGTGCTCTCTGTGTCTCGGCAACTGCTCCATGCGTTGCTCTACCACCAGCATCCTTGCCGGCGTCTGTGGTAAAAGGCTTTTAAGTGTTCTTATAACAACATCGATTGCAGAGAGATCTTCTCGCGGGATTCAAACTGCTCTAAATCACGTCGTGATATGCTAATTTGCAGTAAAAACTGCCCTTCTTCGTCTATCGTTTCATGGCGTATCGCACCAATTTCGAACAGTTTGGCTCTGAGGCGAGCATCTGCCGGTGATAACGACAATTGACCTTCCACCATCTGCTCTCTGAACAAGTCAATCAGCGTTTGTTTGAGTAAATCGATACCTTCACCGGATAGCGATGAAAGCCAGATACGTTTCACGCTGCCGTCATCAGCGAAATCCACTCTGGGTTTAACGCCCGTTAAATCCACTTTATTCATTACATGAATACAAGGGACTTTTTTGGCATCAATTTGTGTCAGTACTTTATCCACTTCCTCAATATTGGCATCACGGTTTTCATCGGCCGAGTCAATGACATGCAACAATAACTGCGCTTCGGTCGTTTCCAGCAATGTTGAGCGGAAGGCGGTAACCAGATCATGCGGCAGGTGACGGATAAAACCAACGGTATCAGCCAGAATCACTGAAACATCTTTACTCAGATCGAGACGGCGTAATGTGGGGTCCAGTGTGGCGAAAAGCTGGTCCTGGACATAGACATTATCTTCCGCCAACATATTGAACAGGCTGGATTTACCCGCATTGGTATAACCGACTAACGATACCGTGGCGATTTCCGCTTTTTGGCGTGACTGCCTGCCCTGTTCACGTTGCTTTTGAACCTTCTGCAGTCGTTTATTAATTTGCTTGATACGAACATTCAGCAATCGACGGTCGGTTTCCAGCTGTGTTTCGCCAGGACCACGCAATCCAATACCGCCTTTTTGTCGCTCAAGGTGAGTCCAGCCACGAACCAGCCGGGTGGAGAGATGTTTAAGCTGCGCCAGCTCGACCTGTAGCTTGCCTTCAAATGAACGTGCCCGTTGCGCAAAGATATCCAGAATTAATCCGGTACGATCTAAAACACGACACTCGATTAGCTCTTCAAGGTTACGCTCTTGCGAAGCGGCCAGTGCATGGTTGAAAAGCACCAGATCCGCATCGTGCAGTTTCACCAGCTCAGCAATTTCTTTTGCCTTACCGCTACCGATAAAGTATTTGGGGTCTGCCCGTTGCCGGCTGGTGGTGACGATCTCCATAATATCGGCACCTGAAGATAACACCAGCTCTTTAAATTCAGATAAGTTTTCACGATGCTTTTCATCGTATATATCCATGTGGACCAGAATAGCGCGATTACCGCCTTCTACGCGTTCAATATCTAACATTAATTATATTAATCAAATAGTTATAGTTAAAACTTAAAGTAAATTATTTTAATAATTTACTTTAAGTTTGATAGAGCTGCTGGCTACGCCGCAGGCAACATATTACACAGCACAAACGAAATACAAGGTGCGCATGGCGCACCCTACACTAAAACTTTAGACAAAGCTTAGCTACTCAACCATTGCCTGGCCTCTGTTCGCGACTCGACGCTACCGGTTCCATTTTTGGAATGGTACTTACGGACGCTCTGTCGATATTAGCTTTACCGCCAGGGGGGGTAGACATGCAAACAGATGGTCTGCAACGATCCTTGCTTTCCCTGCAGGCAAAAAAAATGGCCACTTATAGCGACCATTTCCTATCGTTGCTTAATTATACTCAATTATCACTGTTACCGTCACTGTCAGCATCACTTTCATCATTCCATTTAATCTGGCGTGATGGCACCACTGTCGAAATGGCATGCTTATAAACCATTTGTGTCACGGTGTTTTTCAACAGTACCGCAAACTGGTCAAATGATTCGATTTGCCCCTGCAATTTAATGCCATTAACTAAAAAGATAGCAACGGGCACTCTCTCCCTTCTTAGTGCATTCAAATAAGGGTCTTGTAAGTGATGCCCTTTAGACATAATTAATTCCTCGTTATTGTTTTTATTTGAGGTTATTGACCTAGCTACTCACGAATTCGTTTCAGATTCAAACCAATCATAGCCCAGAGACGAGTCCGGCATCAAGCTCAGTCGACCCAATTAAACAGTTATGGGTCGCCGCCCCTTTATCATAGTAAAAATTTGAGGTTTTTCAGTACTTTCGCTGTATTTAATGTATTTGGATCAATAAAATTACAGTCTTTCTCCTTTCGCAGCCAGGTCATCTGGTGTTTTGCTAACTGCGCGGTTGCGATAATGGCTTTTTCTCGCATTTCTTCGTAACCATATTCAGCATTGAGATATGACCACACCTGCCGGTAACCCACCGCCCGAATCGATGGCATTTTCGCATGCAGGTCGCCGCGTTTAAACAATGCTTCGACTTCTTCAATAAATCCCTGCTGCAGCATCATATCGAAACGCTGGCTTATGCGTTTACGCAGTTCGACACGGTCATCCGGCATTAATGCTATCTTTATTCGTCGATACGCAAACGCCTCGACAAGACCATTATGCGCTTGCTCATGCCAGTACTCCGTTAGCGTTCTACCGGTAAAATCGTATAGCTCCAGCGCTCTTTTAATGCGCTGTGGATCATTAGGGTGTATACGTTCAGCCGACACTGGATCGACCTCACGCAAGCGATTATGCATCGCCTGAATACCCCTGGTTTGTGCCTCAAGCTCGATGGCCTGTTTAACAGCACTGTCAACTTCCGGCATATTCGCCAGGCCTTTTTGCAGGGCATTAAAATACAGCATGGTACCGCCGACCAGGATTGGCGTCTGCTGATTGCTGACACTTTGTAACATCAGCTTCAAGGCATCATCACGAAATTGCCCGGCTGAATAAACCTCGGCAGGATCAATAATATCGATCAGTGCATGCGGCGCAATAGACAGCGTCTGCGCATCGGGTTTAGCGGTTCCAATGTCCATGCCGCGATAGACCAATGCCGAATCCACACTGATGAGGTCCGATGCCAGTTCTTTATAAAGAGAAATGGCCAGATCGGTTTTACCGGTGGCGGTCGGCCCCATGATAAAAATAGCGATGGGCGAGTCGCTGGCTTCCCCAGGCTGGATAATTAAATCATTCATTTTCCATAGTCATCACTAAATTATTTCGCCGCAAAGCATGCAAAGTGAACAAATAATTCATTAGCTGTAATAGCTCAAACTTGATCTGGCAGTATTAAAAAAGCATTAGTCCGCGAATAACGCAAAAGACGCGAAAAAACAACTATTAGTAGGCCGTGATAAGACATTGTTGTTCACGGCGTTTTGTAAGGTACTGCCTGCAACGTACCTTATGCAGGCCTACAGGTGTTTAAAACATTTATTATTTTTTTCGCGTCTTTTGCGTTATTCGCGGATAAAATATTTTTGTTTCCAAGGGCGTTATTGAGCAGATCATTTCTAGACTTAAACACATTAGCGACTGTAAAAACATCCAAACAATTTTTCATCGCGCTTTTCGCGTCCTTTGCGGCAGATACTCTTTTCTCATGACAACTCAATGTAAACTAGCGGCCACGCATAAAGAGTTTATCAAGCTCAGCAATGCTCAGCTGTATCCATGTCGGACGGCCGTGATTACACTGCCCGCTGCGCTCGGTTATTTCCATATCACGCAATAATGCATTCATTTCTTCAATACTTAACTTGCGATTTGCGCGAATTGAACCATGACAGGCCATGGTGGAGAGAATTTCGTTAATTTCCTGTTCTATTCGTGAACTGCTGCCGTGCGTCAAAAAATCGGAAAGCACGTCGCGTAATAACGTCTCGACATCACTGTTTGATAACACCACCGGTATCTGACGAATTTTAATACTCTCCTCTGCGACGCGGTCAACTTCAAAACCGAGTTCGCCAAAAGCAACAACATTCTCTTCAACCAGCTGTGCTTCTTTATTACTCACCGCCAATGTTAATGGCACCAGTAGCGGTTGCGACTTAA
>CAVYHC010000008.1:0-93014 GCA_963768125.1 uncultured Gammaproteobacteria bacterium
TAATACAAATTAATTATATTTCATCGTCAATCGACGCCATTTCATTACCGCTCACTTCAGATTGCTGCTGATCAATTTGCTGTTGCTCCTGCCTTAGCTGCTGCATTACTGCTTCATACTTTTTTCTTTTTTCTGACTTAACATCTACGGCTGCTTCAAGGTGAGTTTCATTATCTGCCTGCTGTATATCTGAGTCGTCTTTGCTCACTTGCTGCAGTTGAGTTTCATTATCCAGTGCCCGCTTAACTTGCTTTTGCTGCGCAGATTTTTTCTGCGCTTTAATTTGCCACCGAATGGTTGCCATTTCCTTTTCCACATTGGCCGCACCTAAAACGTTAACCAGATTAAGCAGTTCTAATGATTTATTTAAATCTTTTTTTACGCCTATGCCCTGACGGTGCAATTGGCCAAGCAACAGTACGGCATCAGGTTTACGCTGACCGGCATCTTTTTTGATGCCGTTCAGCCATTCTGCATGTTTGGCTTTATCATAACCGTGTTCTCTTATTGTTAAATAAGTATTTCGTTGTTCTGCCTGGCTCGATCCCACTTCTGCTGCAAGCTTATACCAATGTTTAGCCTGCTCAATATCTGCTTCTACGCCTTCACCAATTTCATACATAAGACCTAACTTGTATTGCGCATTAACATTGCCATTAATCGCGAGTTTTTGCTGAAAATTAAAAACGTTACTGCTTTGATTGATGCTGCCTTCCGCCTGCAGCGTTAACGAAAAGGTAAGCGCTATCAACGATAGTAAAAGCGTATTTATGAATATAACGAGGTGTTTCATCTAAACATACCTTTTTTAAAATTATTTTATGTTTAGACGCATTTAGGGTGAAGCTATAGAAGTATTAGTCTATTACACTTTCTATAGGCTTAATAGTGAACAATATCAAGGCTTTCGCGAAACGCCCTGAATTTTAGATAGCGGCTGCATTAAGATTTTTTTGGCCTGGACCAGTCTTTTATTGACTTTTGGGGCGTTCGGCTAAGGGTTAATGTTTCATCTTCTGTGTCTTTGGTAATGGTTGAACCAGCGCCGATAGTCGCATTTTTTCCAACCGTAACGGGTGCCACCAGCTGCGTATCTGAACCAATAAAAGCGCCATCTTTGATCACTGTTTTAAATTTATTGGCGCCATCATAATTACAGGTAATGGTACCTGCACCAATATTTACATTATTACCTATTTCAGAATCGCCCAAATAGCTAAGGTGGCTGGCTTTGCTGTTTTCACCCAGGGAGGTGTTTTTTATTTCAACAAAATTTCCTACACGGCTATTTTCATATAAATGCGTGCCCGGGCGAATGCGGGCGAAGGGGCCGACTTCTACCTGTTTATCAATGACGGCATTTTCAATGACCGAATAAGGTTTAATAATACAGTCACTGGCAATGCTGCTATCTTTTATTATGCAGCCCGCACCGATAGCGGCACCTGTGCCTATATTTACTTCTCCTTCAAAGACACAGTTCACATCAATAAAACTGTCACTTCCAACATTCAATTTACCGCGTACGTCTAACCTTTTCGGATCGGCAATACTGACGCCTTCACTGAATAATTTATCCGCTATACCGCGTTGATAAATTCTTTCCAGACGCGCCAGTTGTTTTCTATCATTAATACCTTCAACTTCGTAGCTATGGTCCGCCTGTGCAGTAATAACTTCATTGCCATCATTTACTGCCAGTGCAATGACATCTGTTAAATAAAACTCACTCTGTGCATTGTTATTATCAATTTTATTTAAACATTCATTCAAATACCCGGCTCTAACCGCAAGTATTCCTGTGTTAACTTCCTGTATGGCTTTAATCTCATCAGTAGCATCTTTATGCTCAACGATGGAAATCACTTTGCCGTTTTTACGAACGATACGACCGTAACCTGCGGCATCGTTTAGATGAACAGTAAGCAATGCAACATTATTGGCACTGACATTCTTTACTAAATTATCCAGCGTTTCTGCTTTGATTAATGGCACGTCAGCATACAAAACAAGCGCGATATCATCACTATCAATATTCTGGCTGGCCTGTTGTACAGCATGCGCGGTACCTAACTGCTCTGCCTGCAAACACCATTCAACATTAAAGTGGTTACATTGCTGTTTTAATAATTCGCCGCCATGACCATAGACCACCTGAATCTGTTTAGCAGAAAGTGCTTTGCTGGTGTTATATACATGCTCAACCATGGGCAGGCCGGCAAGTTTATGCAATACTTTTGGTTTTGTAGAACGCATACGCGTACCCGCACCAGCCGCTAAAATAATGACAGATAAATTCATTTACTTGGTCTCAATGTACATTGTATCTTTTACAAAAAAAAAGCCGAACTATAATAGCTCGACCCTTATTTTAGCTTATTTCAGACATAAGCTGATTAATTAGCAGACAACTGATTATTTCTTCCTGCGAATTTTCTTCAGTGCTTCAATCTGCGCAACCGCTTCAATCAGTTCAGATTTCGCTCTGGCGTAATTCATCTCGGAAGATTTGTCCTTCATTGCCGCTTCCGCACGTGCTTTTGCTTCCAGTGCTAGCGATTCATCAATATCCGCCGCACGTAATGCAGTGTCAGAAAGGATGGTTACTACATGCGGTTGAATTTCTAAAATGCCGCCGCTGACATAAAAATCCAGCTCTTCACCTTCCTGTGAAATAACCCGAACCACGCCGGGCTTTAACGTTGATAACATCGGTGCGTGGCGTGGCATAACGCCAACCTCACCCATTTCCGCAGGCGCAAACACCTGTACCGCGGTACCTGAGTAAATTTCGTTGACGGCACTTACTATGTTCACATGCATGGTCATAGCCATATTCAATTGCTCTTCTTTCTACTATAGTGTCTTGGCTTTTTCGACAGCTTCTTCAATACCGCCAACCATGTAAAAAGCCTGCTCTGGTAAAGCGTCATGGTCGCCATCAAGAATGGCTTTAAATGCAGCCAGATTATCTTTTAGTGAAACATATTTACCTGGCGAACCAGTAAAGATTTCAGCAACGAAGAAAGGCTGTGATAAGAAACGCATAATCTTACGTGCACGGGCCACAGCCTGCTTATCTTCATCAGACAATTCATCCATACCCAGAATCGCAATAATATCTTTCAATTCTTTATAACGTTGCAACAGGCCTTGTACGCCACGGGCAATGTCGTAATGTTCTGCGCCGATCACTAATGGATCAAGCATACGTGAGCTTGAATCCAGTGGATCCACTGCCGGGTAAATGCCTAACTCAGCAACCTGGCGAGACAATACCAGCGTCGCATCCAGATGAGCGAATGTTGTCGCAGGAGAAGGGTCAGTCAAATCATCTGCGGGTACGTATACCGCCTGGAAGGAAGTAATTGAACCGGTTTTAGTTGAGGTAATACGCTCCTGTAGCACGCCCATTTCTTCTGCAAGTGTAGGCTGGTAACCTACCGCAGATGGCATACGACCAAGTAGCGCTGATACTTCTGTTCCAGCAAGTGTATAACGGTAGATGTTGTCAACAAACATCAATACGTCACTGCCCTGATCACGGAAATATTCCGCCATGGTCAAGCCCGTTAACGCTACCCGAAGGCGGTTACCCGGCGGCTCATTCATCTGCCCATAAACCAGTGCAACCTTATCAAGCACGCCGCCTTCCTGCATTTCATAATAGAAGTCGTTACCTTCGCGAGTACGCTCACCTACACCAGCAAATACTGAGAAGCCTGAATGCTCTACCGCGATGTTACGAATCAGCTCCATCAGTGTTACGGTCTTACCTACGCCGGCACCACCGAACAAACCAATTTTACCGCCTTTAGAAATCGGCATAACTAAATCGATTACTTTAATACCGGTTTCCAGGATCTCTGTGGCAGAAGACTGTTCTTCGAACGCAGGCGGCTTACGGTGAATTGGCATTGTATCGTCGTGGCCAATGTCGCCCTGGTTATCAATTGGATTACCCAGTACATCCATAATACGACCTAATGTTTTAGGGCCGACAGGAACACGTATCGCATCACCAGTATTTCTGACTTCCATACCACGACGCAGTCCTTCGCTTGGACCCATTGCAATTGCACGCACAACGCCATCGCCTAACTGCGCCTGCACTTCCATGGTTAAACCTGTTTCATCAAGCTTTAGCGCGTCATAAACTTTAGGAATGGAGTCCCGTGGAAATTCGACGTCAATAACCGCGCCGATAATCTCTACTACGTTTCCGGTACTCATGATTGTTATCCTCGTAAATACTTATGTATTAAAATGTTAAATTCTTGCTCAATGATTTATTTTTAAGAGACGGCCGCTGCGCCGGCAACAATTTCGGAAATTTCCTGAGTAATCGATGCCTGTCTTGCTTTGTTATAAATCGTTTGTAATTCTTTAATAATATCGGATGCATTATCTGTCGCGCTTTTCATTGCAATCATACGTGCAGACATTTCGCAGGCAATATTTTCAACCACGCTTTTATAAACCTGTGATTCAATAAAGCGCATCATTAATGCGTCAATAATCTGTTTCGTATCTGGCTCATACATGTAATCCCAGTGATGATCTAGCTCAGTATCAACTTCGCCGCCGACAGGAATTAGCTGCTGAATCGTTGGCGTTTGTGTCATGGTATTTTCAAACACATTACTTACCAGAAACAAACGATCAATCTTGCCTTCATCATAGGCATCCAGCATAACTTTAACGGTACCAATCAACGCTTCATGAGAAGGCTGGTCACCCAGGTTAGCGGCCTGTGAAATAATATTGCCCTGAAAACGCGCAAAGAAAGTGGCTGATTTTTTACCGATGGTACATAAATCAATTTCAACATTCTTATCATGCCAGTCCGACATTTCACTAACAGCCCGTTTAAACATGTTGGTATTTAAACCACCGCATAATCCACGGTCAGTCGCAATAACAATGTAACCCACGCGTTTAACTTCATCACGGTGTTGCAGGTAAGGGTGCTTGTATTCACAATGCGCTTGCGCAAGGTGACTTAAAACACTGCGCATTTTTTCTGCATAGGGGCGTGATGAACGCATACGATCCTGTGCTTTACGCATTTTACTGGCCGCAACCATTTCCATTGCTTTGGTGATCTTCTGTGTATTTTGTACACTTTTGATCTTAGTGCGTATTTCTTTAGCGCCTGCCATAATTAATCTCTAGTAAACACCGTTAGCTTTAAAGTTATCTAAAGCAGACTTCATTGCGGCAGAAATATCATCATTGTAATCACCAGACTCATTAATCTGCGCAATTAAATCAGCGTGGTTGCTCTTCATGTGTGCAAGCATTGCTGATTCATAAGCAACAATTTTCTTTACATCGACGTCGTTAAGGAAGCCTTCATTCGCTGCAAATAGTGAGAACGCCATTTCAGCAACGGATAAGGGGGAGTATTGTGCCTGTTTCATTAACTCTGTTACACGTTCACCCAGTTCTAACTGTGCACGTGTTGCATCATCAAGATCCGACGCGAACTGAGCGAACGCGGCCAGCTCACGATATTGTGCAAGCGCTAAACGAACACCACCACCTAACTTTTTGATAATAGTTGTTTGTGCGGCACCACCAACACGCGATACTGAAAGACCCGCGTTAATCGCTGGCCGAATACCCGAGTTGAATAAATCAGTCTCCAGGAAGATCTGGCCATCAGTAATCGAAATTACGTTGGTCGGTACAAATGCAGATACGTCACCGTCCTGGGTTTCAATAATTGGCAAAGCCGTCAACGAACCGGTTTTACCTTTCACTTCACCTTTAGTGAACGCTTCAACATATTCAGCATTGACCCGTGATGCACGCTCCAATAAACGTGAATGCAAATAGAAAACATCACCCGGATAAGCTTCACGACCTGGCGGACGACGTAACAGCAAAGACACCTGACGATAAGCCCAGGCCTGTTTGGTTAAATCATCATAAATAATTAAAGCGTCCTGGCCGCGGTCACGGAAATACTCACCCATAGAACAACCAGAGTACGGCGCAATAAATTGCATGGCCGCAGACTCAGCGGCACTGGCAGCAACAATCGTTGTATGTTCCATTGCACCGTGCTCTTCCAGTTTGCGAAGAATGTTGGCAACGGTTGAAGCTTTTTGGCCGATGGCCACATAAATACATTTAACACCGGTGGTTGCCTGATTGATAATGGCATCAATCGCTACCGCTGTTTTACCGGTCTGGCGGTCACCAATAATTAATTCCCGTTGGCCTCGGCCAATTGGAACCATGGCATCAATCGATTTCAAGCCTGTTTGCACCGGCTGGTCAACTGACTTACGCTCAATAACACCCGGTGCAATCTTTTCAATCGGTGCAGTTAATTTTGCATCTATCGGGCCTTTACCATCAATTGGCCGACCTAATGCGTCAACCACGCGGCCTAACATTGCTTCGCCAATGGGTACTTCTAAAATACGTCCCGTACATTTAGCCGTATCGCCTTCGCTCAAATGGCCGTAGCTGCCTAAAACCACCGCGCCGACAGAGTCACGCTCAAGGTTCAAGGCCATAGCGAAAGTATCGCCGGGTAATTCAATCATCTCGCCTTGCATAGCATCGGCCAGACCATGAATTCGAATAATACCGTCAGTTAAACTAACAATAGTACCTTCTGTACGAGCTTCTACTTTGCTATCAAAGTTTTCAATTCGTGATTTAATCAGTTCACTGATTTCTGATGGATTGAGTTGCATTGTGTGCCTCTTATCGTCCTAATGAAAGCGCGAGTGAATCTAGCTGCGATTTCATTGACGCGTCTATAATAGTGTCACCAGCTTTGATAATCACTCCGCCAATCAACGATTCATCAATCGTCGTGGTCAAAGTGACTTCACAGCCAAGTTTGTTCTTTAATGTATTAACCAGCTCGCTGGTTTGCTTCTCAGATAACTCGAATGCAGAAATGACTTCTGCTTCAACTTTGTTTTCTGCTTTTGCACGTGCCACTTCAAACTGCGCTAAAACATCAGGCATTAATTTTAAACGCGCGTTCTCGGCCATTAATTTGACCAGGTTCTGTTGCTGCTCGTTTAATTTGTCGCCTAATACCTGAATAATCAACTCGCCTTTCTGCTTCTTGCCTGATTTAGGATCATCTAACAATTTGCTCATTTGCGCATCGCTGACAACCGCCGCAAGATTAGCTAAAGCGTCACTCCATGAATCTAATGCGCCTGCTGTATGAGCAAGGTCATAAACGGCATTAGCATAGGGTCGTGCTGCAGTAGTGAAATCTGACATAAAATAATTCCGCGATTAAAGTTGCGTTGCCAGTTCATTCAAAGTACTGGCATGAGCATCTTTATCCACTTCACGCTTTAATACTTTTTCAGCACCCGCTATCGCTAAAACGACGACTTCATGGCGTAGATGTTCACGTGCGCGGTTAACTTCCTGCTCAATTTCAGCATTTGCGCCGGTAACAATACGTTCCGCTTCAGTCCTGGCATCACCTTTTGCTTCTTCAACTATTTCACTGGCACGTTTCTGTGCTTGCGTAATAATGTCTGACGCCTGGCCTTTTGCATCTTTAATATGTTCAGCAGCGCGTTTTTCAGCCAATACCTGTTCATTCTGGCCACGTTCCGCAGCAGCCAGGCCATCAGCTATTTCTTTTCTACGTGCTTCAAGCGCACCCATAACAGGTGGCCATATAAACTTCATGCAGAACCAGACGAACAATGCGAATGTAATCGACTGGCCGATCAAGGTTAGGTTAATGTTCATAAATGAACTCCGCTTTCTCTATAATTCTTAAATATGTTCTATTTAAAACGCCTGGTTATTAAAACCGGGTTTTAAATGACTGCGAACAGAATGTAGAAAGCGATACCTACGCCAATCATTGGAACCGCGTCAACAAGACCCATTACAATGAAAAACTGAGTACGCAACATTGGCAGCAATTCAGGCTGACGCGCGATACCTTCAAGAAAACGTGCACCTAAAATGCCGATGCCTACAGCAGCACCCAGAGCACCTAAACCCAAAAGCATTGCACCTGCGATATATAACAATGAAGCTTCCATTGTATTCTCCTAAATATTAAAAAGGTTAAAAGTTAAAATTCGTTTGTATCTGTATATTTATTTCTAAATTTGTATCTATTAAATGACTGTTTTTAATTAAACAAGTCTTAATGCGCGTGATGTGCCATTTCCATATAAACGACGGCCAGCGTCATAAAGATGAAGGCCTGCAACGTAACAATCAGAATGTGGAATACAGCCCACGCCCATTGCAACATTCCGGCAAAAATGCCCAGGCCAATACCACTGCTAAATAATAAGGCAATCAAAATAAAGATCATTTCACCGGCATATAAGTTACCGAATAAACGCAGTGATAAAGAAATGGGTTTTGAAATCAAACCAACAAACTCAAGGAAAAAGTTAATTGGTATAAATATAATTTTTATCGGCAAACTTTTTGCTTCAAATGGCTGCATAGTCAGTTCCGCCATGAAACCGCCAATGCCTTTTATCTTGATGCTGTAGAAAAGCATTAACGCAAATATCGCCAAAGACATGCCAAAGGTTGCGTTTGGATCGGTTGTAGGCACCACGCGAAAAAACACATGATGCGGATCCATACCCAATACCGAGGAGCCAACAATACCCGCCACCTGAGGTAACCAGTCAACGGGCACCAGGTCCATCAGGTTCATTAATAAAATCCAGATAAACAGCGTTAACGCCATCGGTGCAACCAGCGGGTTTTTTCCTGTAAAGGAACCGCGAACACTGCTGTCGATAAACTCAATCACCCATTCGACAAAATTCTGCAGGCTGCCAGGCACGCCATCGGTGGCATATTTTGCTGCTTTACGAAAAATAAATAGAAATATAACGCCTAAAATAATAGACCAGAACATGGTATCAACATGAATGGCCATGAAACCCATGTCTTTCGCTTCCTCAGCAGAATGCGCGAAACCCCATGAACCGGCATGATCATAACCTTCAGGAACCTTGCCATAAGTAAGATTCTGTAAGTGATGCTTTATATATTGACTTGCTGTTAAGGCTTCACCAGCCATATTTAACTCTCTTTATCTCTTACGTTATCAAATGTGTCTTTGCTCAACACATTCACCACCGCAGGCGTCATATGTATTAAAAAATAGGCCATTAATAAAGCAACAACATTGATTGGCTTTATCGCAACAAACGCCATAACAAACATCGCACCGGTAAATATAAACTTGTATATCTCACCAACATAAAATGTCGTTAACAGGGTTTCAGGCGTGTTTGCAGATTTAACGCGAAAAACCTTAATTGCAAACCAGGCATTTGCCACGGTGGCAATTAAGCCCCCTGTTAGCGCTGAATAAGCCGCTGTAGCGTCATAAATCAACAGTATCACAGACAAAATAATGCTTGCCAGCAACTGCGTTATGATGAACCTTATCGCTTGCCTTGTTGCCAACGCTTGCTGGCCGGGGTCTAGCGTGTCTTGTTGCATATTTTTTTTTGCATCTCAGCTAACCTCTACAGCACTGCTAGACAGGGTTAGAATGCGCGCGAATTATATAAGAGGACCCTGTTAAACGTCAAGGAATCAATGCGAACATAAAGAGATTCTATATCATCGAACACTGATACTGGAACAAACCGATGCTTCTGTTATGCCAGCTTGCGGCAAAAGCACACTACGCGTCTGCGGATCCGTTTTTAGCCGCCGGGTTAACACAGTGCAAACCGGCGATACCGTACAAGCACTAACCGTCGTGCCGTTACGACTCGATTTTACTTAAAATGCCCTCAAGAACATCTAAACTGGTATAGGAAATTTCCAGACAGCCTTTGCCTTTTGCCTTTTGCTTTATATGAACCTGCGCACCCAGGTACTCCGTTAAGCGGTCTTCCAGCTTGATAACGTCCGGATCTTTGGTTGTTGGTTTGGCTTTTTTTGCCGGCGCTGAAATCTTGCGAATCAACGCTTCTGTTTCGCGCACGGACAGCCCTCTTTTGGCAACATCTTTTGCCACCCGACTTTGCTCCATACCATCAATGGCAAGCAAGGCACGGGCATGTCCCATTTCTATGTCACGCATTGCCAGCAACATTTTAACTTCTGGATTTAAATCCTGTAGTCGCAGCAGGTTACTGACGGTAGCGCGCGAGCGTGCGACGGTATCGGCAACCTGTTGATGGGTCATTTCAAACTCATCAATCAGACGTTTTAAGGCGGTCGATTCTTCCAGCGGATTTAAATTTTCACGCTGAATATTCTCTATCAGCGAAACGGCAGCAGCCGTCTGGTCATCAAAGGTTTTAATCACTGCCGGAACCTTTGTCAGGCCGGCTTTTTGTGACGCGCGCCAGCGGCGCTCACCAGCAACGATCTCATAGTGGTCAACGCCATCCACCCTGGTTTTTTGACGAACCACGATAGGCTGCACTACGCCCTGTGTGGCAATGGAGTCGGCCAGTTCCTGTAACGTTTCTTCATCAAAATGCTCGCGCGGCTGCCACGGACCGCGCTCGATCAAATCGACATCGATATTACGCAATTCATCATCACTTTTAGGCTCCATTATGGCTTCAACGTCACTGTTGCCAAGCAGTGCCGTTAAACCCCTACCCAAACCTTTTTTCTTTGCCGCCATAATTATTTAAACCTGAATATTTCTAAGCGAGAGTTATTGCATTATTTCGTGTTTCGCGGCGCAGCATTTCGCCCGCCAGGGCTAAATAGGCCAGTGCGCCACGTGATGTTCTTTCATATAACAATGCAGGCAAACCGTAACTTGGCGCTTCAGCCAGGCGGACGTTACGCGGCACGATGGTGCGGTAGACGCGATCGCCGAAATGCTCGATTAGCTGCGCTGAAACATCGTTTGCCAGCGTGTTTCGGGTGTCAAACATGGTGCGCAGCAGTCCTTCAACCTGAAGACCGGGGTTCACCGAAGAGCGCACTTGCTCAATGGTATCCATCAGTGCGGTTAATCCTTCCAGTGCATAATATTCACATTGCATGGGAATGATGACGCCATCTGCGGCCACCAGTGCATTTAATGTCAGCATACTTAGCGCTGGCGGGCAATCGATTAATATATAGTCATATTCATCAACAATCGGCGCAAGACAGCTTTTAAGGCGCTGCTCTGCATTGTCAGCGCGCATTAAATCGACTTCTGCTGCGGTCATGTCAGCATTGGCAGGCAATAAATCGATACCCACATTTTCAATGCGCTGCAGTGCTTTATGCACTTCCATGCCTTCGAGCAGGACATCACAAAAAGTCACGTCCAGGGCGTTTTTATCAATACCAACGCCCATTGTCGCGTTGCCCTGCGGATCTAGATCAATTAACAAAACATTTCGTTTTGTTGCCGCCAGTGAAGCAGCAAGGTTGACACTGGTCGTTGTTTTACCAACGCCGCCTTTTTGGTTAGCTAATGCGAGTATTCTTGACATATATCTTTGATCAGTTGATTCAATTAGATCTTCTTTATTTCCAGCAAATGCCTGTCTGCATCCAGGCCATAAACATCAAGCGCATGTGATTCAATCAGCCTGTACCGATCACTATCAATCTGCTCATCGAGCTTGCCCTGCATCACCAGTATACGGCTGTTTTCATTTTGCAAATGCGCGGTGCTGCTTAATATATCATCGCTCGCGGCATATGCACGCGCAGTAATTACGTCGAAGTATAGCCTATGTCCATCGCGAGTGGGTTGATAATCTTGCACCCGCTGATTGACCACTTCAACATTGTCCAGCTTTAAATCAATCTTTGCCTGCATCAAAAACCGGGTTTTTTTGCCATTACTGTCGATCAGCACAAAATGCTTGTCCGGCGAGGTAATCGCAAAAGGAATGCCCGGCAGACCGGCCCCGCTGCCAACGTCCAATATTAATGAACCTTCTATAAAAGGCTGTACGGCCAGGCTATCCAGCAGGTGCTTACTGACCATCTCCTCGACATCGCGAATAGCAGTGAGGTTAAATGTTTTATTCCAGCGGGCGATAAGCTGTATATAGTGAACCAGTTTTTGCTGGCGCTCGACTGAAAAATGCAGCCCCATCTGTTTCAGGCCAAATTCCAGCTGTTGGCGTAGCGGTTCTTTCAAGTGACAACCTTAAGTGATAGAGAAGAATTCAGTGCTTTAAAAAACGTAAGTTTAGTCTTTTGTCTGTTTTGCTGCTGAAATAGTTTGTCGGGCTATCGCTTGCGTATGACCGCAAAAAGGCGCCTAACACGGCCTGCGGAGGCTTCCCCGAGTCGGGGCTGTGACACATGGCAGAGCGACAGGTCGGCCTGATGCCGCGCAAACCGACAATCTCTCATCTGCCCGCTGATTTTTTAATATAGACCATTAACAAGGAGATGGCCGCGGGGGTGATGCCGGCGATACGACCCGCCTGGCCGATGGTTTCAGGGCGATGATCGGACAGTTTTTGCTGTGCCTCTGCCGATAAGCCGCGCACTTTGGCATAATCAATGACATTGGGAATGGCCGTTAGCTGATGGCGCCTGGTTTTTTCTATTTCATCGCGCTGGCGATCGAGGTAACCGGAGTATTTCGCCTGAATTTCTACCTGTTCGGCCACTTTTTCAGTGATGCCCTCACCTTTACCAATAATTTCAGTCAAGGCCGCATAATCAATTTCAGGCCGGCGCAGCAGGTCTGCCGCCTTGTAACTACGCGTCAGTGGCCGCGCTAATCCATTTTTGCCGAGTCTGGCTGAAAACTGCGCGCCCAGATCAGAGTCCGGATGCACATTAAAAGCCGCTAATCTCTGCTGTTCATTAATAATGGATTCGCGCTTTTGCGCATAGGCAGACCAGTGTTCGTCACTGACCAGTCCCATATCACGCGCCACTTCGGTTAAACGCAAATCGGCATTGTCCTCACGCAAAATCAATCGGTATTCCGCCCGTGAGGTAAACATGCGATAAGGCTCCTGCGTACCCTGTGTCACCAGATCATCAACCAATACGCCGATATATGCCTGATCACGCGCTGGCGACCAGCACTCTTTTTGCTGCACCTGGCGCGCTGCATTTATTGCTGCCAGCAATCCCTGGGCGCCCGCTTCTTCATATCCGGTGGTGCCATTGATCTGGCCGGCAAAAAACAGCCCGTTAATAAATTTGGTTTCCAGCGAGGCCTTTAAATCTCGCGGGTCAAAAAAGTCATATTCTATGGCGTAACCGGGACGCGTAATATGCGCGTTTTCAAAGCCTTTCATGGAACGCACCAGTGCAAACTGCATATCAAACGGCAGGCTGGTAGAGATGCCGTTTGGATAGACTTCATTTGTAGTCAAGCCTTCTGGCTCAATAAATATCTGGTGCGACGTTTTGTCCGCAAAGCGCACCACTTTATCTTCTATTGAAGGACAATAACGCGGGCCAATACCTTCTATCACGCCACTGTACATCGGCGAGCGGTGCAAACCCTGGCGTATAATATCGTGGGTTTTTTCATTGGTGTGGGTTATATGGCAACTCACCTGTTGCGGGTGGTCTTCAACTTTCCCGGTAAAGGAGAAAACCGGCAGCGGCATATCGCCCGGCTGCTCAGCCAGTTCAGAATAATCGATGCTTCGACTGTCAATTCTCGGCGGCGTCCCGGTTTTTAAGCGTTCGACACGAAACGGTAGTTCACGTAATCGATTGGCTAAAGCAATGGATGGCGGATCACCGGCACGACCGCCGGAAAAATGCTTTTCACCGATGTGAATCAGGCCGCCAAGAAAGGTTCCTACCGTCAAAACCACGGCTTTGGCTTTAAATTTGAGCCCCATCTGCGTGACCACGCCCGTGACCTGCTGTTCGCCATTGAGGGTTTCTACAATCAGATCGTCAACGGCCTGCTGAAATATGGCAAGGTTTGGCTGGCTTTCTAGCGTCTCACGGACCGCCGCTTTATATAAAACACGGTCCGCCTGAGCGCGTGTGGCACGCACTGCAGGGCCTTTTCGGCTATTTAAAATACGAAATTGAATGCCACCTCGATCTGCCGCCTTGGCCATAACGCCGCCCATGGCATCAATTTCTTTCACCAGGTGGCCTTTGCCGATACCGCCGATTGCCGGGTTACAGCTCATCTGACCCAGCGTTTCAATGTTGTGTGTTAGCAGCAGTGTTTTTACGCCCATGCGCGCGGCCGCCAACGCCGCTTCTGTACCAGCATGGCCGCCGCCTATTACTATCACATCAAAAACATCGGTATAAAACATGGTCGTTACTGAACTCTGCTATCGCGGCTAAATCTGCGTTTTGCCGCCATCACTTAATAAGGCTGTAAATTATAAACCAGATCATGGCTTTCGCCATAGTCTACTGGTAATAGGTCTGATTCTGCGCAATATGACGAACAGGCCGATTTACAGGGCGAATTAAAGCTCCAGATAAAAAAAGCCGCCTGAAAGGCGGCCTTGTTAAATTTGTTTATTAAACTAAACGATTAATTCGTTTGCATTTTCGCTGCCTGCATTTCCGATTTAACAGCGAAAATCATATCGACATCTGAGTTACTTAATTGCGAAAACGCTATCGTTTCTGATGCGGCATTATTGTGATTACCAATATAAAAACTACCGCCTGCCAGTAGCGCAACGGTAGCAACAATACTAAGTAACCAGCTTTTATTATTATCTAAATTCATTATTCGTCCCTCGCCAGTAAATAATCTCGAAAGCTACTTTTATGGCATTTATTTTTATTATTATTTTTAACTTTGTCAGCCTGTCGAAAAAATGACAGCCTTTGACATATATATAGCAGAGATTTAAATATTGTGAATAATATTTGCAATTATCGCCCCACATAATAATACACACCTTATCAATCAATCAGATACGTTAATAAAAAGCGTTTTTTTATCCTGCAAAAGGGTTCGGATAGTCATCCGCTCCTTAATATGCGAGCAGAATATCTCTAATGCCTGGCATACTATTGCTCTGTACACACATTCAAGCGCTAACCATAAGCCGAACCTATATTAGAATATTAGAATATTTTATGGCTCCGTTAATAATGCTGATTAGCCAAACCCGCCTGCTTGACGTACAGTAATCTATTGATATTATTAGAACGATGCCGTTTCATTCACCGTCAGGACACATTATGTCTCAACCCGTGCACAACCCAACGTCAAAAACAGTGGATGAAAACAGTCGCATTGAGACGAAAAATACGACTTGTTATATGTGCGCCTGCCGTTGTGGTATTCGCGTCACTTTGCGCGATGGTGACGTTCGATATATTCAGGGCAATCCTGACCACCCGCTAAACAAAGGCGTTATATGCGCCAAAGGCGCGGCTGGCATCATGAAACAGTACTCACCGGCCCGCCTTACCAAGCCACTGTTACGTAAGAAAAAAAGTGCGCGCGGTGATAATGATTTTGAAGAAATATCGTGGCAAAAGGCGTTTTCCATAATGGCAGAGCGGCTGGCGACCATTCGCGCCACCGACCCGAAAAAGTTTGCCTTATTTACTGGCCGTGACCAGATGCAGGCGCTCACCGGTTTGTTTGCCAAGCAGTTCGGCACACCTAATTATGCCGCCCATGGCGGTTTATGCTCGGTGAATATGGCAGCCGGCATGATTTACACCATTGGCGGCTCTTTCTGGGAGTTTGGCGGCCCGGATCTGGAGCGCTCCAAACTGTTCATTATGATAGGAACTGCTGAAGACCATCATTCTAATCCGATGAAAGTCGCTTTAGCCAATTTCAAACGCCAGGGTGGAAAATTCATAGCAATTAACCCGGTACGCAGTGGTTATGCGGGTATAGCCGATGAATGGGTGCCTATTAAGCCCGGTACCGACGGCGCATTATTTTTGTCCATTATTAATGAAATAATAAAGCAAGGCCTGTTTGATCGTGATTTTTTGATCAATTACACCAATTCGGCCGAGCTGGTGAACATGGATGAAGCCTCATCGGAACATGGCATGTTTGTCCGTTTTGAAGTACCAAAAGAAGAGGGCTGCTTTGATGAGCAAAATAAACTGTGGTGGGACAGGGCGCTAAACAAACCCATATCCATGCACACAGAAGGCTCTGACCCTTACCTGCTCGGTGAATTTACGCTGGACGATGGCACACCGGTAAAACCGGCTTTTCAATTGCTGGTTGACCGCGTCAAAGATTACACACCTGAATGGGCGGCCGAAATTACCGGCATACCGGCAGAAACCATCAAACGTCTTGCTTACGAAATGGGCATTACCGCCCGTGATGAAAAAATTGAATTGCCGATTTCATGGACCGATACCTGGGGCAAGGAGCATGATCATATTACCGGCAACCCGGTATCTTTCCATGCCATGCGTGGCCTGGCGGCCCATTCCAATGGTTTCCAGAGCATTCGTGCGATGTCTATCTTAATGAGTATTTTAGGCACGATTGATCGCCCCGGGGGCTTCCGCCATAAAGCGCCTTTCCCGAGACCGATTCCACCGTGTGCAAAAACAGCCACCAGCTGGGATGATATTCAGCCCAATACCCCGTTAAACGGTATGCCGCTGGGCTGGCCGGCAGATCCAGACGATTTATTTGTTGATGATGAAGGCCAGCCCATCCGCCTGGACAAGGCCTTTTCCTGGGAACACCCGTTATCCGTGCATGGTTTAATGCAAAACGCCATTACCAATGCCTGGCGCGGCGATCCGTATTCCATTGATACCATGATGATTTTCATGTCTAACATGGCCTGGAACTCGACCATGAATACCACCAGCGTGCGCGACATGCTCAATGACAAAGATGAGAATGGCGAATATAAAATTCCTTTCCTCATCGTATGCGATGCCTTCCAGTCAGAAATGGTGGCGTTTGCCGATTTAGTACTGCCTGATACCACTTACCTGGAACGTCACGATGTGATGTCGATGCTAGACCGTCCGATTTCTGAATTCGACGGCCCGGTAGACTCGGTGCGTATTCCTGTTGTGCCCCCCACCGGTGAATGCAAACCTTTCCAGGAAGTGCTCATTGAATTGGGCTCGCGCTTAAAACTGCCGGCATTCGTCAACGAGCAGGGTGAGCGCAAGTATCGCGACTACCCGGACTTCGTCATTAATTACGAAACCGCGCCCAATTCGGGAATTGGCTTCCTCGCCGGCTGGCGTGGCAAGGGGGGCGAGAAATTCATGAAAGGCGAGCCTAATCCCAATCAATGGGAAATGTACGAAAAAAACAACTGTGTATTCCAGTATGAATTACCAAAATCGTATCAGTACATGCGCAACTGGAATCAGGGCTACCTGGAATGGGCGAAACGCCATAGCCTGACGCGTTATGCAGAACCCATCAACATACATATATACAGTGAAATATTACAAAAATTTCGTCTCGCCGCATTAGGAAAAACAGATGGCAAACAGCCTCCCGACCATCTACGCAAACGCATTGATACACACTTTGACCCGCTGCCTTTTTATTCCGACACACTGGAGGCACAACAAACGGACCTGCGACAGTATCCATTAAATGCCATCACGCAAAGGCCGATGGCCATGTACCATTCATGGGATTCGCAAAATGCCTGGTTACGTCAGATTCATGCGCATAACTACCTGCATGTAAATACTAAAACGGCAAAAGCTGCCGGCATCGATGACGGCCAATGGATGTGGGTAGAATCAATGCACGGTAAAGTGCGTTGTATGTGCCGTCACTCAGAAGCCGTTGAGCCGGGCACGGTATGGACATGGAACGCCATTGGCAAAGCAAAAGGCGCCTGGGGTTTAAAGAATAATGCGAACGAGTCGCAAAAAGGATTTTTATTAAATCATTTAATCAACGAAGAGCTGCCGGCCAGTGAAGCAGGAGACCACCTGTCAAACTCTGACCCGGTTACCGGCCAGGCTGGCTGGTATGACGTACGCGTAAAAATTTATCCGGCTGAGAACGATGAACCTGAAGAAACTTTTCCGCAGTTTAAAGCAGGTGAAAAAACGCCGGGAACCAAAAGCAGTAATAAATTCATGACTGGCCGCTGGTTAAAATATTTTGCCGGTAACAAGCGCAAATAAAACGAACTAAAGAATTATTCAGGAATAATAATATGACTCAACTTGCTTTAGTTATCGATTTAAATGTGTGCGTTGGCTGCCACGCCTGCGTTACCAGCTGCAAGGAATGGAACACTTCCGGTACCGCAGGATTTATGTCCGACTACAACCCTTATGAAAAAGACCCTACCGGCACTTTTTTTAACCGTGTTCAAACGTTTGAAGTGGGGGAGTATCCAAACACACAAACCGTTCACTTTCCAAAAAGCTGTTTGCATTGCGAAGAGCCGCCTTGTGTGCCCGTTTGTCCAACTGGCGCCAGTTACAAACGTGAAGAGGACGGCATTGTTTTAGTTGATTACGATAAATGCATCGGCTGCAAATATTGTTCATGGGCCTGTCCTTACGGTGCACGCGAAATTGATGAGAACCAAAAAGTAATGAAAAAATGCACTTTGTGTGTTGATCGTATTTACGACGAAGCATTGCCCGAAGCGGAACGTAAACCCGCCTGCGTATTAGCCTGCCCAACCAGTGCGCGTTTATTTGGTGATGTAAACGATCCAGACTCAATCGTCTCTGAACAAATTCGAGACAACGGCGGTTACCAGTTAATGCCGGAGTGGGGCACTAAACCAGCAAACCATTATCTGCCGCGGCGCAAAACAAACATTACCATTCACCGAGACGAACTTACCCGTGTTGATAATCCACTTAACAAAGAGCGCCAGTTACCTTCACCGGGCGAAGACGAACAGACATTAGACGATATTACGAGTTGGTAATGTTTTATAAGTAGAGCGAATATTTTCTGCTGAAAAGTCCTCGCTGCTACACAGTTATAGATTAAAAGAGATTATATTATGCATCCTGCTTTTTCAGTCATTTTTTTAACCACCCTGATCGGTGTTGGCCAGGGATTATTTTTAGCGTTATATACCGGCCAATTATATTCTGTCATTAAAGTATTACCGGTACAGGACGCTTCCGGTTTTTATGGTTACGGCAGTTTACTTGCCCTGGTTTTTTTAGCAGCAGGCCTGGTGTCATCTTTCTTTCACCTGGGTCATCCAGAGCGCGCGTGGCGATCTGCAGCGAAATGGAAAACATCCTGGTTATCACGGGAAGTCATTGTTCTTCCCGCATTCATGGCCACCACTTTTATATATGCAATGATTCACATTAGCGGATGGAACCCGGTACTGTTTGCATTAAGTGAGGAATTTATCGTCGACTTATCTTTATTGATTGGCGCAATTAATACTGCGCTGGCATTTGCTTTATTTATTTGCACCGCAATGATTTACGCCTGCATAAAATTTTTACAGGAATGGGCATCACCCCTTACGGTTATCAATTACACTTTGCTGGGAATGGCTTCGGGTTTTGCATTAAGCGCCGCCTTTGCCGCATATGTAAATTCTGACATTATTCACTTTTATGGCGGCTGGGCTATTGTACTAACCGTGTTTGCATTTATCACCCGCAGTGCTTCTTTAATACGAAACACAAAAATAAAATACAAGTCAAACTTGAGCAGTGCTATTGGTATCCGTCACACCAATATTAAACAAATTGCACAGGGCGCAATGGGCGGATCATTCAATACCCGCGAATACTTCCACGGCGTAAAACCGGCGCTCTTTAAAAGTATTAAATGGATATTTTTAGTGCTGGTATTTATCGTGCCGGTAATATTACTCGCCAGCGGATTGGCCAGTGACATGCTTCTGTTTTTTGCAATGGCTTTCGTTGTGCAATATATCGGTTTACTTGCCGAGCGCTGGTTCTTCTTTGCACAGGCAAACCACCCGCAGAACCTGTACTACCAGACTATTTAAAAGCTTTACTTACCACAGAGACACAGAGAAAAAACTTTAATTGTTGCATGCGCCAGCGGCGCGCACAATTAAACTAAAACTCTGTGTTCTCCGTGTCTCTGTGGTTCAATCTTTTTATTATTCAAAAACTACCGTGCGATTTTCGTAAACCAGCAGGTCGTGGTGAACATGATGGCGAACCGCGCGCGCCAGTACGATTTTTTCCAGGTCTCTGCCAATACGCACCATGTCTTCAACGGTATCTTTGTGGCTAACATGAACCACATCCTGTTCAATGATCGGGCCGGCATCTAACTCTGCGGTGACATAATGACTTGTTGCACCAATAATTTTTACCCCGCGTTCATGTGCACTGTGATAGGGGCGGCCGCCAGGAAAAGCAGGCAGGAAAGAATGATGTATATTAATAATTCGCTGCGGGTAATCTTTTACAAAGTCATTGCTCAATACCTGCATGTAACGTGCTAACACAATAAAATCGATATTGTGCTGCTTTAACAAAGCCTTCTGTTTTTCTTCCTGCTCTTTTTTATTTTCTTTATTTATCGTTACACAGTAAAAATCAATATTCAGGCGCTCTGCCACGTGCTGTAAATCGGTGTGGTTACTAATGATTACTGGAATGTCTACATTTAACTCGCCACTTTCATAACGCGCCAGTAAATCATAAAAACAATGTGGCATTTTTGATACAAATAGAGCCATACGCAATCTTGTATCGGAAAAGTGTAATTGCGATGTCATTTGGTAACGTGAGCCGACCAGTGTCTCAAAATACTCGGCTATCTTATCGCGCTGAATCGCAAACTTTGCCAGGTCCCATTCAATACGCATAAAAAATATGCCGCGCTCACTATCAACATGCTGATCAAGGTATAAAATATTACCGCCGTTATTATGTATAAAATTAGTAATGGCAACCACAATGCCGGGCTTGTCCGGGCAATGTATTAATAATATGGCGGAATTTTTTGTTGAATCTGTCATTATTCTCTAAATACGTTAACGTCTAAAATTTTACCGGTATCAATCATTGATAAATACTGACTAATGATAGTTAATCGTACAATCTTTTATAGCAAAAAGCTGTTTTTTAAACTCGCTTTTATCCTGTCGCCGGTTTATTTGTTTTTAACCGGCATCGTCCTGTTATGATGTACTGGCTGTATATGGCTATTTAATAAAACAGCGAAAATTAATGCCTGAACAGATCATTTCTTATGGCCGCTCACTAGGCCAGTGGCAGGACTTGTGCTGGAAAGTCCGTTCACCAGCGCAATTCGAGTAAAAACAATATACCCGATTGTACCTTTTGATAAATTCTCCAGTGTCAGTAAGTTAAGCAAGATAAAAACTGCGGTTTTTATTGTTCATAGCCGAGACGACCCGGTTATCCCTTTCTGGCATGGGCAGGTCTTATTTGAGATGGCAGAAAATCCTAAAAAGGCGATGTGGTTTGATGATTGTGGCCACTCCGGAATAACCCACAGTTCGACTTTCTGACTGGCACTAAAGGCTTTTGTTACTGGGCTAAGCCTATAAGTGCACCAGCATGGTGCCTTAATGCACCTTTTTTGTGCGCCAAACCCTTTTTTGGCCTGTAAAGAGCCTACAAATATCGACGTATATCCTGGAATAAAACCTCTTTTCAAACACTTACTAATCTTTCGGCTCACATCTTATACAAATTCGATAATCTTTAAAAAGTTGGATCATTTTTTGCAGTAATAACGCTTAGACATCTAAGTTTGCTGTCTTTCGATCTGCACAACCCGATCACTGATGGCTCTTAGTCATAATATTAATGCTGTTAATCCCGATAATTTAATAATACATATCTGAGGAAAGAAATAATGAGTGATAAATCTCGCGTCCAGGCTATTAATCAAATCACCAACCGTCAACCTGTACCGGTAGCAATGCCTGACAAACTAGGCAACATTTGGGCAGAAGATGTTTTCAATCTTGCAAGAATGGAATGGGCGCTTTCCAAGAACGCCTATAAAGCCATGCAGAAAACCGTAGCAACCGGTAAACCGCTGGACCCAGCGACTGCCGACATTGTTGCCGCAGCAATGAAAGAATGGGCAGTATCAAAAGGCGTTAAGTTTTTCTCTCATATCTTCTACCCGATGACTAACGTCACGGCTGAAAAACACGATGGTTTTATCATTACTACCTCTGATGGCAGGGCAATTACCGAGTTTACCGGCAGCCTGCTAATTAAAGGCGAACCTGACGGCTCATCATTCCCCAACGGCAGCATCCGTATGACTAACGCTGCACGTGGTTATACCGCATGGGATCCAACCAGCCCGGCCTACATCATGCAAACCGACAATGGCGCAACATTAATGATCCCCAGTGTGTTCATGTCATGGACTGGCGAAGCACTGGATAAAAAAATTCCGTTATTACGCTCTAACGACGCGATGAATAAAGCGGCACAAAAAGTACTTTCGTTAATGGGTGAAACTGAGATTGCGAATTTAAATTCAAGCTGCGGTGCTGAGCAGGAATACTTCCTGGTCGACTCACACTTTGCCAACAGCCGTCCTGATCTATTGCTCGCAGGGCGTACACTATTTGGCGCACCATCAGCAAAAGGACAGGAGTTTGATGATCATTACTTCGGTGCTATCCCTGCACGCGTTCAGGTTTTCATGCAGGACTTTGAAGACCAGTTATATAGGTTAGGCATACCAGCTAAAACGCATCACAACGAAGTTGCGCCCGGCCAGTTTGAAATTGCACCTTACTTTGAGGCAGCCAACGTTGCCGCAGATCATCAACAGCTAATGATGACCTTGATGAAAAGCACAGCGAAAAAACACGGCTTTCTTTGCCTGTTACATGAAAAACCCTTCGCCGGCATTAATGGCTCAGGCAAACACGTTAACTGGTCTGTTGGTAACTCAACGCAGGGCAACCTGCTAGACCCTGGCAACACACCGCATGAAAACCTGAACTTTCTGTTATTTTGTGGCGCGGTCATTCGTGGCGTTCATCTACATGGACCATTACTGCGAGCAGTAATAGCGTCTGCTGCAAATGATCATCGTTTAGGCGCTAACGAAGCACCGCCAGCGATTCTTTCGGTTTACCTGGGCGACCAGCTAGAAAAAGTTTTTCAGGATATCAAAGAAGGCAAAGTTTCCACCTCTCAAGCAGGCGGCAAGATGGATCTCGGACTTTCACAGATTCTGCATTTTGATCGTGATCCTGGTGACCGTAACCGGACATCACCTTTTGCCTTTACTGGCAACCGCTTCGAATTCCGTGCGGTTGGCTCATCACAATCGGTTTCCGGCCCATTAGTTGCAATGAACACCATGCTGGCTGATTCGCTTAACTGGATTGCTGGAGAACTGGAAGTTGAATTGAAAACAAACAATCAGGCGGACGCTGTTGTTGCCGTGCTTAAAAAACTTATGGCAGAACACGGTAACGTTGTCTTCGGTGGAGATGGCTACTCATCAGACTGGCACACCATGGCCGTTGAAGAACGTGGCTTGAAAAACATTCCAACAACGGCTGATGCCTTACCCGCATTGCGTGAAGCGTCTGTAAAAAAACTTTTCGAAAGCACCGGTGTGCTTTCAGCGGTAGAGCTGGAAAGCCGTTATGAAGTTTATTCAGAACAATATATTCTATCCATTGAGGTTGAAGCGAAACTTGTTATTGAAATGGCAAAATCGACCATTTATCCCGTCGCCATGCAATACCTTTCTGATATTTCATCGACCAGTGCAAGCATGACTGCCATGGGCGTTGAAATGGACAACTCTATTGCTAAAACCGTTGCAGCTGAAGCAAATGCCATGATAACCGCTGTTGGAAAACTCAGCGCAGCCATGGAAGAAGAAGATTTTGCTTCCACTGAGGAGCATATGCAATATTGCGCTAAGGTCATTCGCAGCCTGATGGATGAAGTGCGTTCACATGCCGATGCCCTTGAAGCAGAAGTATCTGATGAGTTATGGCCTCTGCCCAAGTACCGCGAAATGTTATTTATTAAATAACTTTTCAAAGGTACTTATTTGTACTCCAAAAAAGGCCGCTAATTTTAGCGGCCTTTTTTTATTGCTATCGTTAGCCATAAATAATTTACAAAGCAAAAAAATATCGTCATACCGGCATGCTTTTAGCCGGTAGCCCTCGCTTATCTTGGCTATTTATCCTGATAATCCATACTCACCTGATAAATGGACTCCGTCCTTTTAGTTTTCTTTATTCCATAGCGTGCTTCAGTAAAGTGTAGAATACCTCATGAAATTTCCCAAACGCATACAGCCATTGATTGAAGACGGCCTGGTGGATGAAGTTATCAGCCAGTTGATGAGCGGCAAAGAAGCCACCGTTTATGTCGTACGCTGTGGTGCCGAGATCCGCTGCGCCAAGGTCTACAAAGAAGCCAGCAAACGCAGCTTCAAAAAAGCCGTGGAGTATCAGGAAGGCCGCAAGGTGCGAAATAGTCGCCGTGCCCGTGCCATGGAAAAAGGCTCCAAATTTGGCCGCAACCAGCAGGAAGACGCATGGCAAAATGCCGAAGTCGACGCACTTTATCGTCTGACAAATGCTGGCGTTCGCGTGCCCAAACCCTATGGCTGCTTTGATGGTGTCTTATTAATGGAACTAATCACCGATGATGAAGGCCATGTAGCGCCTCGTCTTAACGATGTATCCATGACCCGCGAACTGGCGATTGCCGACCATGCCGTCGTTATGAAATACGTCTTACGCATGCTCTGTGCCGGTGTAGTTCACGGAGACCTGTCAGAATTTAATGTGCTGGTGGATGACTATGGCCCGGTGATCATCGACCTGCCGCAGGCGGTGGATGCAGCGGGCAATAATAACGCGCAAGCAATGCTGGCGCGGGACGTAAACAATATGACCACTTACTATGGTCAGTACGCGCCGGAATTACTTACTACGAAATATGCCAAAGAAATATGGGCATTGTTCGAAGACGGCAAACTGCATCCAGACATCGAACTAAGCGGTTACTTTGAAGAAAGTACAGAAGCTGCTGATGTGGATGTAGTCATGCAGGAAATTAAAGCGGCATATGCCGAAGAACAGGAGCGCCAGGAACGTCTACGTGAAACGGCAGGGTTATAATTTATCCATGTAAAAGGATGATTTTCCGTGAAGCACGCAAAGAGCGTAAAAATGAACATAAAAGTCTAAAAACTTTTCACCACAAAGAAAACTTATACTTTGTCATGCCGGCGAAGGCCGGTATCTATTTATCAGGTGAGTATGGGTTATCAGGATTAATGCCAATATGAGCGATGGATACCGGCTAGAAACATGCCGGCATGACGGTATTCTTTAACTCTTTTGGACATCATCTTCTGGTCTACCATACTTCTTTTCAGTAAACGTGAGTATAAAAAGTGCCCCGCTAAGCAGCACTATCGCGCCTGATATACTTAAAAGTAAGTAAAGGTGAAAGCTGTCTGATACCTGTTGTACATCAATGACTAGATGCCTTGAAAGTGCCGTTATCGCAATAAATATCAAAAATTGTACAGGCAGTCGGTGTGTTTTGAAATAAATGCCAATCATTGCGCCTAATTCAAGATATATAAACAGTAATAGAATATCTTTTAAGGCCGCATGGCCTTTCTCCATCATATTTATATATTCATAAATCGCAGACCAGATAATCGTTGCGCCGATGATGAACAATGCAAGATAATGAAAAACGTCGACAAGCACGCCGCCAATCACCTGGATTTTCTCAGTTTGTTTATTCATCTATTAGCCCTGAAATTAGCTTCACTAAACTCCCAACACTGACGGCATAACACCGGGTATCAATAATGCAGTGCTTTATTTATACCCGGTGTTATGCCGTTTTATATTCGGCTATTTGTACAGTTTAATTTCTGTACGATTACGCCGGAACAACATTGTTAGCGCATGGTCCTTTCTGACCCTGTCCTACTTCATACTCTACAACCTGTCCTTCATTAAGCGTAGCATAGCTATCACCGCTTTTAATTTCCGAATGATGCACAAAAAGATCTTTGCCACCATCTTCAGGTGTTATAAAACCGAAACCTTTGCCAGCATCGAACCACTTTACCGTACCCTTATTCATTACATATTATCCTGTTTAATTTAAAATTTATTTTTACACTTAATAAACGAGCTAAATTCATAAAATGAATTTCACTTGCTCGCATATAATAACAATTAACCACCTCTTTTGAGGCCATTAATCACATTGTCATCATACTCGTATTGCTTACAATATCAACTAAAACAATTATTTATGATTTTCTAAAACGCATGGGGAAAACAAGCATGCGCGATAGAGACCATATAATAATGTCCTGTAATAACATTATTACTTCATTTGCCAATACAAAAATCCGAGAAAATTCTTCCTAATAAATCGTCACTACTAAACTCACCGGTAATAGAAGACAGCGCTTGCTGGGCAAAACGTAATTCTTCGGCTAATAGTTCGCCGGCTTTTAATTCATTTAGATTTCTATCGGCCATCTTTAAATGTTCTTCGGCGGTATCAATTGCATCCAGGTGGCGGCGGCGGGCAATAAACTGCCCTTCATTTTTTTGCTGGTAGCCCATACAGTTTTTTAAATGCTGCTTTAGCAGTTCGACACCTTCACCTGTTTTTGCAGACAGGTAAATTTCTGTTGTATCGTGAGCAACCGTATCTGTATTAACAATGTCTGTTGTTCTGCTTTCTTTATCAATTTTATTATACACAGTGGTTACGCCAATATTATTTGGAATACTGTCTATTAAATTCTGGTGATTTTCGATTTCTTTGTTGCTTTTATGATCGTGTATATCGACCACAAACAAAACCCGGTCAGCGCTTGCTATCATTTGTTTTGCGCGTTTCACACCTTCCTGTTCAACAACATCCTCGCTTTCGCGTAATCCTGCGGTATCAATTATATGTAACGGTAAACCATCTATCTGAATATGTTCGCGTAATATGTCACGCGTTGTACCCGGGATCTCGGTAACGATAGCGGATTCCTGTCCAGCCAGTTGATTAAGCAAACTCGATTTACCTGCATTTGGTTTCCCTGCAATGACAACCGTCATACCTTCCTTTAATAAACGGCCCTGTTGAGCAGATTTTTTTACGTCCTGCAATTTTTGTTTTACCGCTTCAAGTTTATCTGAGATGGCTTCATCGGCTAGAAAGTCGATTTCTTCTTCAGGGAAATCAAGGGCGGATTCAACATAAATTCGTAGATGAATTAATTCTTCGACTAACTGAAATATAACTGCGGAAAACTCGCCTTGCATTGAACGTGTTGCTGCGCGCGCTGCCTGCTCACTGTCCGCTGCAATTAAATCAGCAATGGCTTCTGCCTGTGCTAAATCTATTTTGTCATTTAAAAAAGCGCGTTCGCTAAATTCGCCGGCACGTGCCGGGCGAATATCGTATTGTAATATTTCTTTTAATAAAATATCCAACACAACCGGGCCGCCATGTGCATGTAACTCAACAACGTCTTCGCCGGTAAATGAAAATGGTTTTTTAAAGTAAAGCGTTAAACCACTATCAATGATGGTTTTATTTATATCAGAAAAAACACCGTAGTGTGCATAACGAGGGGCAGGGCAAAGGCCTGAAATTTTTTCGGCTATCTCAGGCGCTTTAGGACCAGAGATGCGAATAATACCTACGCCGCCCTGACCTGAAGGGGTTGCAATGGCGGCGATGGTATCTTTGTACATGTATTACTTATAGTAAGGCTGATAAAATTATTAAGTACTGTCTCTAAATAAAAAATCTATTACGAATTTTCTATTCTTTTAGTAATCACATATTGCTGTGCAATCGATAATATATTATTAACTACCCAGTAAAGCACTAAACCTGAAGGGAAGAATGCAAACATTATGGTAAACGCAAACGGCATGATCTGAAATATTTTTTGCTGCATTGGATCAATAGGTGCCGGATTTAATTTTTGCTGAATATACATTGATATGCCCATTAATACCGGCAGCACAAAGTAGGGGTCTTTATCGGTCAGGTTAGTTAACCAAAGCGCAAAAGGTGCGTGGCGCATTTCTACGCTTTCCAGCAATACCCAATAGAGTGAAATGAAAACCGGCATCTGAACCAGTATCGGTAAACAGCCTCCCATGGGATTTATTTTTTCCCGTTTATACATGTCCATCATCGCCTTGCTCATTGCCTGACGATCATCACCGAACTGTTCTTTCATTTTTTGAATGCGCGGTGCAACTTTGCGCATTCTAGCCATTGATCGATAACTCATTTCTGACAATTTATAAAAAACTGCTTTAACAGTAATTGTCAAAAATATAATTGCCCAGCCCCAGTTATTAAATATTTCATGAAACGCATTCAATAACCAGAATAACGGTTTTGCAAAAATTGTTAGTATGCCGTAATCAACCGTTAGGTCTAAGCCCGGCGCTATTTCATCAAGTTTATACTGTAGCTTTGGTCCAACAACAAAACGTGATGTGATTTCACCGGTCTGTCCGGCATCAATAGTGATGGCTGACGTTCTTGTACCTAATGTGTAGTGGTCTATATTTCGGTTATAACGACTGAAAAATAAATTATTTTTACCTGCTTCAGGAATCCAGGCAGCAAGAAAATAATGCTGGATCATCGCTAGCCAGCCATCGCTTAACTGGTAGTTTAAGTTTTCTTCCGCAATATCATCGAAATCATATTTTTCATATTTAATTTCATCGTTATAAACCACACCACCTGTATAGGTGTGTATAAATGCATTACCGTTTATTTCAACAGGGCGTGAACGGGTGATTTGCATATAGTCACTGCCACTCCAGTTTTTCTCACCGGCAGTGATGTAATAATTTACATCGACAACATAATTATTACGTTTAAAGATTAATACTTTTTTAACACTTACGCCGTTACCATCTTGCCAATAAAGCGGGACTTCAATTGTGTCTTCACCTTCAGCTAAACGATATATATTTTTTTCACTGCGGTAAATCGCATTATGCGAAGGCGCTGTGTCTTTGTTAACTGAAACTAAGCCGGATTGTGCAACATGATAATTAATGCTTTCATCATTCATTAATACCAGTTTTTCTTCTGGTTTATCTGCCGATATTGCATAGTTACGCAAAACAACACGACGCACATCACCACCTTTGGTATCTATTTCTACATCCAGTACATCGGTAACAATTTTTATTCGCTCACTTATCTTTGCATCATTGGCAGCATCTTTAACTGCATCTAAAGTAACAGATGGCTTTGATTGTTCACCATTGGCTGATACTTGCCGCCTGTGGAATATCTTCACTTGTTAGTTTTTTCCAGACTTGACTGTTCTGGCCGTTCTGCAACAACTTCTGTTTTTGGACCATAATCCATTTGCCATTGTGCCCAGATCATATAAATAATGAAAAACAGGGTGAAATATAAAAGTATGCGTTGATTGCCCATGATTTATTTGTTCCGGCCGTTTATATTTCGGCGTATTATTCTTTTATTGTTTTTTTCAAAGTGAATGTTGTTGGTACCGGGTCATGACCACCATGATGCCAGGGGTGACAGCTGAATATTCGACGCACCGATAAAACGAAACCGCGAAAAAAACCAAATCGCTGAAAAGCTTCAATTGAATATTCTGAACAGGTAGGACTATAACGACAGCTGGGTGCCAACAAGGGACTGATCACATACTGATAGGCACGGATTATAAATGTAATTAATTTTATTATAATTTTTTGCATTTTTTAATCAGCTGTAACCAATGATTTTCCAGTGAGTCAAAAAGCTGCTGGTTTGTTGCCCTGGCGCATTGTGCGCCCGCTAAAACGATAAAATCAGCACTGCTCTCGTTTTTCACCAGCGATCCATTCGTTAACATTAAGAGTCGAAAGCTTTCTCGAGAAATACGTTTTAAACGATTTCTTGCGACCGACAGTTTTACTCTTTTTTTTGTAAAGGCCATACCCAAACGTGCATGAAACAATCCGTTGGGTCGGGCTAAAACTGTAAAGTAGCGATCTGAGGAGCGAACTGGGTTGTCAAAAACATGATTAAAATCTGTCGCTTTTAACAATTTGGCTTGTTTAGGTAAACATGCCACGGAAGCGGTTTTTGATACCGTCTGGGAAACAGCCAATGTCATGGCTTTTTCCTGACTGTCTAATTTCTAGTGGTTAAATTAACTAGAATTAAACAGTTAAGCTATGACGACCTTTTGCACGACGGGCTTTTAATACTTTACGGCCACCAACAGTACGACTGCGAGCGCGAAAACCATGTGTTCTGGCACGTTTTAAGCAACTTGGTTGAAATGTTCTTTTCATAACTCTATCCAATAATATCGGTGTTTCAGCGAACCGCGAATTTTACGTATTACTTAGACTTTAGTCAAAAATATTTATCTAAATCATTGATATTATTTTATTGGTTAATTTTTGAACAACTTAGCGTGATACATAGACGTTATGCAGATCTTATAAGAAAAATAATAGTGTTCTCTTGTGGATAAGTCTGAATATCAGGTATACAATCTATTTCCTATTTCATCGAATCATCATTTAACAAATATGATTCTCAACACTCTGAGAGGTTAATTTGCGTGAGCAATACAATGTGGCCCAATTGCTTACAACGATTAGAACAGGAACTTTCGGACCAGCAACTTAATACCTGGATTCGGCCGCTGCAGATAGTTGAAGAGAATAATCAAATTAAACTGCTTGCACCCAATCGTTTTGTACAGGACTGGGTAAAACAGAATTTTCAGGACAAAATTGAAACCATCTTGTCCGATCTTGATCCTGATCAAGCAACTCAGTTATTTGTAGAAATTGGTAGCCAGAACAAAAATAGTGATAAACCTGCAGCCACTATTCCTGATGTTGCCAAAACAGAATCCTTTATTACAAATAACAAGCCACAGGCAAACAAGTCTTTTGTTGAGCACAATTTAAACCCTTTATTTACTTTTGATAACTTTGTCGAAGGTAAATCGAATCAATTAGCCAAAGCTGCTTCTATGCAGGTTGCTGAAAATCCCGGTAAAGCATACAACCCGTTATTTTTCTACGGTGGGGTGGGTTTAGGTAAAACCCATTTAATGCATGCTATTGGTAATACGATACTCAAACATAAACCCGATGCACGCATCTCTTATCTTCATTCTGAGCGATTTGTCGGGCACATGGTAAAAGCTCTGCAGCATAACGCCATTGATGCGTTTAAGCAGCATTACCGTTCACTGGATGCCATTCTGGTCGATGATATTCAGTTTTTTGCGGGTAAAGAGCGCTCACAGGAAGAGTTCTTCCATACTTTCAATGCTTTACTGGAAGGTGGAAGTCAAATTATTTTAAGCTGTGACCGTTATCCCAAAGAAGTTGATGGCCTGGAAGAGCGTCTACGTTCACGTTTTGGCTGGGGTTTACCGGTATGTATTGAACCGCCCGAATTGGAAACACGTGTTGCTATTTTGCAGAAAAAAGCCGAGGAAGCGAATATCGCTCTGCCCAGTGAAGTCGCATTTTTCATCGCCAAACGCATTCGATCTAATATTCGTGAATTAGAAGGTGCTTTTCGTCGCGTTATGGCAACAGCAAATTTTACCGCATCACCAATTACCCTGGAATTTGCCAAAGAAGCATTACGTGATTTAATCGCTCTGCAGGAACGAACAATTACCATTGATAATATCCAGAAAACCGTGGCTGAATATTACAAAATAAGAACGTCTGATTTACATTCTAACAGGCGTAGCCGTTCGATCACCCGCCCCAGGCAGCTGGCGATGGCATTGTCTAAAGAATTGACCAATCACAGCTTACCGGAGATAGGAGCTGCATTTGGTGGTAGGGATCACACGACGGTATTACACGGTTGCAGAAAGATTGCAGAATTAAGAGAATCGGATAATAAAATCAATGAGGATTATAAAAATATGATTCGTGTACTGAGTAATTAGCATAGACAGTTCATTGATCATTATTAATGAACTATTAACACTTTATACACAGTTTACTCAGTGTTTTTAAAATGAACGTTGAAAGCTGTGTATAAGATGTGGTTTCAACATTAGTAATCTGTCAACAGAAAACGATTAAAAAGTTATCCACATTTCGTTGACAGTTAGGACGCAGCATATAACACTTTTATAAGAACAAAAAACGTAACATAACTTTTTGAAAGATATATAATATAAATAAAGTTATCCACGAAAAAATGTGGAACATAATAATAATAATAAATATATATATAAAAAAGATTAATAATATATAGGTAACACAATGAAGTTCCAAATTGAAAAGGAAACACTGCTAAATCCCCTTCAGCAGATCATTGGTGCAGTGGAAAAAAGGCAAACCATGCCGGCACTGTCTAACGTATTAATACGTACAACAGAAAATTCATTAACACTGACAGCAACAGATCTTGAAATTGAGCTTGTTAGTAAAATTGATATGATTATTGATGAACCAGGTGATATCACTGTTCCTGCTCGAAAGTTATTGGATATATGTAAATCCTTACCAAATGAAGCCGTAATAAAATTTTCTGTCAATAAAAACAAAGCCTTAGTACAATCTGGGCGTAGTCGATTTTCATTAACAACGCTTCCAGCCGATGATTTTCCTGCATTAGATGCGATTAACAGTCTTTATGAATTTGAAATCACACAAAAAACCTTACGAGATATAATCGATAAAACCGCATTTGCTATGGCACAACAGGATGTTCGTTATTATTTGAATGGTTTAATGCTGGAAATCAGCGCTAATTATTTACGTGCAGTTGCCACCGATGGTCATCGTCTGGCGTATTGTGAAAAAGAAACCAGTGCCGATATTGCTGATATTAAACAGGTGATTTTGCCTCGAAAAGGCGTACTCGAGTTAATTCGATTATTATCTGATAATGATGACCTGGTAAAAATTATATCTGGGCAGTAATCACCTGCAGATAGAATTTGAAGGATTACGATTAACATCGAAACTTATTGATGGTCGTTTCCCTGACTACAATCGCGTAATGCCAACCGATTGCGACAATGTCATTACTGCTGATCGTGATTTATTACGCCAGGCATTAATGCGCGCTTCTATTTTATCCAATGAAAAATACCGTGGTATTCGCTTAATACTTGAAAAAAACCTGGTTAAATTACAGGCACAAAATCCGGACCAGGAAGAGGCTGACGTTGAGCAGGAAGTGGTGTATAGCGGCGATAGCATTGAAATTGGATTTAACGTTAATTACATGCTGGACGTTCTCAATGTGACTAATTCAGATATGGTGCAGGCCTCACTGAGAGATTCCAATAGTAGTTTTTTATTAACCTATCCCGATCAGAAAGATTGTAAGTACGTTATTATGCCAATGCGATTATAACGGTGTTGTTTTAATTATTTTTTTAAATTTCACTTATAAATTATTTATAGCGATCACTTCAATAAAACAAGCTTTGCCTTATGAAAAACACTTCATGCAAAGCCTTTTTATTCTCTAACGTTTCATTAAGTATCCAAGTATGCGCCTGACGCAACTTCAAATAAAAAATTTCCGTAATCTCGAAAACGTTGAACTGATTCCGGTGAACGGGGTTAATTTAATTGTAGGGGATAATGCCTCAGGAAAAACCAGTGTACTGGAAGCTATTTACTATTTAAGTCATATTCGCTCTTTTCGCACGCCCTCTGTAACTGATTTGATTCTCAGGCAAAGTCCTTTCCTGCAACTGGTGGCTAAGATTGAAACCGCGGAACAACAGAGTATCCCACTGGGTATTCGTCGCAGTCGGAACAAATCTGAGATTAGAGTTAATAAACAGCCAGTAAAACGCGTGTCCGATATTGCTGCTCAATTTCCGGTATTAGCCATCCATCCTGACAGTTATATATTAATTACTGGTAGTCCGTCACAGCGCCGTCAATATTTGGATTGGGGTGTGTTCCACGTGGAACATGGTTTTTTTCAAGCCTGGCAGCGTTTTAAAAAAGCGTTAATGCAGCGCAATGCCGCCTTAAAATCCAGACATAAGCTGGATATTTGTACTTTGTGGGATAAAGAAATTAACAATACGGCGCATTATATCGACCAGTTACGCCAGCAATACTTTGAAAATTTGATACCCCACATTAATAAGCTAACAAAACTTTTTTTTGTGGCTGATTCCGTTGTTATTGAATACAAACGAGGCTGGCCAGCTGAAAGAAATTTAATTAGTTTGCTTGAAGAGAATATTCATAAAGAGCGTATGAAAGGGTATACCTACTACGGTCCGCATCGTGCAGATATTGTTATTAAAATTAACGGGCAGTCAGCGCAAACCTGTATCTCTCGTGGCCAACAGAAAACACTGGTGGCACTTATGCGTTTAGCCCAGGCAATGCAGTTTACTGAAGCAACCGGTAAATCATGTGTTCTATTATATGATGATTTGGCGGCTGAACTGGACGCCAGACACCGTGACCTTATATTGTCTGTATTATCAAAAATGAATATCCAGTTGTTTTTAACCGTGATTGAGCAGCAGCAGATAGATCTGTCGAGCTGGCAGGATAAGATGGTGTTCCACGTGGAACATGGTGCCTTAAAAGTCGAATAAGTAAGATTAAATTACCTCTTTATTTACCACAACGCGCCCCTATGTCGTAGAGTCATAGCACGCCCTGTGCTGCCCTGTTTATATGATCAGTGAGGTCATGTAACACATTACCCGTGTTAGGCTGTCATGGCCTGATTTGCAGTGTGTATAGCTATTCTTTAGCATATGAACAGTCCATTTTTAGATATCAAGGTTAAAGACCTGATATAATGCGGTAGTTCAAATAAGTGGTTGAAAACATGAGTACAACGTCTACCTACGATTCTTCAAGTATTAAGGTTTTAAAGGGCCTGGATGCGGTCAGAAAGCGCCCGGGAATGTATATTGGTGATACGGATGACGGCACCGGTTTGCATCACATGGTGTTTGAAGTTGTCGATAACTCTATCGATGAAGCCCTGGCTGGGCACTGCACTGAAATCAATGTAAAAATCCACTCTGATAACTCTATTACAGTTTCTGATAATGGCCGAGGTATACCCACCGGTATTCATGAAGAAGAGGGGGTATCAGCGGCTGAAGTTATTCTAACGGTATTACACGCCGGTGGTAAATTCGATGATAATTCTTATAAAGTCTCCGGTGGCTTACACGGCGTAGGTGTTTCCGTTGTTAATGCGTTATCGGAAAAACTGGAATTAACGATTTACCGTGACGGTAAAATTCATAGTCAGGAATATCATCTAGGAGATTCCGTATTTCCGCTTAAAGTTATCGGTGACACTGAAAAAACCGGTACCTCGCTGCGTTTCTGGGCCAGCGATACCATATTCAAAAACATTGAATTTCACTACGATATCTTAAGTAAGCGCTTACGTGAGCTGTCCTTTCTTAATTCAGGCGTGCGAATTGTACTTTCGGATGAACGCAGTGAAAAAGAAGATGTGTTTGAGTATGAAGGCGGTATACGCTCATTTGTTGCACATCTTAATAAAAATAAAACGCCGCTGCATCCGTCTGTTTTGTATTTTAAGGAAGAAAAAGATGATGTTGTGGTTGAGGTTGCAATGCAATGGAATGATTCCTACCAGGAAAATATCTATCCGTTTACCAATAACATTCCGCAAAGGGATGGCGGTTCGCATATTGCAGGCTTTCGTGGTGCGTTAACACGCAGTTTGAATAATTATGTTGATCAGTCCAGCGCGGCTAAAAAAGCGAAAGTTTCTGTTGCCGGTGATGATGCGCGTGAAGGACTGACTGCTGTGGTTTCCGTGAAAGTACCGGACCCTAAGTTCTCTTCACAAACAAAAGATAAACTGGTGTCTTCAGAAGTGAAGGGTATTGTGGAATCGCTGGTATCAGAAAAATTACAGGAGTTTCTATTAGAAAATCCAGCGGATGCCAGAGCAATTACTGAAAAGATCATTGATGCTGCCCGTGCCAGAGAAGCGGCGAGAAAAGCCCGTGAAATGACGCGACGTAAAAGCGCGCTCGATATCGCTGGCCTGCCCGGTAAATTAGCCGACTGCCAGGAGAAAGATCCTGCCTTATGTGAAATTTACCTGGTGGAAGGTGACTCCGCTGGCGGTTCTGCCAAGCAAGGCCGCGATCGAAAAACGCAGGCTATTTTGCCGCTTAAAGGTAAAATCCTAAATGTTGAAAAAGCCCGTTTCGATAAAATGCTGGCTTCAGCAGAAGTGGGCACTTTAATCACGGCTTTAGGCTGCGGTATCGGTAAGGATGATTATGATCCTAATAAACTGCGATATCACCGCATTATTATCATGACCGATGCGGATGTCGACGGCTCACATATTCGTACATTATTATTGACCTTCTTTTATCGTCAAATGACAGAGCTGGTTGAACGCGGTCATATCTATATTGCACAGCCACCGCTGTATAAAGTGAAAAAAGGTAAACAGGAGCGTTACGTTAAAGACGATGACGAATTAAATGCTTATTTGTTACAACAGGCATTAAGCGGTGCAAAACTGTTTGTATCAGCTAATACCCCCGCTATATCCGATACAGCACTGGAAGAAATTTCCCGTAGTTATTTGACCGCCAGGAATATTATTCAACGCTTAAGCCGTCGTATAGATAGTTACATCCTGCAGCAGATTATCAATATTCGCGGATTAGAAAAAGATGATTTCAATAATAATGAACGGTTGCAGCAATATGCAGATAAGTTGTTGAAATTATTAGAAAAATACAGGCTATCCGGCATTAGTTATCGTTCCGAAATAACACAGGATGAAGATAATAATTTAACGCTTACTATTATTAAACAGTTACATGGTCTTGATCACGATTATGCACTGAACAATGCATTTTTCAATTCAACAGATTATTCACACCTTGCTTCGTTAGGTAATAAGCTGGATTCTTTATTGGCGGAAGACGCTTATATTGAACGCACTGAAAAACAGCAATTAGTTGAAAATTTTGACCAGGTGATGGACTGGTTGTTTGCCGAGGCGAAAAAAGGGCAAAACATTCAGCGTTATAAAGGCCTGGGTGAAATGAATCCAGACCAGTTATGGGATACCACGATGAACCCGGAAACACGTCGTATGCTACAGGTGAGAATAGAAGATGCGGTATCAGCAGACGAAGTCTTTACCATGCTGATGGGTGACCAGGTTGAACCACGACGTGAGTTCATTGAGGCAAATGCTTTGACTGCGACCAATATTGATACCTGAAAATTTTATTCGTATCGAACTATTTAAAAAAACTTGATTAGCATCTCAGCGTAGTATTATTGTTTTTAAAAGTTAATGTAGTGTTAATTTAATGAAATATAACGATCTGCGTGATTTCATCGCGCAACTGGAAAAAAAAGGATTATTAAAACGCATCAGCGTCGAAGTTGATCCTTATCTTGAAATTACAGAAATCTGCGACCGCACTCTGAAACAACAGGGTCCCGCCTTATTATTTGAAAATGTAAAAAATTCATCGGTGCCGGTGCTGGCCAATTTATTTGGTACGCCCGAACGCGTTGCCATGGGTATGGGTGAAGAATCGATAGACGCCTTGCGTGAAGTGGGTAAGCTGCTCGCTTTTTTGAAAGAACCAGACCCGCCGAAAGGTTTAAAGGATGCCTGGGATAAAATGCCCGTTTTTAAACAGGTATTAAACATGGCGCCAAAAGAAATCAAAAAAGCACCGTGCCAGGAAATTGTTTTTGAGCAAGAACAGGTGGATTTAAATTCCATTCCGATACAAACCTGCTGGCCAGGTGATGTCGCGCCGTTAATTACCTGGGGACTGGTTGTTACTAAAGGTCCGCAAAAGGAACGACAGAATTTAGGAATATATCGACAGCAGGTTATTGCAAAAAACAAAGTTATCATGCGCTGGTTGGCACAACGTGGTGGTGCACTTGATTTTCGTGAATGGCAACAGCAACACCCGGGAGAACCGTTTCCAATAGCCGTAGCATTAGGCGCTGATCCGGCAACAATTTTAGCTGCGGTTACTCCGGTACCTGATGCATTATCAGAATATGGCTTTGCCGGTTTATTGCGCGGCAGTAAAACCGAAGTTGTAAAATGTGCCTTAAGTGATTTGCAGGTTCCGGCCTCTGCAGAATATATATTAGAAGGTTTTATTTATCCCGATGAAGTTGCTGAAGAAGGTCCTTATGGCGACCACACTGGTTACTACAATGAAACCGAAACTTTCCCGGTATTTACCATAGAAAGAATAAGCCACCGAAAAAATCCTATATATCACAGTACCTATACCGGTCGTCCCCCGGATGAACCTGCTATTTTAGGTGTTGCTTTAAATGAAGTTTTTATACCGATTCTGCAAAAACAGTTTCCGGAAATTATTGATTTTTATTTACCGCCCGAAGGTTGTTCATACCGGGTTGCTATCGTTAGTATGAAAAAACAGTATCCCGGTCATGCAAAGCGGGTCATGATGGGTGTCTGGTCTTTTTTACGGCAGTTTATGTACACTAAATTTGTTATTGTTGTTGATGAAGATATAAACACTCGAGACTGGCAGGATGTGATCTGGGCGATGAGTACACGTGTCGATCCTGTTCGTGATTTCACTTTGATCGAAAACACACCGATAGATTATCTCGACTTCGCTTCACCCGTATCGGGTTTGGGCTCAAAAGTTGGTATTGATGCAACCAATAAATTGCCGGGTGAAACCGATAGGGAATGGGGAACACCAATAAAAATGGATGAGTCAGTGAAAGAAAAAATTGACCAGCTTTGGCCAAGCCTTAACATTGAGTAGTTAGTAGATAACAGTTAATAGTTAATAGTTAATAGTTACATGCTAAGTAAAGGCGTTTTTTAGTTTTATTATTTTAAATATATTTTTTCTAATCATATATTGCAAAAGGATTTTTGTGACAGGTTATCTGTTTACTACGCTACAACCATAATTTGTTTTTCGATGTAGATGCTAAATAATTTAAATACCATGCCAGACAGATATTAAACAACAGGGTAATGATAGAAAATAACTTTTTAATATACACAGAAGGTTAGTGGCTCCATAAATTTGTTTCTATGTTTTATATGAAGCGTCAGAACTATTCAATACGATACTAAAGAAAAAGGACGACTGTTTTACCTGTTGCTGTAAATAAAAATTATTACAAATGAATAAAATTCAAAACGCTGTTGATCATCTTAATAAATTATTACCGCTGGCTGAATGACAGAAACAACGTAGCTGTGAGGCTGCAGATGTTTATCTGAAAATATTCAACAGCTAGATTTATTATGGCAGAACACTTAACAAGTCTGAAATAGCAGAATTTTCTCATGATGTAGATGAAACAATAAATACATTAGGCAATAATGACAGGGTTATTTTTGACAGTAATAATAAACCGGTTGGTGCTTATCCTTTTACTATGGAGACACGTGAACATAAAGTAAAAGTTAATGATCATGTTGTATATTCTATGTGTGCGCTAGCTGTAATCCCAATGTTTAATATTTAAACTTATATAGAGTCTCGCTGCCATATTACAGGAGATGACATTTTAATTGAGCAGTTTGATCAGGATGTTTTTAAATAAAGAATCCAGCGAAGATGTTTATTTTGGAATTAACTGCAGCGCGAAAAAAATAATTGTTGTGCAACCCGTTTATGTACAGAAATGCTTTTATTAAAAATATAAACAAATTGCAGAGAATGGGTTGCATGAAGATATCGAAAGACGAGTGATTTTTAGTCTTGATGAAGCCATTGGTTTTTCTTCGCGATTTTTTAAATGTCTTGTGAGCAATATGTAGGGCCAGTAAAAAAATATAATTTTTATTAATTATTAGAAAGGACTAGATAATTTATGAACACCGATAGCAATATGGAAAAGGCCTTACAGGATAGAAGTGGTTCAAAATGTGAGCTATGCGGTGTGTCGGAAAGTTTAGTCATTTATGCAGTGCCACCTAATTCTAAGGAAAAAATAGATGACAGTGTTTTGATTTGCACAACATGCTGTAATCAACTTGACACCACGAACAATATTGATGCTGATCACTGGCGATGTCTAAACGATAGTATATGGAGTCAGGTGCCAGCGGTACAAGTTTTGTCATGGCGTATGCTTAATCGATTAATTAACAGCGACCATGTTTTGCGTTGGCAACAGGATCTACTGGATATTATTTACCTGGATGAGGAAACGCTTGGTTGGGCAAAGGCAACAGATGAAGGCGAGACGTCGGAACAAGCAGTTAAACATGTGGACAGTAATGGCGCTGTCCTTGCAGCAGGTGACACCGTCACCTTAATTAAAGACCTGAACGTAAAAGGCGCAAATTTCATCGCCAAGCGGGGTACGCCTATACGAGGCATCTCACTCGTTGCCGATAACGCTGAACACATAGAAGGTAAAGTCAACGGCCAGCAAATAGTTATACTCACAAAATTCGTCAAGAAAAGTGCGTAAAAAAGAAGACTAAATCGCCAGTGCCTGCGGTGAATCGTTTTTTATATTTTCTGACCGCCGAAAAGCATCATATTTTCTAAATCAGAGTATGTCTGTTGCAGGCTTGCTTAGGGTATTTATTTCTGGTCAGGTCAAGTTTGAACCGCTTCACATTAAGTATTCAGTGGTTCCCAGGCGCTGTTTTTATCCATCCAGCGCAGGCTTAAGATATACCAGAGACAGATGGGCACCATCATCGCAGCCCAGCTCCAGTCATCAATCAAAAACAGGGCTGAAATTAGTTCGTTATTAATGTACAAAACCCAGGGCAGACAGTAAACAGTAAACAGTAAACACGCCCAGATTAGGATAAGCGCATGTTTACGTTTGTGAATACTGGAAAAAGCCAGCAATACCCAAAGCGGCATCTTTTTCGGTGTGGATTCATTTTGATCATTCATTGTTAGTCACTCCCCTTGTGGCATTAAATCGTCAAGCTCATCGTCCATATGTAATTCAGTCAATTCAGTAAAACCGCCAATCCATTTTCCATCAATGGTAATTTGCGGTACGGTGCGCGCACCGTTGGTGACCTGTGAAAATTCACGTAAAGCGGCCGGGCCCTGATCAACTCGAACTTCATTGTATGGAATGCCCCATTTCACTAATAATGATTTGGTTTTATCACAAATAGGGCAGATGCCTGTGCTATATACTTTTAAACGTGCCATGAAATCCTATTATATACATATAAATAGTTGTTTTGTTTTTGAAAAAAAATAAGAGAAAATGTCTAAGCGCCTGCTATAGTGCTGAATTAGACAATATCCGAGTCATTTTACATGAGTTATAACATCCGTGTACCAGCCAGTGGGCATGAATTTACCGCTGAAAAAAACGAAACCATACTAGACGCTGCACTAAGGCAGGGGATTGGCCTGCCATACGGCTGTCGAAATGGCGCCTGTGGCAGATGTGCGGGTGAAGTGACTTCCGGTGAGACCGAGTACGATACCGATGCTTTAAGGTCGATGGCGAAAAAAGAACATGAAGCCGGAAAAACACTGTTCTGTCAGGCATGCGCCACCAGTGACCTTGAAATAAAGGTACGTGAAATTGTAAAAAGCAGTGATATAGAGATTAAAACCCTGCCCTGCCGTGTTGAAAAAATGGGCTTGTTGAGCCACGATGTGATGCAACTCAAGCTGAAACTGCCAGAAACTGAGCGTTTGCAGTTTATGGCGGGGCAATATCTGGAGATTTTGCTCAAAGATGGAAAACGCCGTGCTTTTTCCATTGCCAATGCGCCACATGATGATGCCTTTATTGAATTACAAATTCGTCATGTGCCGGACGGCCATTTTGGCGATTTTGTTTTTGATGGCCTAAAAGAAAAAACCCTGATGCGTATAGAAGGCCCTTTAGGCAGTTATTATTTACGCGAAAACGGCGACCGGCCGATTATATTAATGGGTGGCGGCACCGGTTTTGCGCCATTAAAAGGGATGTTAGAGCACGCTTTTCATATTCAACTGGATCGACCTATTCATTTATTTTGCGGTGCGCGCGCGAGACGGGATTTGTATATGGATGATACGGTTCAGCAATGGGTAAAACAGTACCCAAATTTAACATACACCGCGGTGTTATCTGATCCGATGGAAGAGGATAACTGGCAGGGTGAAACAGGCTATGTTCATGAAAGTGTGGTGCGGCACTATCCGGATTTGTCGGGGTATGATGTCTACTTAAGCGGCCCGCCACCGATGGTTAAAGCCGGCATGGAATTATTTTATGAAAAAGGCTTACCGGAAACGCAGATCTATTCAGATTCGTTTGAATATTCCGATGATGCGTTAAAGGCGATGGGCATTCAAAAACCAAAGACTGAATAGACATTGGATCTGTCATCGATAATCAGCCTGTTTTGTCTGAAACTCTTACATTAAAGCAATTAATGCAAAACCTTCCGCAGCAGGGAAAGGTGGAGTGGCTGGGTATTCGTCCGGAAAAAAGACAGCCATTAACGGTTATCGAGTCCGTAACGGTTTTAGCCGATGGCCTGCAGGGCGATCATTATGCCGGCCGTAGCGGTAACCGCAGTGTCACTTTAATTCAGCAGGAACATATTGAGACCATTGCTTCGTTATTGCATAGAAATAAAATCAATGCCGAAGCGCTGCGAAGAAATATCGTTGTTAGTGGTATTAATCTGCTGGCGTTAAAAGACCGGGAATTTAAAATAGGATCAGCCATTCTAAAAATGACCGGCTTATGTCACCCCTGTTCCCGCATGGAAGAAAATCTTGGTGAAGGCGGTTATAACGCGGTAAGAGGGCATGGTGGAATTAATGCCCGAGTGGTTTCACCCGGTATTATTAGATTACACGATAAGGTAAGCGTAATTTAACCTTTTCAACGCTAGGTACGGTCCCATGAATAAATGCGAGTTCAAAAAACTAAAATGAGTCCGCGAATAACGCAAAAGACGCGAAGAAAATAATTTAAGTTTTAAACATCTGTGGCCTGCATAAGGCACGTTGCAGTCAATGCTTAAGAAAAACGCCTGGAACAACTAAGCCTTATTACGGCCTACCAAAATATTTTTTCTTCGCGTCTTTTGCGTTATTCGCGGATGAACGCTTTTAATCGTTACGTTTTAACTATCTTTAACTGTGGCGTTTCACGCTCAAAATCGTGGGCATTTTTATCCAGTACTTCAACGCCGTAATCACCCGCCAGTAGATGTAGGCCCTGACGGTAATACTCCTGCGCGGCGGCGGCTTCATCCATATGTTCTTCGAGTAAACGCGCCAGTTTCAAATAATTTTCTGGCATGGGCTTAATTGAAATACTGATTTCCAGGTAGTTTTTAGCCTTGCCCCATAATGAACGCGAGATACACATTTTTCCCAGTGCAAGCAACAGGTAAGCATTTTGCTGATGATCTGTTAACCAGCCCTCTACCATTTCGAGTTGTTTGCTATCAACCATGACATCGAGCTCAGAGTAAAGTCTTATCGTACTTTCATGCCAGTTCCGGTTTAAATACTGGCGTAATACCTTTTCGGCCTCGCCCGCAGCGTTAAGGTGAACCAACTGTGTCGCATAATTTTCGGTTATTTTAGGCAACGCTTTTAAATGGCCCGCTGTGTTTTTCCAAAAATCAATCAGCGGCTGGCAGCCAGCACCGCGAAGAATAGCGGTTTTTGTGGTGCTGGTTAACTGACCAATGCAAACCTCTGTTTCCATAGAAAGAAAGCTTTCTTCAGACAGCTTGCCATGTTTTTTTAGCGCAGGAAGCAGTTCTTTCAGCTTGTCCCAGTCCTGCAGGTGTCTATAGGTGTTGGCTAGCAAGGTGATGATATAGGTATGATTTTCTGAAAGCTTGTTGAGTTGAGTCAGGGTGGCCAAAGCCTGTTCATTTTGCTCATGGGCTAGCTGCAATTCGGCCTTGGTTAGGCCAATAGCTACGTCAGCATCCGGCGCTGCTGAATGTGCTTTGCGTAAATATTCATCACGACGATCGTGAGCTCCCAGCTGCTGTGCCGCGCGCGCCGCGGATAAATAAACAAGTAAGCGGTTATCACTGTGATTTACCTGCTGCAATAATATTTTTTCAGCATGGGCGAAGCGTCCCTCAGCATATTCAATTAAACCTTGAGACAGTGACTGGCGTGCTTTTTCTTCGAGACGTTTTACACGCCGGCTACGAAGATAAATATAAGCATTTTTTACGGACTGAAAGCCATTAGCGATGGCTAATATTCCAAATATAAAACAAAGGATCGAAGCGCCGAATACAACCAGGTTGGTTTCAAATGAGAGCTCGGCAAAAGTAAAACTGATGTGGCCGATATCATTTTGCTGGTACATGGTAAAACCGACGATAGTAATTGCGGAGATCAGCAATATATATAATAGTCGGTTCATAATAGTCACCATTTCGTTTGTTATTAGCGGTAGATACGTTTAGCAAACAGATATTGTTTAACAGCTAGATTATCGCATATTAAAATTAATTTAATAAGGTGTCCTTTTTAAGACAAATAGCCGGTTAAAGCAGAGAATACCGCCTCATCGGTCGCATTTTTTGCCGTAATTATGGTGCGAAAACCGCGTTCTCTGGCCAGTTTTTGTGCGCGAAGAGAGGGAACAATAAGGGGTATATTTATCAACAGACCGGGGCCTTGCATTAATGTAATAAGATTATCCAGGCCTTCATTACTGCTGACAGTAATGGCATCGAGCGATTGAATCTGCGATTCATCAAGAGGGGGAAGGGGCGAAATAGCGCGAATATATGTTTCTACATGACGGACATCGGCGCCGCGCTCTACTAAGGTATCGCCAAGTAAGGCACGACCACCGGCACCGCGAAAAATCAATATTTTCTGCCCCTGTATTTGCGGTATTTGAAACGCTGCCATTTTAAGTAATGACTCGGTATTGTGCTCAGGGGCTTCTATATCGACATGGATGTTCAGTTGTTTCAGCGCCTGAGTGGTTTTGCTGCCGATAGAAACAATGACTAAGTGTTCGGCTAATACCGGAAAATAAAGCCGGCTTTGCTCAACAGCCGTGGCACTAATGAATATGGCCATATTGAAACGGTGTAGCTGTTCACGCAAATGAGTAAGTTGTTTAATTTCATGCTCAGAAGGCGGCAGGATGTTAATAACGGGATAGTGAATGACATGGCCTGCGGCCTGTTCGATCAGTTGGCGTAAATGTAATTCTCGGCCGGCAGGCCGGGTAATAAGAATGGTTTTATTCGACAGCAGCGTTGCCTGGTTCATTTTGTCTTTCACGGGTAGCAGTCAGCGCACTATTATAAGTTGCCGCCGCTTGATCTTAACAGTGTAAAGAAATTTTTTGAGCGGTTTTTTCAGCGCCGCAGCGTTTTGCGGATAAAGGATAAATGACGGCGGCTTATTTCCAGCAAATCATCAATCTCGTTAAAACAAATACAGGCGTGGCCGCCATCATTTTTTGTCAGGCCATTGATCATCTGTTGAGCCACGAGTGCGTTACGGTGTACGCGTATGAATTGTTGTGAGAATTCTTCTTCCAGGGCTTTAAGCGATTCTTCGATAAGATATTCCTGATCAGCCGTGCGCAAGGTGACGTATTTCTGGTCTGCCTTGAAATAAACAATTTCTTCTACCGGGATGAGCTCCAAAGAACCGCGGAATTTGACACATATTTTTTCTCGTTTCTCGCTGGATTCGTCTTCACGAAGCTGGTTTAGCTGAGCTTTATTCATGCGTTTTGCCGCATCCAGAGCAGCTTCCAGCCGGCTTTGTTTAATGGGTTTTAACAGGTAATCAATGGCATGCGTTTCAAATGCATTTAAGGCATGATCGCTAAAGGCGGTAGTGAAGATAATCGCGGGCGGATTGTCCATGCGGCTTATGTATTTTGCCGCCTCAATACCATCCATACCGGGCATGCGTATATCCATCAATACCACATCAGGTTGAGAGGTCTGGGTTTTGTGCAGTGCGTCTTCACCGGTTTCTGCTTCACCGATTATCCGGTAGCCAGAATTGGCCGACAACATTTTTCTCAGGCGTTGTCGGGCAAGCTGTTCATCATCGACTATTAAAACGTTCATATGCAACATCCAAAGGGATTATAAGTGATACGGTATAATTATCTTTGGTGTCATTTATGTTGAACTCGCCCTTGTTTCCGTAGACAAGTTGCAGGCGCCTTTTTATATTATCCTGCGCCATTTGGTTACCTTTTTTGAATGTCGATGATTGTGAATCAGACATTAAGGGGTTGCTGATGGATAAGTTCAGCCGGTTATCTATTTGTAGTGCAGAAATTTGAATTTTGCCACCTTTTTCGATGGGTTCAATACCATGATAGATGGCATTTTCGGCAAGTGGCTGCAGGCACAGGGCTGGCACCTCGGTGTTAAGTAACTTTTCATCGATATTCCACTCAATCTGCAGGCGATTGCCCAGGCGCAGCGATTCAATGGCCAGGTAACTTTTTGCCAACTCGACTTCTTCACTCAGTCGATGCATGTTTTTCTCGCTTAAACTGGCGCGGAACAGGTCTGACAGGTCGACAATGGCTTTTTCAGCAATTTCAGGTGAAATTTCGATCAAACTGGCGATCGTATTCATGCTGTTAAAAAGAAAATGAGGCCGGATACGAGCGCGTAATGCCTGTACTTCAGCATGACTTTGCGCGGCCAGGTTCTGTCGCCATTGATACTGTATGTAAAAATAACGCAGTAACAGGAAGTAAATGATGGCGCTGATGCTCATCACGCGTATCAGGAAGAGGGTGCTCAGCGTATTTTCATCAAAAGTGGCCAGAAAAAGCGTATTGGTTTTGCTGTAAAGCAGCGCAACCAGTAGGCTGATGCTCATCATTAAACAAAAAGAGAGTGTCAGGCAGTGGCTTTGTTTTAATTTATGTAACCAGGGCCGGATCAGGCACAGCATGGCGGCATTTAATAAGGCAATCCATAACATTAATAGGGAAGATAAGGCCATATAGTCCCAAAACTCTACGCTACTGGCTGCGGTGGCCATGGCAAAGACGATGGCAAGCATTTCCGTGAGTATCACCACAATAAATACATTGCGTACGCCACAAAAGTTAGGCAATAAACCGGCCTCTAATTGAGCGTTTGAATCTGGGTTATTATTAGTAATATTTTCAGCCATTTACATTAGATAGTCGAGTCACCATGGAATGCAAGCCTGAGATCAAGAATAGCCCGCTATTTACTCATCCGAGAAAAGCCTGATTAAGGCCTTATTCGACATATCGGTGTTACGGTTAACTAAACGGATTAATTAAGAAACCGGCCAGTGTTTGTTATACTGCTGAAAAATCACTAAATAAACTGACATAATCAATATGAACGATAAAAAACAAGCCGGCGGCTCTGCCGAAAATTCTGCCACCAGCACGACCACTAACTCGGCCACCAACTCGGCCTGGGGTGGTCGCTTCAGCGAACAAACGGATGCTTTTGTGGAAGCGTTCACCGCTTCCGTTCAGTTTGACCAGCGCTTGTATAAACAGGACATTGCCGGTTCACGCGCCCATGCAAAAATGCTGAACAAGATCGGCGTACTGACTAATGAGGATTGTGATGCCATTCTTGGCGGCCTGGATCAGGTCGAGCAGGAAATTAGCGACGGTGAATTTAACTGGTCAATTGCGCGTGAAGATGTGCATATGAATATTGAAGCGCGCCTTACCGAGCTGGTCGGTGATGCCGGCAAACGCTTACACACCGGGCGCTCCAGAAATGACCAGGTAGCAACTGATATACGCCTGTACCTGCGCGAACAAATCGAGTTCATTATTAATGAAATAGGCCGGTTGCAACAGGGCATACTGGTTGTGGCTGAACGTGAAGCGGCAACGATAATGCCGGGATTTACCCATATGCAGGTAGCGCAGCCGGTGACATTTGGCCACCATTTAATGGCGTGGCATGAAATGCTGCTGCGTGATGCTTCACGTTTTGTTGATTGTCAGCAGCGCATGAATCTGTCTCCGCTTGGCGCGGCAGCCCTGGCAGGCACCAGTTATCCAATTGATCGCGAATTTACCGCCAAACAGCTAGGTTTTACAGCGCCCACGCAAAACTCGCTGGATTCGGTCAGTGATCGTGATTTTGCCATCGAATTTTGTGCGGTTTCAGCAATACTGCTGGTGCATTTGTCACGCATGTCGGAAGAGCTGGTGATCTGGTCCTGTGCCCAATTTGATTTTATAGAACTGCCGGATCGTTTTTGTACCGGTTCGTCCATTATGCCGCAAAAGAAAAACCCGGATGTGCCTGAGCTGGTACGGGGTAAAACCGGGCGTGTTAATGGCAACCTGATCAGCCTGTTGACCTTAATGAAATCACAGCCGCTTGCCTATAACAAAGACAATCAGGAAGATAAGGAGCCGATTTTTGATACCGTCGATACCGTGCTGGGCTGTTTACGCGCGTTCGCTGACATGGTGCCCGCCATAAACTGTAAACACGACAATATGTATAAAGCGGCAAAACAGGGATTTTCCACGGCAACCGATCTGGCCGATTACCTGGTTAGAAAAAACCTGCCCTTTCGTGACGCGCACGAAGTAGTTGGCAAAGCCGTTGCCATGGGTCTGAGCAGCGGAAAAGATTTAAGCGAGTTAACGCTAGAAGAGTTGCAGCAATTTTCAGATAAAATCGAAAGTGACGTATTTGAGGTATTAACGCTGGAAGGTTCAGTCGCCTCACGCAACCACATAGGCGGCACAGCACCGGAGCAGGTAAGAAAAGCGATAGCCTTTGCTCGTAAATAATCGTTAAAAATTGTTTCACCACAGACGCCGGCAAGGATGCTGGTGGTAGAGCAACGCATGGAGCAGTTGCCGAGACACAGAGGGCACAGAGAAAACTTATACTTTGTCATGCTAGCGGATACTGCCATGGATGGCAGGTAGTAGAACAATGCAGGAGCGATTGTCGAGGCCGGTATCTATTTATCAGGTGAGTATGGGTTATCAGGATTAATGCCAATATGAGCGATGGATACCGGCTAGAAACATGCCGGCATGACGGTATTCTGTTAGGTTTGTAATTTCAATTCACGTCGTTCACATTCTTCATGCGTCAGCATGACAAAAAAAGTTTTTTCTCCGTGCCCTCTGTGCCTCGACAATCGCTCCTCGGCAATTGCTCCTGCATTGCTCTACTACCGTCCGTCCATGGACATATGCATTGTTCTACTTACGGGCGTCCTTGCCCTAATCTGTGGTGAAACATCTCTTAAAGTTTTTGACTGAATAAAAGGACGGATTTCATGCCGTGTCTGTTAGTTGTTTAATTCGTCACTTAATATGGAAATGACCTGTTGAGTGGCATCACGTAAATCATTGAATGCCTGATCGGGAATGTCTGTTGAGCCATCTCGGCTTATTCTTTCGATAAGCTCTGCTTTTTCAGCAAGGCCAAAGGCGCCGATGCTGCTGCATGAGCTTTTCATCTTGTGCGAGCAGTTAAACACCACTTCTGCATTATTGTTTTGCATAGCCGCTTCGATTTCTGATAATTGTTGTGGCAGGGTTTGCAGACACATTGCGATGATGTCTTTAAAATTATCACCCATCAAGTCTTTCATTTCGGCGAATGCATTGGCATCTATGGCTGTGGTTTGTAGCATGTTTAATCCTTATTCGTCATTCAGTCGGGAGTGGAAGTCGCCTACCAGCACGGCTTCAGGGACATTGGTTTTTAACGTTGAAACAATGCCGGCATAAACACCGGGCACTGCCTTAAATGAAACCCAGAGCGTGTTAAGTTTCATGTCCATGTTTGCAAATAACACTTCGTTACTAAACTGCTTAAGCGCAAACTCGATGTTGGCCAGGGTATCTTTAATGTGCTTTTCTGATCTGGTTTTGAGTTTTGGAATTATCATCAAAACATCACTCACCGGTCCGCCGTCTTCATCGCGAGTGGGTGCCAGTTTCCATAGCGGTTCTGCAGGACTAAGATTAAGGCTGAGTTTTAAATCATTATTATCCATCTTTATAACCTGCTGCCAGGCATGCTGGGCGGGTAAGATTTTCAGGGTTCGCTGCTAAATAATAGACAAACCTGTGGATAAAGGCGAACTTATTTTATTATTCGAGATATCGGCAGATAAAAGTCGTTACCCTGCAGTTTTCAACAGAAGCAGAAGTTAACTTACAGTATTTCAGTAAGCCATTGGCGAATATGGCTAATTTCTTCCATGCAGACAGCATGACCCATATCGTATTCATGCCAGTTCACGTCGATATCACAGTTTTGAAGTTGCTCCATGCTGCTTTTGCCGTATTCATAGCTCACCACGTCATCTTGCCGCCCATGGGCCATAAATACCGGCGTTTCAGCCATGCTTTCGCTAATTTCGTCGCTTAGTGCTTCGGCCAGGGGCAGATAGGTTGACAGCGCCATGATGCCCGCCAGTGGTTTCGGATAGCGGCAGCCACAATGAAGCGCCACTGCGCCACCCTGTGAAAAACCGGCAACGACGATTCTTTCTGATGCAATACCCTTTTCCTCCTGTTCCTCGCAAAGCTGTTTTAAAATAGCAGAAGATTCTTTTATGCCAGCCTCATCTTCGCCCTCGACCATGGAAAGACTGCTGATGTCATACCAGCCCGGCATTTGATAGCCTTGGTTTATGGTGATGGGCCGCATTGGTGCGTGTGGAAAGATAAAACGAATGGCATAATGGGACGGTAGCTGTAATTGCTCAACAATCGGCACGAAGTCATTACCATCAGCCCCCAGGCCGTGTAACCAGATAACGGCGGCGTCGGCTTGCGGGTTGGTTTCGATAATGATGGACTCAAGTTCTGACATAATTTTTTTACTTAAAAGTTATTGTTGATGATGAAATTTTGCAATAATAACCTTTTAACAGGCATTAACCCGTTTTAAATTACAGATGTAAATTTTATGGCGAAATTATTAGTGATATTGTTGATTTTATTTTTACCCGCATGCGGCATGCAGGGCGATTTATATTTGCCGGATGAACAGGCGGATAAACAGGCGGATAAGGTTGCGACTCACTCTTAACACTAAGATTAACAAAGGTTTAGCGATAAAATTTAACGATGGATTATTTTAATTTTAAACACGGTCAACTGTGGGCTGAAGACGTTGATCTCAGTGCCCATGCCGATTCATGGGGAACACCCTGTTATGTGTATTCACGTGCCACCATAGAGCGGCACTGGAAAGCTTTTGACTCAGCATTGGGCGAGCAACCGCACCTGGTCTGTTATGCGGTGAAAGCCAATTCTAATCTTGCTGTGCTTAACGTACTGGCTAAACTGGGATCTGGCTTTGATATCGTCTCTATGGGTGAGTTAGAGCGCGTGCTTCGTGCCGGCGGCAGTGCGGATAAAATTGTTTTTTCAGGTGTCGGTAAAACGGCTGAAGAGATGGCGCGTGCGCTCGACGTTGGTATTCGCTGTTTTAATGTCGAGTCGCAGGCCGAGCTGGCGCTGCTTGAGCAGGTTGCAGCGAATAAAGGGGTGAAAGCGCCGGTATCATTACGTGTTAACCCGGATGTTGACGCAAAAACTCACCCCTATATCTCAACCGGATTGAAAGATAATAAATTTGGTATCGCCATTGAGGATGCGCTTGATGTCTATCAAAGCATCGCAAATTCCAGTCACCTCAGTGTGAAAGGTGTGGATTGCCATATTGGTTCACAGTTAACCGAAGTGACACCGTTTGTTGATGCGCTGGATCGTGTGCTGGCGCTGGTCGACCGTCTCGCAGAAAACAATATAAAGCTGCAGCATCTGGATTTAGGGGGCGGCCTGGGTATTCGTTATCAGAATGAAAACCCGCCCACGCCAGAACAGCAAATGGCAGCTATTTTGCAGCGACTGGGTGATCGGGCATTTGAAATACTGATTGAGCCCGGGCGAGCCATTGTCGGTAATGCGGGCATTTTGTTAACCCGGGTGCAATATTTAAAACATAATCAGGATAAAAACTTTGCCGTTGTTGATGCGGCGATGAATGATTTAATGCGGCCGGCTTTATACCAGGCCTGGCAGGCAATTGAGCCGGTGCTTAAAAATTCGAGCGCCGCATCACGGGTTTATGATGTGGTCGGTCCCATCTGCGAAACCGGTGATTTTCTCGGTAAAGCAAGAGCGCTGGCTATTGAGCAGGGTGATTTACTGGCAGTGCGTTCAGCCGGTGCTTATGGTTTTAGCATGAGCTCGAATTACAACTCGCGGCCACGTGTTGCTGAAATAATGGTTGATGGCGCACAACATCAAATTGTTCGCCAACGTGAAACGGTCGAGCAGCTGTTTGCTAATGAGTCGCTTCTTGATCATTAAGCGATCATTCAGCGATCAATGAGCATGCGCTGTTGATTTGATGGTATAAAATGAAACATAAATTTAATCTTGAAAAGCAGGCCACACTTTTGTTTGCAGAGGATGATATCCCCTTGTCAAAACAGGAATGGCACAAGCTGGCAGACCTGCTGGGCAAAAGCCAGTATCAGCATATTGTTGGCGGTGACGCCAATGAAAGCCATTCCGTCTGGGTGAGTCGATACTATAATGATGTCGAGTCACCCAAAGCATTAAATGACCTATCCAGTGACATTGAAGCTATCGTAATGAGCACAAAAATGCGCAGGTTTTATCAGCAATTCACCGGCACTGAAAAATTGTGCTTACGCCGCTGCCAGGCTAATCGCCTGCAAAAAGGCGACTTTATCGGTATCCACAAAGATCAGGACAGCAGCCCGGATTATTTTGCCACGGTGGTGTTTCATTTTAGTGAAAATTACAGCGGCGGTTATTTCCAAACGATGGATCAGACGACAGGCGAGACCACAAATCAGCAAAATGAGCTGAAACGCTGCAAACCTCATGCTCGTATGGCGCTGGTTAATAACTGCAGCATTCCACATCAGGTCACCGAAGTAAAAAGTGGTAATCGTTTAACATTGGCCTGTTTTTTATCGCTTTCATTTGCCGCCAATACAGCATCACCGGCGGCTTTTAAGATTGCTGAAAAAAGCAGCTTAATTAGTCCAACCTGAGCAATGATAACTAAAGAATAGCCTGCACAATACGCCGGCTTTACTACAATTCATGACATTATGTCCTGTTGCTAACGGTTTTCGCTGTGTTATTCTTCTCTAGCTCGATATTTTGCTATTTAACCGGGGACCATTAATGAAACTGTTAAACAAATTAATTTTACTTCTGTTATTAACCGGCTTTTATGCCCCGGTCTTCGCGGCAGTGGAAGGCGTGGAGCTGGCTTCCTGCGGCGTCTTTAGCGAAGACGACACTGAGAGCGATAAAAAAGGTGATAAGAAGGATGATGAAAAAACCGAAGAGAGCGAACCTGATTGCGATTAATGTCTGAAGTTATAGCGGCCAAAAGCGGCTGTGGCATTAATCGGCTGTTAGCTTGAACTAAAAAAACGTTAAAAATAATTAACCCGAGGAGTCTATAAGTATGAAATCAAAAATTCTAGTCGCAGCATTTGCTGTTAGTTTAGTGTTTTCTGCCAATGTTAACGCCGGAAAACCGGTCGGTATTACAAAAGGCATGATGGACGTCGCTGTTCAGCATGACGGTAAAACCGTGAAAATCTCACGTAACCAGGATAACAAAAATGTAGTCAATTCGGCTTTTGCTAAAACCTCACGGCCATGCCCGCCGTTTTGTATTCAACCAGCAATCCTGGCGCCTGGCATAGAAACCATCGCAGAACGTGAAGTGATTGATTACATTGCAAAAATGTCAGGTGGTGATGACAGTATTTTAGTCATCGATTCACGCACACCAGATTGGGTGAAAAAAGGCACTATTCCGGGCGCAAAAAACCTGCCATGGACCAGGTTAAACCCGGCTAAAGGCGCTGATCCAGTTTCTATTCTTGAATTATTGGAAGCAGAGTTCGGTGTCACTGAAAGCGAAGGCCTGTTGAACTTCTCTAAAGCAAAAACACTGGTGATGTTCTGTAATGGCATGTGGTGTGGCCAATCACCGAATAACATTAAAAATCTACTGGAATTTGGCTACCCGGCTCACAAGATCAAATGGTATCGTGGCGGCATGCAAGACTGGGAAATTCTAGGTTTAACAACGGTGCCAGGTAAGTAATATTTAGCAAAAAAGAGACATAGTCTTTTATCGTTATTTAGAAATAAAGTTATAGATGCCTTTACCACAGAGGCACAGAGAGCACGGAGAAAAACAATTTATTGTTAACCACGCCGCAGGCGTGTTAACAAAAAAACGCTGTGTTCTCTGTGCCTCTGTGGTGAATCGCTTTTAGTGTTTTTAACTGTGAAAGGGTCGTTCTTTCACAATCAGAGTCTATCAAAGGTATATTGCCACCTGGCCCAGTAAGCCTATGCTACGCCATGACTTGCAGTGATAATAATTTTTCAAAACTATAAGAAAATCATAGCTTTTTTAGTTGTTCAATAATAATGTCCGGCTCCAGACGCTGGGTGTAATCCATTTCCACAAACGCATATCGAATGACACCATCGGTATCGATGATATAGGTCGCCGGTATTGGCAACTCGAAAGAGTCATCGTCATTATGCCCGGGGATATCCAGCTGCCAGGCTTCATATATGGGGCGCAATGGTTCTGGCAGGGTAAAAACCAGGTTGATTTGTTTTGCCAGTTTATTGCCGACATCACTTAAAACCTCAAAAGTCAGTTTTGAACGGCTGACCTGGTCCTGAGATTTTTCCGGTAGCTGTGGTGAAACGGCAACCAGCTGTGCACCGGCCGCGGTAATCTCTGGTAGACGTTGCTGCAGGGCATTGATTTCTAGATTGCAGTAAGGACACCAGGCGCCGCGATAGAAGCTAAGCACTAATGGTCCGTTAGTCAGCATCGTCGTTAAGGATTGTGGATCGTTATGGGCATTGGCTAAATCAAACTCGGGAAATATATCGCCGATACTGGCCGCTTTTTCCGCGACGCCTGTTTCAATCAGCCCCTGTAGTTCGGACATCAGTGTATCCAGGGTTTCGGCAGGAACGGTCGGTAATAATTTATCCTGAAAGGCTTTTATCTCATCAGCAAGTAAAGTGGTTGACATCTTTGGCTCCTAGTTAGACGAATGACTTATAATAACATACGCTATGATCCTGGCAACAATAGTGATTACAGGCAGCTATCGCTCAAATATTTAATCATAAGGCTTTAATTTTTAGGTAAACTGCTGTTATTAAAGGGCGTGTGAAAAGTAGTGGATCGTTACCGTTTGAAGCTGAATATGATAAAAATTAATAATGCTTATTGAATTTACAAAAATGCACGGCCTGGGCAATGATTTTGTGGTTATTAACGCAATTTCTCAGTCGCTTAATTTAACGGCTGAGCAGATACGGGCTATAGCGGACCGCCATTTTGGTGTGGGCTGTGATCAGCTGTTGCTGGTAGAAAAGGCAACGAGTGCAGACGCAGAATTTCGTTACCGAATTTTTAACGCCGATGGCGGCGAGGTTGAACAATGCGGCAATGGGGCGAGATGTTTTGCACTGTTTGTTCGCGACCAGGGTTTAACCACCAATAATGTCATCAAGGTAGAAACCGCGGGTGGTTTGATTGAGCTGCAGGTTGAGCAGGAGCAGGTAACGGTTGATATGGGCGTGCCCGACTTTCAGCCGGACAGTCTGCCTTTTATTACTGAAAATCAGGCAGAAACGTACAATCTCATGGTTAATGGCGTCGAATATGCTATAGGTGCAGTATCAATGGGAAATCCTCATGCTGTATTGCAGGTTGACGATGTCGATACAGCGGAAGTGGCATTCGTTGGCGCAGCAATAGAGAGCCATGCACAATTCCCAAAGCGTGTTAATGTCGGTTTTATGGAAATTATTAACCGTGATGAAATTCGCTTGCGGGTATATGAGCGCGGTGCGGCAGAAACGCTGGCCTGCGGTACAGGTGCCTGCGCTGCGGTGGCAGTCGGTCGTTTGCTGGGTAAATTAAATGAACAGGTTACAGTACGGCTTCGCGGTGGCAGTTTGAATATACGCTGGCAGGGTGAAGGGCAACCATTATTAATGACAGGGCCGGCGACAACGGTTTTTAAGGGGCAAATTAATTGTGAGTAAAGTTGAAACAACAAAAATAAAAAAAGAAGTCGAAAACAATGGAATCGCCAGTGCGCACGAGCAGCAGTTAGCGACGGATCTGGAGCTCATCAGTTTACTGCGTGACAATCCCGACATATTGCAGCGTCATCAGGAGCTACTTGCGGTACTGGACGTGCCGCATGAAACCGGGAAGGCGGTCTCATTAATTGAAAGGCAGGTGGATGTGCTGCGCGGACAGGCGCAAACACAGGAAACTCGGCTGCTTGAACTCATGGATGTTGCTCGAGACAATGAACGCCTGGCTGACAGTCGCCATCGTCTTGCGGTTAACTTGCTGGCAGCACATGACCTCGATGATGTTATCAGTACCGTGCTTGATATTTTAAGTAACGAACTGGCAGCCGATCATGCGGTTATAAAGTTATTTAGTCATGATAAAGCACGTATTGAAGACTCTGCCGGTCTTTTTGATGATGCAGACAATCCAGCGCTGAAAGCGTTTAAAACCATGCTGCAGCAGAAAAATACCGTATGTGGTAAATCGACAGCCGAGCAGAAGGGGTATTTGTTTGGAAGTTTGGCGGACAGTATTCAATCAGTCGCTATTATTCCGCTGGTTGCCGGTTCCAATCTGGGGCTTATTGGTCTGGGTGCAAATGATGCGCAACGTTTCAGTACGGCCATGGGAACCGACTTTTTATCACAGGTGGGTGATTTAATCAGTGCTTCACTTGCCGTACATCTCGAAAATTAAAAATTATGTCAGGTCAAATGTTCAATGATAAATTGAAACACGACCTGCAAAAATTCTATAATTATTTGCAATCCGAGCGGCGTTATTCCGCTCACACCGTTTCAGCGTATCGCCGCGATATAAAACATTTTGTTGAGTGCAATGGGCTGGATGAAAACCAGGTTATTCGCTGGGACGACATTAAACAGGCCGCAATAAGACAGTGTGTTGCCAAGCTGCACCGGCAAGGTTTGTCGGGCAACAGTTTGCAGCGCTGGTTATCCTCAATTCGCAGCCTGTTCAGTTTTTTATGTCGCCATCAACGCGCAACACAAAATCCTGCGATAGGCGTGCCGGCACCAAAAATTGCCAGGCGATTGCCTAAAACATTAAATGTGGATGAAATAAATCAGTTGTTAACGGTTAAAGCTAAGCCGCCAATGCACGATGATGCCGACCTCAGCAGCAAGGATAACAATAACCGGGTGATAGCGATTAGAGATATCGCGATGATGGAGCTGATGTATGCCTGTGGCCTGCGTTTATCTGAATTAAGTACGCTGGATCTACAGCATATCGACTGGCAGCAGCAAAGCATTATCGTTACCGGTAAAGGCCAGAAGCAGCGCCATGTGCCATTCGGAAGAAAAGCAGAAACAGCAATAAAGGACTGGCTGAAACAACGGGCTGTTGTTGCACAGGGAAAAGAAAGGGCCTTATTTGTCAGTCAGCGCGGCAATCGATTAAGTAATAGCAGCATCCAGAAACGCCTGAAAAAAATGGCATTAGCCCAGGGTTTAAACACTAATGTTTATCCGCACATGTTACGCCATTCGTTTGCTTCGCATATGCTGGAGTCATCGAAAGACCTTCGCGGCGTGCAGGAATTGTTAGGCCATGCCAATTTAAGCAGTACACAAATCTATACCCATCTCGATTTTCAGCATCTTGCCGGTGTCTACGATAACGCACACCCGCGCGCCAGAAAAAAATAAAAAACATGAGCCTGAGCATTATTCCATACGATTAAGAAGTATGGTTTTTTGCGCATCGCCGGTAGTTTATAATGGCGCTTAAGTATCAGAACCTGTTGTTGCATTAAATTGAGAGACCAAGTAGAGAAACAAATGCTAATCACCTTATCACCATCAAAAGGCCAGGATTTTGCAGAGGCCAGTCTTACCAATAAATACAGTAAACCGGCTGATCTTAAAGACTCAGAATTGCTGATAAAAGAACTGCGAAAAATAAAAAGTAAAAAACTGCAGGAAATGATGGCCATTAGTGAGAATATCGCAAATTTAAACGTCGATCGCTTCCAGTCGTTTAATACACCCTTTACCACTAAAAATGCGAAACAGGCCATCTTTGCTTTTAAGGGTGATGTTTATAGCGGGCTGGATCTAAAGTCATTTAAGGAAGATGATTTCGCCTACGCCCAGGATCACCTGAGAATTCTTTCCGGCCTGTATGGCTGCTTACGGCCACTGGATTTAATTCAGCCGTATCGGCTGGAAATGAAAACAAAACTGAAAAATGAGCGCGGCGACAATCTTTACCAGTTTTGGCATGAGCGAATTACACAAAGCATCAACAAAGCACTTAAAAAACAGAAAGAAGCCGGTGCTGATAAATTTAGCATCAAACGAATATTTCAAATCAGTCAAACCGAAACTGCTGCAAGGGCGTTTATTAAATATTAATTTCAAAGAAACCAAAGACGGCAAAACCAGAGTGGTTGCAATCTTTGCCAAACGTGCACGCGGCATGATGGCCGATTATATTATTCGTAATCGCATTGAACATGCGGAAGACATCAAGAAATTTAATCTGGCGGGTTATCAATTTAAAAAGCTTTTATCAGATGATAAGCAGTGGACGTTTGAGCGTCCGCAACCGTAGCAAAGCGTTAGCATGGGCCTGCCTCAACGACCCGTTTCAGCCGGCAATGCTTTTTGAGAGAGACCAGGATGCGGTACGCGTCCCATGAGTACTTGCTGTATAGCGCGCGTGTCGCACCATGCCATAATTCGTCATTGGAATCATAATATTGAATGACGGTTATCGGCCGCAACTGTGTGAAAACTCTTTATGATATTTTTAAAGTGATAAATGACAGTTATAATATGTGCATCATAATTATATAAGGTGGCATCAAGTAATACGTATTCTGTATAGAATGATTTGCACATAGGGGACGGTTTTGCTTAAAAGCAGGAATGTTATTTGTTTTTTTACATCGCTTAGGCGAATAAGCATTTTTGCTAGCCTGGCTGCTACAGTATTGAACTTGCAAGAATTTGCACGGAATTACTATATAAATACCGGTATAGCCGCTATATACACAAAAATTATTATGATCGGCTGGCCTGGTAATGAGTCTGTTGCGTTTATCATCAAAGAATAATGTCAGTATTATTTACAGTCATTGATACGTAGATTTTATATAATTATATGACAAATCAATAACATAGACTCTGACGCCCGCGTGATTGCGCAAACAAGGTGTCAGTTATCTTTACAAATCATACAAAAGTGGCCTATTCCATGACGGTGTCATCGTCCTATGTTATTGATTATTAGTTGTTTAATTAATATGGCATAGAGGTTGCATATAAGTAAGCAGAATCTTAAGTTTGAAGCTGAGCCGTCAGGCAATATTAGGCTAATAATAATAAACATTTAGGGAAGGTAGATAAAAATGAAAACATTATCACAGAAAATCAGTGCTTTCCTTGCGGTCGGGCTATTAGTCGCAAGCAGCGCCTGTTTCGCTATTCCAACGCTTAAATTTGGCGGTAGCATCCTCTATAGCACCAGTGTGCTTAGTCCTGCAGATTTGAACATATCGGGTGTTCTTATTCCCGGTTTCACAGATTTGTCTATCTCGCCTGATTTAGCATCAAGCTCAGTGATATTGTCAGCTGACTTTGACTCAGCATCATCAGCAGGCGGTTACACGACAGGTTTATTCGGCACCACGCCAGCGAATGACCTGCTGATTTCGGATGCTTGGGGCACAAATACACTGTTGACGGGCAATGTCAGTACGCTACTTCTGACCGGTCGTGATGGTACTAATCTCGGCGTCCTGGCAGGAGAGCTTATGATTACAGGTGGTTCACTTGCCGGCGATTTTGGTGGCCTTGGCAGTCTGTTTGCCATCAACTTCAATCTCGATACCGTATTTTCCTCTACCATGTTTGAGGACGATTTTTTTGGAATCACTAATGGCTCGATTACTAGAGTTGAAGTTCCAGAACCAATGGCTTTAGCATTGCTTAGTATGGGTTTATTTGGAATGACCCTAACCCGCAGATTTTACCGGCGCGGATGAAGTTTATTTTGCCTTGACAGGGCCGCATCTCTAGATGGGTTGCATCTACTGTCTTAAATAATTACAGTTTAATCAGATAAATTGGAGTTTCTATATGTTTAAGTTACACGCAAAGTTTAATGTTTTTTTAATGGTTATAGCGCTCGTCGCTTTATCGCCGATCGCTAATGCGGATGTAATAGCCCCTGCACTGGATATTGACGATTTAGGGAGCGGTGATTTTATTTCAGGCTCTGCCACAGAACTGACAATAAACGGTACAGGTTTTGCTCTCATCACTGATTTTGGGCCACCGACCACATTCATCGATATAGCAGATGTTGATTTCTTGCTGACTGCAACACGCGGCAGTAATAATGGTATCGACTATATCTTCACCAATGGTGCCATCACGGCGGGCAGCTATATCAATACAACATTTGTTACATTAACAATGTCAGAGTTTTCTGGTATTGCCACTTTTGCGGCTGATCTTGCCAGTGGCGGTAGAATTGAAGGCGGTTTCTTCATGTCCGGTAGCATAGCGAGTGATTTTGGAGGCAGTGTCTTAACCGCCAAAGCCGGTCCGGTTGTACCTGTACCTGCAGCGGTCTGGCTGTTCGGTTCAGGTCTTATCGGCTTAATCGGTGTGGCTAGACGTAAAAAATCTTAGCGGTCTATCCGTTAATTTAAAACGGCTCCTGCGGGAGCCGTTTTTGTTGGTGTTGAAGAACTGCCCCCTGATAGTAGATAATTTATTTCCTTGATTAAACAAGCACCGATAAGACTCACAGATGTAGTGGCGCGGTCTTTAGCATTATTGCCATACACCATGAGGGCGAAACTTTGAGTATAAGTTTCCTCTACCACTTATTTTTCCTTATTGCCAAAACAAGTAAAAATGAAACCTCAGTCCAGCCATGGTATGAGTAGTGCTTTCTATAGTGTAAAATTCAGCTTTTATCATACAGTTAAAATTACCCTGTAACGGGCAGTTATAATTAATCTGTAACAGGCCTCTCATTTTTGGAGTTAATAAAGTGGAAACATTTCACGGCACAACCATTATTACGGTACGCCGGGCAGGAAAGGTGGTGGTTGGTGGTGATGGTCAGGTCACCCTGGGTAATACCATCATGAAAGGTAATGCCACCAAAGTACGCAAGATATACGGTGACAAGGTTATCGTCGGGTTTGCCGGCGCAACCGCAGACGCCTTTACTTTGCTTGAGCGTTTTGAAGCGATGCTTGAGCGCCACAGCGGTCAGTTAAAACGGGCAGCGGTTGAGCTGGCCAAAGACTGGCGTACCGATCGTGTGCTGCGCAAGCTGGAAGCCATGCTGATTGTGGCGGATAAAGAGGCCTCGTTGCTGGTTTCGGGTACCGGTGATGTGATCGAAGCCTTTGATGATTTAATCGCGATAGGCTCCGGCGGCCCTTATGCGCAATCGGCGGCCAGGGCGTTGTTTGACAGCACCGATTTTTCGGCCAAAGAGATCGTAGAAAAAAGTCTGGAGATTGCGGGTGATATCTGCATTTATACCAATCATAGCCGCACGATCGAAGAAATTTAACAAGGAGCCCAGAGCAGTGTAATTTATTCATTATGGCTGCGTTAGCAGTAGCCTGAAATTGCGGTGGACCGTGAAACGGTAAACGCCGCATAAACGATACATTTCCCGCTATTCAGGCCTTGTGATAATAAAAAACCACATTGCGTAAAGCTCTTATAGGCGAGATTTGAAGAATTTAGTAACATTAAGCAACACGTTAAAGAATTATAGAGAAGGTTAAGGATTTATGTCTGAAATGACACCCAGAGAAATTGTTCAGGAATTAGATAAGCATATTGTCGGTCAGAATGACGCGAAACGGGCGGTAGCGATTGCTTTGCGTAACCGCTGGCGCCGTATGCAGGTGGATGAGTCGCTACGAAATGAAATTACACCAAAAAATATACTGATGATAGGCCCGACCGGCGTCGGTAAAACCGAAATTGCCCGCCGTCTGGCGCATCTGGCGAATGCGCCTTTTGTTAAGGTCGAAGCGACTAAATTCACTGAAATAGGCTATGTTGGACGCGAAGTTGATTCGATAATACGCGATCTTGTCGACATGTCGGTAAAGTCGACACGCGAGCAGGAAATGGCGAAAGTGCGTCACCTGGCGGAGCAGGCGGCTGAAGAGCGTATTTTAGACGCCTTGTTGCCACCCGCGAGAAATGAGTTTGGTGAACCGGTGGCCGACAAAGATAATGCAACGCGTCAGAAATTCCGGGAAAAACTGCGCAATGATGAGCTCGATGATAAAGAAATTGAAATGGAAGTGAGCGCATCCCCCATTGGTGTAGAAATTATGGCGCCGCCAGGGATGGAAGAAATGACGTCCCAGTTACAGGGCATGTTCCAGAACATGGGCAGTGACAAGAAAAAAACCAGCAAAATGCGCATATCTAAAGCACGCAAGGTGATTCTTGAAGAAGAAGCAGGCAAACTGCTTAAGGAAGACGATTTAAAAGTACGGGCAGTAGAAAATGCCGAACAAAACGGAATCGTTTTTATCGATGAGATTGATAAAGTCGCTAAACGCACAGAAAGCAGCGGTGGCGGTGATGTCTCACGTGAAGGTGTGCAGCGAGATCTTTTGCCGCTGGTTGAAGGCTGTACCGTGACAACCAAGTATGGCATGGTGAAAACCGACCACATTTTGTTTATTGCTTCGGGCGCCTTTCATTTAACCAGGCCCAGTGATCTTATTCCAGAATTACAGGGCAGGTTGCCGATTCGTGTTGAGTTAAGCGCGTTGAATGCGAAAGATTTTGAACGTATATTAACGGAGCCGGATGCAGCCTTAACCGTGCAGTATAAAGCGTTGATGGACACTGAAGGTTTAAGCATTAATTTTACCGAAGATGGCGTAAAACAGATTGCGAAATCTGCGTATGATGTTAATGAGAGCGCAGAGAATATTGGCGCCAGACGTTTGCATACCATCATGGAGCGCTTGCTGGAGGAAATTTCATTTTCAGCGCCGGATAAGTCAGGTGAGTCAGTGACCATCGATGCTGAGTACGTTAATAATAGCCTGGCCGAGTTAATCAAAGACGAAGATTTAAGCCGATATATATTGTAGATAGATTTTATAGAGATAAATAATGCCGAAACCAACAAATATAAATTTACATCAGAAGAGCCGTATTTTAGAAGTTGAATATGAAGACGGTTCTAGTATTTCAGCTGCCCTGTGAATACCTGCGTGTGTATTCGCCTTCTGCTGAAGTAACCGGTCATGGCCCGGGCCAGGAAGTTCTGCAGCTCAATAAAGAAGAAGTGAATATTGAATCGATTGAGCCGCAGGGAAATTATGCGCTGAAATTCGCTTTTGATGATAAACATGATACAGGGATATTTACCTGGGACTATATATACGAGCTAGGCTCTAAATACGAAGAAAAGTGGCAGGATTACCTGGACCGTTTGCAAAAAGCGGGGCATCAGCGCCGCAACATTGAGCAATAAACGTGCCGCCGATAAATGAACGCAGATGAGCATGCATAACAGCAAATGATTATTTAGCCGCAAAGAAGGCAACGTGCGCAAAGATTTTTTTCTGCTTATATAAAACAGAAATCATTTTTTATCTGCGTTCATCTGCGTTCATCTGTGGACAGAGATAAAATTATGACAAAAAAAGAAACACATTTCGGTTATCAAACGGTCGATGAAGACGTAAAAGAAAGCCTGGTTGCCGGCGTGTTTGATTCTGTTGCCAGCAAATACGACATCATGAATGATGTCATGTCTTTTGGTGTTCATCGTATCTGGAAAAAAATCGCGATGCAGCATACCGGATTAAGGCCGGGCGATATGGCACTGGATGTAGCCGGCGGCACCGGCGACCTGACCATGCAGATGTCGAAGCAGGTTGGGCCAACAGGAAAAATTATTATTTCAGATATCAATGGCGCCATGCTTGAAGAGGGCCGAAAGCGCCTGCTTGATAAAGGTTACGCCGGCAATATTGAGTTTGTCGAAGCCAATGCGGAAGACCTGCCATTTGAAGACAACAGTTTTCACTGTATAACCATTGCCTTTGGTTTACGAAATGTAACGCATCAGGATAAAGCGTTGCAGTCAATGTATCGTGTGCTTAAACCCGGTGGCCGATTACTGGTTCTGGAATTTTCAAAACCGGTGATGCCTGGCCTCGATAAAGTTTATGATTTTTACTCTTTTCATATATTGCCAAAAATGGGCAAGTTAATTGCCAATGACGAAGAGAGCTATCGTTATCTAGCCGAATCAATTCGCATGCACCCCGATCAGGAAACGCTAAAACAAATGATGAAACAAGCCGGGTTTGAACGTTGTACCTACCATAATATGACAGGCGGCATCGTTGCCTTGCATAAAGGCTTTAAATTATAAATGCATTGTGCAAAATTGCCGTTAGACATTATTGAGTCATGTTGATCATTGAATCAGTCATCAATCGTTATTTAGCACTTGATCCGGAAGTGCTGGATAAGCTTGCGCAGTTTTCTGGCAAAGTTATCAAGCTGGAAATCACCGGCATAAATAAAGCGCTTTATATATTTCCCACTGACAAAGGCGTTCAAGTAAGCACAGAGTATGAAGGTGAAGCCGATACCGTCTTGCGTGGTACACCACTCTCGTTATTTAAAATGGGACTGGTGCCGAATACAGCCGAGCTGTTATTAAAAGGTGAAGTCGAAATAACAGGTGATACCCGGTTAGGCCATCAGTTTAAAAATATTATGTCGCAAATGGATATCGACTGGTCTGAGCCATTGGCAGCTTTGTTCGGTGATGGTGTTGCCTACCAGCTTCAGCAGACAGGTAAGATGCTGGGGCAATGGAGTAAAGACACGGTGACGTCTGTGTCAACAAGCCTCAGTGAATATTTACAGGAAGAAAGCCGGGATGTTGTTAGCGAGACTGAGCTCGACATTTTTAATAATGAGGTTGATCGCTTAAGAAATGATGTTGATCGTATCCAGGCCCAGATTAATATGCTGGTGAAATCGTTGTCCACAAAATAAAAATTAAACGTATGAAACAATGCCAATATTAACACCAGGTCAATTTATTCGAATGTTACGTATTAACTGGGTGTTAATGCTGCATGGCCTTGATGATATTATTTTTACTACCCACCTGTTTCGCCCCTTTCGTTTTATCATTTATATTTTTCCATGGAACTGGTTTCGCCGTAAGCGTAAACCACGTGCCGTCCGTATGCGCGAGGCGTTGGAAGATTTGGGCCCCATCTTTATTAAATTTGGCCAGATGCTTTCAACACGACGTGATTTGCTGGCAGATGATATTGCGGATGAGTTACAGCTTTTACAGGATGCCGTGCCGGCTTTTCCAGGCGAGCAGGCAAGAAAAATAATAGAAAAAGCCTTTGGTGAAAAGGTAGCAGATCTGTTTGAAAGTTTTGATGAGCAACCATTAGCTTCTGCATCTATCGCGCAGGTACATGCTGCTGTTTTAAATACAGGAGAAAGTGTCGTCGTAAAAGTTCTTCGTCCGGACATAATGCCGGTGATAAAACGTGATATCTCCCTGCTGTATATTATCGCTGAGCTGGCGGCAAAATATTCTTCACAGCTGCGACGCCTGCGCCCGGTTGAAGTTATCGCGGAATATGAAAAAACTATTCTGGATGAACTGGATTTGATGCGTGAAGCGGCAAACGCCAGCCAGTTACGCAGAAACTTTGAAGGTTCAGAAGATTTATACGTGCCGGAAATTTACTGGGATTTCGTTCGTAAAAATGTACTGGTAATGGAAAGAATTTATGGCGTACCCATTCGAGATACTGAGTCTTTAGTCGAACAGGGCACAGACATGAAACGTCTGGCAGCCATGGGTGTTGAAATATTTTTTACCCAGGTGTTCTCGCATAATTTTTTCCACGCTGACATGCACCCCGGTAATATATTTGTTGATACAGGCAACCCAAAAATGCCGAAGTATATTGCCGTAGACTTTGGCATTATGGGAACGCTAAGCCAGACGGATAAAAGATACCTGGCAGAAAATTTCCTGGCGTTTTTTCAACGCGACTATTATAAGGTCGCCAAGCTGCATGTCGAGTCCGGCTGGGTACCGTCACATACGCGTGTTGATGAATTTGAATCAGCCATTCGAAGCGTCTGTGAACCGATTTTTGAAAAACCGTTAAAAGATATATCTTTCGGCCAGTTATTGTTGCGCCTGTTCCAAACGGCGCGGCGTTTTAATATGGAAGTGCAGCCGCAGCTTGTTTTATTGCAGAAAACGCTGTTAAACATTGAGGGCCTGGGGCGGCAGTTATATCCAGAGCTTGATTTATGGAAAACGGCTAAACCGTTTTTAGAGCGTTGGATGGAAGAGCAGGTTGGCGCGCGCGCACTTCTTCGTAATTTAAAAGATGACCTGCCATATATCATTGAGAAAATGCCGGAAGTACCTGGCCTGGTATATAAAAGCCTGAAAGCTTACGCCGATGGTGAGTACCATCTAAAGCAGGTAGATGAAATAAATAAAATACGAAAAGAGATAAATCAGAATAATCAACGAAGTCTAATTGTTATAACCGGCTCTAGCCTGCTGGTTGCGGCTTCAATCATTTATTCGCTAGCAAGTACGGCGCCGATATTTGGTGCACCACTGCTATCATGGATATCAGGGTCTGTTGGTTTATTATTTATTATTTATGGGCTAAGAAAATAATCTGGATGATTAAAGAAAAATCGTTAATACACATAATCACAGTTTGTTTATTATTTATTAGTATCGATGCGTTGGCTGTCGATCCAACGCTGCACTGGAAAACAATCGAAGGCGAATACCTGTTCGTGCATTATGCTGACGGCAACAAGAACATTGCCGAGAGAGCGTTAGTCATCGCAGAACTGGCGCATACACGCCTGACAAAAGAGTTCGACTGGCATCCTGCAGAAAAAACACATGTGGTTATCAGTGATCAATCTGATCAGCCAAACGGTTTCGCCAGCCCTGTTTATTTTAATCATACGGTACTGTTTGTTGCGCCACCGACCAGCATCAACACGCTGGAAGATTTTGATGACTGGCTGACAACCTTAATCGTTCACGAATATACTCACATAATACATTTAGATAAAAGTGCCGGCTCGCCCGAGTATTTAAGAAATATTTTTGGACGTTTCCTGCTGCTGTTTCCCAATGCTTATCAGCCGGCATGGGTTTTAGAAGGCCTGGCGACGTATAAAGAAACCGATACAGAGCGAGGCATTGGACGTGGCCAAAGCGCCATGTTTGCTTCCATGATGCGAGAGGAAGTTGCAAACGGGCTGCAACCGATTTCACATGTGAACTTACCTGTAAGCACCTGGCCGGGCGGAACGACACGTTATCTTTATGGTGTGTATTTCATGAACTTCCTTGCTGAAAAATACGGTGAAGAAAAGCTGCGCGACTGGATAGAAGAATACAGTAACAATCTGCTGCCGTTTTTTATCAACACCAACGCACAGCGGACACTGGGAAAAAATCTGGAGCCACTATGGAACGAGTTTCAGCGCTGGTTAAAAAATAAATTTGAACCGCAGATTAATAAAATCAAAGAAAAAGGTTTAATTGCCGGTAGCCAGTTATCGGCAGACGCGTATCGAACAGATTCAGTTCAGGCTTTTTTAGGGGAGCATGGCGAAGAAGTATATTATGTGCAAAACAATGGCTATCAACGTGCAAAATTGATGCATCTCGATACCAACGGTAACACTGCTGAATTAATAGACTTAACGGGCAGCGCGAAATTAGATGTACACCCGGAAGCCGGTTTGCTGCTCACGCAAAATGAAGTCTGTAATAACTATAACGTTTATAGCGATATTTATTACTTTGATAAGAGTAATAAACAATTAAAACGATTAACGGAATGTGGCCGCTACCTGTTCGCCAGCTGGTTTCCCGATGGTAAAAGAATTGCTGCGGTGCAGCATGATGCAAGTCACTTTGAATTACAGCTGCTGGATGAGCAGGCGAAGTTGCAGCAGGTTTTATGGCAGGGTAATAACAGGGATATAGTTGGCCAGATAGACGTTTCACCGGACGGTAAATATATCGTCGCTTCAATATGGCGTGAGGGTGAGGGCTGGAACCTGGAGCTGTTTGACCTGGCAGAAAAACGCTGGGATAAAATCAACACGGGTGCGGGCATCGCGGCGAATCCGCAATATACAGCAGACGGCAATATTTTATTTAGTTTAGAAGCGGACGATGTTTATAATCTAAATCGATATTCACCTGCGTCAGGAAAGCTTGAGCAATTGACTAATCTTATCGGTGGTGCCTTTCAGTCATCACAGGCAAGTGTAAACGGAGCGGTTTATTATTCAGGTTATAGCGCAGAAGGTTACGCTATCTATAAACTGGACCTCGCTGAGACGGATAGTGTCGACACAACAAAAAAAATAACCGCGTTTGAAAAGGAGCCATTACAAATAATTAATTATCAGGTTTCATCACATCAACAACGTGATTATTCTGCATTGTCAAATATGTATCCGCGTTGGTGGTTTCCCAGTTTTCAGTTTACCGAGCAGCGTTCAGAGTTTGGCGTGACAACAACAGGCAGCGATGCGCTTGGAATACATAACTATTCTGTTGCGGCGAGTTATGATTCAAAATTAAATAAACCCGCAGCACGGATAAGTTACGCCTACTCGGACCAGTTGTTTTTATCGGCGGCAAGGATAAATGAAATTACACTGGATGCCGGCGGTGACTTACAGCGAATATCCAATCGCAGCGTTGCCGGTGCTGTAGTGGCCTTTCCCGACAGGCATATGCAAACACAGTCAGATTTATTATTTGCTGTGATTTACGATAAAACAGTAGATGATGAACTGACGACATCAGCGATACCATTAAATGATTTTGAGGATCATCTGCTTGCTTTGGCCTGGCTTTATAATTCCGCAGATTATAACCCGCTATCGATTAGTTTAATCGATGGTATGAATTTGCGGCTGGTCGCTGAAGACAGCGATGCCTTAAATTCAGATTTTAGCGGACAGTTATATACGGTGGACTGGCGGCAGTATATTCGCACCGGAAAAGAAAGTGTTTTTGCTATCCGTTTTTTGCAGGGCTGGGGAACGGACCAACCGCGGCCGTTTAAATTAGGTGGTGAAGGTGATAGTGAAGATGTTTTTGCTCTATTGTTTGGCATGAGTGGCCGGTCCATTTTTAATCAACGAAGTTATGCACTTCGAGGTTATAAGGAGGGTTTGCCTCAGTTGCGAGGTCGCCGAGCACAACTATTGACAGGCGAATGGCGATTCCCTTTGCAGCGCATAGAAAAAGGTTATATGACGCCGCCCGCCGGCATCATGCAGTGGTTTGGCACCGTATTCGCAGAAACCGGCAGTGCTTATCAAGATTCACCGGACAGCTATTACTCAAGTGCTGGATTTGAGCTGACGGCCGACATCAATCTATTTTACAGCCTAACATTGCGAACCCGGCTGGGTTATGCCCATGGTTTTGACCGTGAAATCGGCGAAGATCGGGTCTATTTAAAGATAGGCAGCAGTTTTTAAAGGCTGTGATATTTGTCATAGGTGCTGGCTGCAGCGGTAAACCCTGCTTTTTATATCTTGAGCGACACAGTAGAATGCCGTATCAAGCCGTTAACCCTTTATGATCAGGCCAGAAAATGTCAGAAACCGTTGATAATGTATTTCAAAAGATTGTGAGTGATGCTGCACAAGCGGATGTTTCGCATATATTAAATGATTTGAACGATGATCAGCGCCAGGCAGTGACTGCTCAGCCAGAGCATATGCTGGTACTGGCCGGTGCCGGCAGTGGTAAAACGCGGGTGCTGGTGCACCGTATCGCCTGGCTTAATCTGGTGGAAGGCATTTCTCCGTACAATATTTTTGCGGTAACGTTTACCAATAAAGCGGCTGCAGAAATGCGCCAGCGCGTGGAAAAATTACAGGACATGCCGATTGCTGGCATGTGGGTAGGCACGTTTCACGGACTGGCGCATCGTTTGTTGCGTAATCACTGGAAAGAAGCGCGATTGCCGCAAAGTTTTCAGATTCTTGACTCTGATGATCAGTACCGCCTGGTACGCCGGATATTAAAAAGCCTTGAACTGGATGAAGCTAAATGGCCGCCAAAACAGGCGCAGGCGTTTATCAACGCGCGTAAAGATGAAGGCAAGCGGCCCGCGCATATCGATACCTCACGTAACCCGATCTATGAGCAGCTGGTGAGAATTTACACCGCCTATGAAGTTGCCTGTGATCGCGCGGGGGTTATTGATTTCGCTGAAATGTTATTACGCACACTGGAACTGGTGCGTGATAATGAATCTTTGCTGTCGCATTACCAAAAACGCTTTCAGCATATTCTGGTTGATGAGTTTCAGGATACCAATACCATTCAGTATGCCCTGATCCAGTTGCTGGCAGGGTCGTCAAATAAAGTGTTTATTGTCGGTGATGATGACCAGGCCATTTACGGCTGGCGTGGTGCACGGGTAGAAAATATCCAGCGTTTTCAGCGAGACTTTGCCTCGGCAGAAGTCATTCGCCTGGAACAGAACTACCGCTCAACAACCACCATTCTTTCTGCAGCCAATGCATTAATTGATAATAATGCCGACCGCATGGGTAAAAAACTGTGGTCCAGCGGCGACGATGGCGAACAAATAATATTTTATAACGCTTATGACGAACGCGATGAAGCGCAATTTGTTCTCGACAAAATAAAACAGTTTGTCGACATGGGTAATGCGCGAGCAGATGCAGCAATATTATATCGCTCGAATGCGCAGTCACGTATGTTTGAGGAACGCTTTGTCAGCCAGGGCATTCCTTATCGCGTTTATGGCGGTATGCGTTTCTTCGAGCGCGCCGAAATTAAAAATGCATTGGCGTATTTGCGGTTAATGGATAATGCCAATGATGATGCTTCATTTGAGCGAGTAGTAAATACGCCTACGCGCGGCATTGGCGAGCGCAGCGTGGAAAAAGTCCGTGAAGTGGCAAAACAGCAAGACTGTCCATTATGGTCGGCAGCAAAACAGATTCTTGCAGACAGAAGGCATTGCCGACAAGAGCAGCGAATGCGCTGCAGGGTTTTGTTGATTTAATCGATGCTATGCGAGCCGACTGTCATGAAATGGCGTTGCATGAGCAGGTTGATCATGTGGTACATAATGTTGGTTTGATTGAGTACTACGAAAAAGAAAAAACAGAAAAAGCGCAGGCGCGGGTAGAAAATATAGAAGAGCTAATTACGGCAGCACGCGGTTTTGATTATGATCAGTCAGAGCTGGAAGTGCCGATGAATGAGCTGACCGCATTTTTAACCCATGCAGCTCTAGAAGCAGGAGAAGGGCAGGCGGCAGAATGGGATGATTGCGTACAGTTAATGACCATGCACAGCGCCAAAGGCCTGGAGTTTCCTTTAGTATTTATGGTGGGCATGGAAGAAGGTTTGTTTCCCAGCCAGCGATCACTGGAAGAAGAAGGCAAGCTCGAAGAAGAGCGCCGACTTTGTTATGTTGGCATTACTCGCGCACGCGAACAACTGGTAATGAGCTGTGCAGAACACCGCCGTTTATACGGACAGGATTTATATCCGTCACCGTCACGTTTTATTAGTGAGATACCCGAGCACCTGCTCAGTGAAGTAAGAGGCCAGCATAAAACGAGTCATACCGTATCCTCTTCGCAATATAAAACATCAAGTTATAAATCGAGCGAAACAGTGAACGGGATTTATATCGGGCAGCGAGTAAAACATAAAAAATTCGGTGAAGGCATGGTCACCAATTTAGAAGGCAGCGGCAGCCATGCCAGGGTGCAGGTTAATTTCGAATACGAAGGCAGTAAGTGGCTGGTAATGGCATATGCCAATTTATCGCCAGCTTAACTGCGTGAAAAAAATTATCACCACGGCGGCAGGGGGGGCACGCAGGAGCAGTTGCGAGAGCGGTTTCTTTTTGAGCTGCGCCTACGGCGCTGCTAAAACTAAAAAAGTATTTCCTCTGTGCTCTCTGTGCCTCTGTGGTGAATTATAGTTTTTAATTTTTAGAAGGTATCAGTATGAAACGTCGTGATTTTATTAAACAGGCGAGTGTGGCTTCAGTGGCCACCTCGGTGGCAGCAGCGCCTGCGATTGTCAGTGCCGACACGAAAATCAAATGGAAAATGGTCACTACCTGGCCAAAGAACTTTCCGGTTTTAGGTACGGGCGCGAATCAACTGGCTAAATTAATTACTGAAATGACCGGTGGGCGCATTACAGTAAAAGTTTATGGTGCCGGTGAATTGATCCCCGCATTTGAAGTGTTTGATGCAGTATCACGAGGTACGGCGCAATTAGGACACGGTTCGGCCTATTACTGGAAAGGAAAAATTGAAGAAGCCCAGTTTTTTTCCACGGTACCATTCGGTATGAATTCACAGGAAATGACGGCGTGGTTATATTATGGCGGCGGCATGGAGTTGTGGCGAGAAAGCTATGAGCCGTTTGGTCTTATTCCCGCCGCTGCCGGCAATACTAACGTGCAAATGGCTGGCTGGTTTAACAAGGAAATAAACAACGTTAACGATTTAAAAGGATTGAAAATGCGCATCCCCGGCCTCGGTGGTGAAGTATTAAAGCGCGCAGGCGGCACCCCGGTTAATTTGCCTGGCGGTGAATTATTCAGTTCCTTAAAAACAGGTGCAATTGATGCCACTGAATGGGTCGGCCCTTATAATGACCTGGCTTTTGGTTTACATAAAGCCGCTAAATATTATTATTACCCGGGCTGGCATGAGCCAGGTACAACGCTGGAAGCAATCATTAATAAAAAAGCGTTTGAGGCGTTGCCGGATGATTTAAAAATTATTGTAGAAAATGCCTGTAAGGTCGTTAACCAGGACATGTCGCTGGAATTTACCGCAAAGAATAATGCGGCACTGGATACGCTGGTCAATACACATAAAGTTGATGTGCGAAGACTGCCGGATGATGTATTAAATAAACTTAAAAATTTATCTCATGACGTGGTCAGTGAGCTGGCATCAAAAAATAAATCTGCACAAAAAATTTATGATTCATATAACAAGTTTTATAAGCAGGTATCTGCCTGGCACGAGATATCTGAAAAGATTTATTTTAATGTTAGATAGTCATGGCAGTCGTCGGCCCATGCATTAGAAACTGTTGCCTGGATAAAGCGGATAAAAGATTTAAAAACATTAGTCCGCGAAGGACGCAAAAGACGCGAATAAAGAGCAAAAACATAATAGATGTTGTTAAGCACTTACAGGCGATAAGCTGTTAAAGGGCCGCGAACAACAAAGCTTTATCACGGTCTATAAAAACATGATTATTCGCGTCTTTTGCGTCCTTCGCGGACAAATTTTTTAGTGTTTTTAACTAGGCAAATTGGCCGTTTTTACCCCGTCAGGCATTTTTCGTGAACGCCTGCTTGAGGGCATCTGTGAATACAATTTGTTTCTGTCATAATCCAAGCCTATACGCTTAAATATTTATCGCTACGCCGGCAATGGCATCCTCATCTGTTTTATGTTCTGGCTCACATAAGATTAATCGGTTATGTTCAATTTTATTATTATTGATTAAATAATTTTTTGTATTGTTTTGTCTGTCTGCAGCAAGTTGCGTTAGTGCAGCCATTTGTTTTGTTGTTAACTCGATTTCAGCGCTATCCTTTTTGTCCTGTTTTTTTAGCTCAGGGAAAAGTTTAAATGCATCACTATTATTTGTCATTTGCGCATAGAGTTAAATGAACTTTAGGTTTTTCGTTTAGTAGCCTGGCCAGGTTATCGAGTTGTTGTTTGTTTTGTTCAAGTAGCTCGGATGATCCTGGCTCGAATACTATGGGGTCGAAATTCAGTGCGGTAGCAAGATCAAATAAAACATTTCCGCCTGCATAAATTAAACCATAGGGTGTATAAAAGGTTATCAAGGTGGCCGTTGCCGCTTTAGAAGTGGCTTTTACAATGGCATCCATTGGGTTGAAATCAGGGCTGCTAACATCGCCGGTAACAGGGATGTCAAGATGAATACTGTCATCTTTATCGCGTAACAGTACCAGCGTCTGATTGAGCGGCATGCCGAATTTTTTATCTAACTTTTCTGCTGCATCCTTATTCGTTGCTTGGATATTGAATTGATATAAAGATAGCGCGATATTACTGTTTAGTTTACCGTTAACAGCCAGTATCTTTAGCTCGGCATCGAGTTGGCCGCTCTTGATGATATGACCAATAGATTTTTTTGCTACAGGTGATACCGCTCGTAAATCGAAGCCTCTAAGTTTTCCGCTGGCGTCAAACGAAATTTTTTCAGCGAAAGGTTTCGCAGTGCCCTCAATATCTATAGTGCTATGTTGTGTTGTTTTGGCAGACAAGTTTAAATAAACTATTTTTATCCGCTTGTGCAGAGTTGAGGTTGCTCAGATCGAAAGAGAGGTTTTGCAGCCCGGTTTTTGTAGCAGGGTCAGTGCTGTTATCAGTAAATAACAATTCCTTGTCAGTAGCAATAATTAATTTGTTTAATGATATGGCTATTGGTTTTTTATCTGTTGTTGAGGTTGCTGGTGCAGTGTCGCTTTTATTTTCTGTAGATTTTCCATGTGACCATTTAGCGTGTTCCCATGTGCCATCTTTGTTTTTAGATATATTTGCTGCGATGTCATCAAGGTTAATGGTGTTGATGGAGATATTGTTTTGCGAGTATTTAATGTCATTAATAGACAGACTTCCCATTGAAGCAGTATGATCATTTGTTTCTTTGCTTCGCTGCAAAGCAGACAACTTATCAAGTTTTAAGTTAGTTAGTGAAAAATCGTCTATGCCATTAATATTTAGATCGGCCAATTCTAGTGATTCAAAATATAAAAGCGTTCTTTTGATTGTATGATTCTGAACGTTCGGTTGTAAAAATGATAAATGTCCGTTGGCTTTCAGGTCTAGGTCGCTAGAAGCAGAATTGGCTGATTTAACATCCAAACGGCCTTGCCAGTCAAACTTGTTAAAAGTAAAACAATAGTGCATTGAATTCGATTCTTCTAAATAACAGTTGTCAGCATTACTAATAGTAATGTTTTTTATGCTTGTATTGAACGAATCACCGCCTTTTTTATTAATTTGTTTATTAGCTATGGCGGTTTTTTCAGGCAGGGCTGGTATCCACTGCTGGTATTCCCAGGCAGATGGCTTTTGTTTTACAAGGAAAAGTCCGGGTTTATTGAAGTTAATGTCATCTATTGAAAGGGAGTCTAAATTCAAAAGTTTGATGTTGCTAATGACCAATTGCTGAAAACGAAAGGTATCAGTATGTTTGTTATCATCTCGCTGCAATGCAGAAAAGCCATTCATTGAAATTGATTTGATAAGTATATTGTTTGTGCCGGATATGACAACATTCCTAAGTATATTTGATGTCGATGATATTAATTTTTTTTGAAGTTTGTTATCTGTGATTGTCAGGCCATCAAGTTTAAAATCACCGGTTGAGGATAAGGGTAAGCCACTGTTTATGCTGAGCAAGGGGTCTACTGCATAACTTATGGTTCCTTCCCATGACAATTGTTTAAGATTTGCACAGTAATCCAGAACTTTAGAGTTTTGTGTGGCTTTTTCATGAGCTTCAGCATGCTGCAAATAACAAATATTCAAGTTTGTAAATATAATTTCACCGAGTGAGGCCGCCCAGGGCTTGCTGTCATTGTTTGATGGTTTTTTAATTTCCTTATCACTATTTTGTGCTGCTGTAATATGGACGCCACCAATAACTATTTCGTCTGTGTACTGTTCTATGTTGACACTGAACCGATCAAGAACAACTTTAGTGACTTCAATGGTTTTGTCTGATAGCGGTACCCAGCGCCAATGAATATCAACTAAACCTGCATTGAACAATATGTTGCTGTCTTTACTGCCCATAGCATTTATTAGTGAAACTGTTCCGCCGAATATGTTGATGTTTATATCTTCAATTGTCGATTCAATGCCCTGTTGTTTAAGCCAGGAGGTGGCGCTGTAGATTATTGTTTGCGGCAATGCAGCGCGTATGATGATTAAAATCAGTGTAAGGATAAACAGTGTCAATATAAAGCGCCCTTTCCATGGATTCTTTGTATATAAGGTTTTTATAGTAGTGGTTAATGTTGATAGCAGTTTATTAGCCATGATCTTTCAAAGAGTGGGGGTTATCAGTAGAGGTGCGTAACATTTGTAAGATATTATACTGCATGCTTTTGTTTAACAATCGACGAGCCTGCCAGCCTTTATGGACTGCTGATTCCGCCAGTTCCAGTTTTTCATCATCGTTAATACTTACATAATCCAGTTTTATTAAAGAATTGATGAAGTTAGATATTAAGTTTTTATCGAAAAAATCGGGCGAGTTGATCTCATACATCAGCGAAAGTCGTTGCGCCATAAGGTGGCATAATTCTTCGAGACGTTCGCGGCTTAGTTTATTAGAGCCAGACTCAGCAAGTAATGCGAATATCATGTAATAAAGTTCCAGTACAGGCGATATAACCTGCGCCAGTGTCGTCAGTTGCGCGTGTTGTTCGCTGCTAATAGGCGACTTTTTATATGTTTTACTGTGTTTATCAAAAGAAAGTAATTCCGCGCTGATTAGTTCAGTTAATACTTTATCAACAAGCTTCTCAATTTCGGATGCGGACCAGGGCAAAAAGAATTCAGACTTTAAAAAGGGGAAAGCTATTTTTATCAATTGTGTAATTTTTTCGCGATCAAGCGAGGGGCTGTTGATAAAGCAACAGGCGACCAATGACGGCATAATGAACAAATGTAAAACATTATTTCTGTAATAAGTCAGTAATATGGCATGTTTATGATCAAGATATATAAAGTCACCCATCTCATGAGTGCGCCGACGAACAAGCCCAAGCGCTTCAACGTGCTGAATTTGTTCTACTACATCGTAATGTGTTTGTGTCACATAAGCTGAGTAGTTAAGGTTTTTTATCAGGCCGCCATAACATGACAGGGTCCGGGTTAATTCACCTTCGTCCATTGTTTGATTCGGTGCTGCAAGCAAAGCTGTTGCCACCAGGTTCACCGCATTGACATCACAGCATTCATTTATATGTTGCATGATTTGTTGTGAAGTAAATGCAACAGCCGATCGTAACCAGTCAGGACGCTGCTTATCATCGTAGGCCTGTTTGTCCCACCCAGGTGCCTGTTTTTCTAAAATCTCGTTGAGTAAAACCGCTTGCCCGAAATTTGTGGTGACGCGGCCATAAAACCCACGAATTTTTAAAATCGAGCGTATTGATCCGAGCAGTGTTTCAGATTTTTTATCTAAACCTTCGAGTTCTGCAAGGTAGGCTTTACCCTCAATCATTTTTTCATAACCAATATAGACAGGTACAAAAGCAATCGGCCGGCGTTGATATTTGAGGAAAGCACGAATGGTCATGGCGAGCATGCCGGGCCTGGGTTGTAACAAGCGCCCGGTACGACTGCGGCCGCCTTCAACAAAGTATTCAATCGGCATGCCGGCTGAGATTTGCGATGCCAGGTATTCAAACATAACAGTTGAATACAGTTCATTGTCTTTAAAGCTGCGGCGAATAAAAAAAGCGCCTGCTTTTCTTAATACCGGACCAATGACCGGCATGTTTAAGTTTTTGCCTGCGGCAATATAGGGGATGGCCAGGCCTTCATGGTGAATAACGTAAGACAGCAGCAGGTAGTCAATGTGGCTTCTGTGGCAGGGTACATAGATAAGCTCATGGCTCAATGCCAGCGATTTGAGTGGCTCACTAAAGTGAATGTCGATACCCGAATAAAATTTATTCCAGAAGGTGGTGAGTATTCTTTGTAATATTTGAATGGTGATATAACTGCGATCGGCAACAATTTCGTTTAAATATTTATGCGCGGTTTTTGTTGCTTCATGTTCAGAAATATTCTCTGTGTCGCATCGCTTGCGTATGGCATTAAATATATATTTGTTTTCTAATAGTGTTCTGACTAATGTACGGCGATGTGAGATATCAGGCCCGAGTGTCGCTGTTTTGATTTCAATTAATCGCTGAGATAGCAGGGCCTGTAGTTTGTCTATGCGGTCGACATCTTCATCCGGCTCATTGATTAATTCACGAAATGAAATAGCAGGCGAAAACTGAAGAAGTGTGTTTTTTCCGTTAAATAATATAGTGAAAAATCGGCGGCTGCGGCCGGCAAAACCCCATGTCTCGGAAAATAATACGCGTAACCAGTGTTTTTGTTTTAATACCGGCCGGCCCCAGAAAATAACGACGGGTATAAAATGTACATCAAGGTCAGGATTGTTTATTAGCGCCTGATGTATTGCGCTAAGCATGGGTGAGCGTTTGGGTTTTTTCTGCAGCCATGCTTTAATCGGTTGTGCCTGAGCAATCGTATAGACGTGATGCCAGGCTTTTAACTGTTTGTGACGAATCCGTGAAAGCGGGTTCTTTATGTGTAAAGATTTACATTCGTGCTCAAGAACAAGTAGATCGGTCCAGGCACGTGATTCCAGTACGTAAATGATGATAGTGTTTTTATTTTTCTGCTGCGCTTCACCTTGCTGGGCGACACTGGTTTTTATCCACAGATAAAGTAATTTCTGTGCAATATAATTTAGAGGTGAAACCAGGCTCATCAGTTATTTTGTTGTCAGCGCCGGTGTTAAATACCATTGTACAGCGTATTTATTATTAATTTTTTGCAGGCAGACGGTAGCGCTGTTTTGAAATGTGATGATACCGGCTGCTGTTGTTCCGGTTACTAGAAAACTTACCAGCTTTTCCAGGTGGGGTAAATGGCCAACATAAAGCGCATTATCGGTATTTAAATTTGCCGTCAGCAATTTGACGTCGTCATTGGGTGATAGGTAATCAATAGCTGAAACAGCTGTAATATTAAACGTTGCTGCAAAAATGCTTGCTGTTTGTTCAGCACGAAGTTTTCCACTATGAAAAATTTGTGAAATAGGCAAATCCGCAGCGTGCAGTTGTCGTGCGACAGACAGCGTCTGCTGAGTACCGGCATCAGACAGTGGCCGCTCAGGGTTTTCTGTTTTACTCAAGGCGATTGCGTGTTGTGCAAAGTACAGTCTGCCGGCAGTCATTAGATGGCCTCGTTAAACGAAAGTGTATTTATGTTTATCTCTCATTATATAGCGGTTGTTATATAGATGCTGTTTGAATTTATCAACAAGGCTTTACCCTGAAATTTGAGAAGGCAGCCAGGTGGCGAGTTCAGGCCAGTAGGCAATCATGGCCATGGCGATAAGCTGTATGACAATAAATGGCATGACACCCTGGTATATTTGTGTGGTTTTGATTTCTGCCGGCGCCACGCCGCGTAAATAAAATAAAGCAAAACCAAACGGCGGCGTAAGAAAGGATGTTTGCAGGTTTATCGCAATGAGTATGCCTAGCCAGACAGGATCGATGCCCATGGCAAGTAACACCGGCCCAACAATTGGTACGATAACAAAGGTTATTTCAATAAAGTCGAGAACAAATCCCAGTAAAAACATAACCAGCATGACAACAAAAAGGGCGTGATATTTTCCACCGCCTAATTCGCCAAGCAGCTGCTGTATCAGCTCGTCACCTTCAAAGCCGCGAAACACTAATGAGAATAATGCGGCACCGATTAAAATCATAAATACCATGCAGCTGATACGTGTTGTATTGCGCATGACTTCCTGCAGTGTTGCAAGCGTCAGCATGTTTTTTGATAAAGCCAGCAGCATGGCACCGACTGCGCCAATCGCCGCTGCTTCTGTGGGTGTTGCCAGGCCAGCGATTATTGAGCCGAGTACGGCAAGTATTAAGGCCAGGGGCGGCAGCAAACTTTTAATCACGTCATGTATTAAAGAAGCCTGTAACAACGGCCCGTTTTCATGGCTGTTATTTTCCCCGGTATTATTTTTTGATGCGGCCGGCATCGCGTTTTTGTCTAGCAATGCCAGCGCAAGGATATAAACAATGTATAAAGTCGACCAGTAATAAGCCGGGAATTAATGCGCCAATAAATAAATCGCCAACTGAAATGCTTTCGGGAGAAAAAATACCCATATCCAGCTGCGCCTGCTGATAGGCATTGGACAGCACATCGCCGAGTAATACCAGCACAATGGACGGTGGAATAATTTGTCCTAAGGTGCCGGATGCGCAGATTAAACCGGTTGATATCTTCGCGTCATAGCCGCTTTTTAACATGGTAGGTAAAGATAAAAGTCCCATGGTAACAACTGTCGCGCCAACGATACCGGTGCTGGCAGCCAGCAGCATGCCAACAAGAATAACGGATATGCCAAGGCCGCCGCGCAAGTTGCCAAACAGCCGCGACATGGTGATCAATAGTTCATCGGCAATTTTTGAACGCTCGAGCATGACGCCCATAAAAACAAACAGGGGCACGGCAATTAAAATTTGATTGGAAATAATGCCGTATAGGCGATTAGGCAGCGCTTCTAAAAAAGCAGGATCAAAAGTACCGGTCATTTCACCAATAACGGTAAATATTAATGCGGTACCGGCCAAAGAGAAGGCAACAGGATAACCCAGGAGCAGGATTACAAAAACCGTCGCAAAAAGATAGAGCGGCATGTATTCCATTAGGTGTCACCCTTATGGCTTTTTTTACCATGGCTGCCAATATCAGCATGCAATATGGTTTCAATGCAACGCACTATCTGGCTGAAGGCTTGAAGGCTAAGCAGGCCGGTCATTATCAAAATTAAGCTTTTTAATAAAAACACGCCCGGCAGCCCGCCTGCTTCTCGCGAGCTTTCCAGTACAGACCAGCTGTCAGCAATATATGACCAGCTTATCCAGCTAACAAATAACATGAACGGTAATAATAAAAATAAAGCGCCGAACAGGTCGACCCATGCTTTGCCGCGTGGGGAAAATTGAGAATAGAAAATATCAACACGCACATGTGCGTTTTGCTGCAGGGTGTATGCCATGCCGACAAGAAATACGGTGGCATGTAAATAGTTTGCCGTTTCCTGTAATGCAATCGAGCCGCTATCAAAAACATAACGGATAACCACCACAATGAAAGTGACCAGTACCAGAAATAGGCTTAACCAGGAGACGGTGCGGCCGCTCCAGTCGATGAAGTTATCAATGACGGCCAGTGTTTTATTGAGCATGGTTTCTATTTAGCGCAGACAGGGACGCACATGGGCTTTATACAGTGGCGATGGTTTTAATGGGTTACAGCCAGTAATTAATATAATGGTCACTGTTATTAATTCGGTCGGCCAGTATGGCTTTAAATTCATCCGGGTTTTTAGTATGAACCAGTTCGCCGGCACGAGGGAAATGTTTGTCATATAAGCGCGATAACCAGAAACGTAAAGCGCCGGCACGCAGCATGGCCGGCCAGTATTCCTGTTCATTGTCAGCCAGTGGTCGGTATGTATTGTAGTGTGAAAGCAAGGCGATAACTTTGTCCTTGTTTAAACTGGAGTCTTCATTGCTGCACCAGTCATTGGCGGTCAACGGCAAGGTCATACAGCAGGACATCATCACAGGAATAATAAAAATCGATGATGCCGCTAAAGCGGTCGCCGCCTTCTTTTTTGTCCCATAAGGCATTATCACGAAACAGGTCAGCATGGATCACGCCGCGAGGTAGATCGGCATGACGTTTTTCTTTTTGAAAATGAACTTCCGCATCAAGCATGTCGTGCTCACTTTTAGACAGTTTTTCCATCACCATCTGTGCGGTTTGCTGGCACCATGCCGGGCCACGGGGATTGCTCTGGTGTGCCTCAAAACTTAATCCGGCAGCATGCATTTTTCCCATGGCCTGGCCAAGCTGCGCACAATGATCAACCGATGTTTTGATTATGCTGCGGCCATTTAATCGTTCAACTAAAGCGATCGGTTTGTTTTTGAAGTGACTTAAATAATGGCCCTGATTATCGGCAACCGGATTGGCGCTCGGCACATGGTGGTCAGCCAGATGGTGCATCAGGTTGAGGTAATATTGCATTTCCTCAAAACTATGCTGTTCGAAAATGGTTAGTACAAAACGGCCACGGCTGGTATTGACAAAGTAATTGGTGTTTTCGATACCATCGCTAATGCCCTGATAATTATCCAGTTCGCCTACGTCATAATGTGAGAGAAACGACTTCAGTTCGTCTTCTTCGATGATGGTATATACAGACATAGAAATTCAGGGTGCGAATAAAGTGGCTAGCGGTTTAAGTTGCGCGTGATTTTAGCTTAAATCCGTGATTTAAAAAATGTTAGTCGGCAAATGAAGGCAAAAAACGCCAATAAAAACGAAATTGAGCGTTTGTTTTCATTGGCTGAAAAAGAGAATGGCCAGAACGGCTATTAAAGCCCCTCACGGTTTGCGATAATCATGACCCTTAAAAATAACAAACCATCGAGTGTCCACCGCCAGATGACCGATAAAAAACCGCCACTCATCCTTGTTGATGGTTCTTCCTACCTGTTTCGTGCGTTTCATGCGCTACCGCCATTAACCAATAGTAAGGGACAGGCCACGGGCGCAGTTTATGGGGTGATCAATATGCTCAACAAATTGCGTGAAGAGTATCAGCCAGAGCATATGGCGGTAGTCTTTGATGCCAAAGGCAAAACCTTTCGTAACGATTTGTATAAGGAGTACAAGGCACATCGGCCACCGATGCCCGATGAGCTAATAGGGCAGATAGCGCCACTGCATGAACTGGTCGAAGCGCTGGGTTACCCGATCATTGTGGTCCCTGGCGTTGAGGCGGATGATGTGATTGGCACCTATGCAAAGCAGGCAACGGCGCAAAACATCGATACGCTGATATCAACCGGCGATAAAGATCTGGCGCAACTGGTGAATGACCATGTGACATTGATCAACACGATGAGCAATGTGGTGCTGGATGAGGCCGGTGTCGTCAATAAATTTGATGTGCCGCCAGCCGCGATTATTGATTACCTGGCGTTGATGGGTGATACCTCGGATAATATTCCCGGTGTGCCAAAAGTGGGCCCAAAAACCGCGGCGAAATGGTTAAAGCAGTACCAGACGCTGGACAACCTGGTTGCTCACGCCGATGAAATCAAGGGCAAAGTGGGTGAAAGCCTGCGCGATAATCTGGCGCAATTGCCGCTCTCGAAAGAGCTGACCACCATCAAATGCGATGTTGAACTGGAGCTGGGCATCAATGACCTGGCCATGCGTGAAGCGCAGCTTGATAAGCTCAGAGAAATCTATACCGAGTTAGAGTTTAAGACCTGGTTAAACAATTTATCAGGCGCTTCAGCAGAAGCGCCAGCCGCTGCGGGTAAAACCGCCGCGCTTTCGATCAATAATAATGAACAGGCGGCCAATTATGAAACGGTACTGGATAAAGCGGCCTTGCAGCGCTGGTTAAGCAAACTGGAAAAAGCCGAGCAGTTTGCTTTTGATACCGAAACCACCTCATTAGACTACATGAAAGCCAGGGTAGTGGGCGTGTCGTTTGCCGTTAAAGTCGGTGAGGCCGCTTATGTGCCATTTGCACATGACTATTTTGATGCCCCCGAGCAGCTGAGTGAATCAGACGTTCTAGGTGTTTTGAAGCCCTTACTGGAAGACAAAAACAAGCATAAAATCGGTCAGAATTTGAAATACGATGCGCACGTTCTGGTGAATCATGGCATTCGCCTGGCGGGTATCACACAGGACACAATGCTGGAATCTTATGTGCTGGATTCGACCAAACGTCACAACATGGATGATATGGCATTAAGGTTGTTAGGCCACAACACCATTCATTTTGAAGATATCGCCGGTAAAGGCGTCAAGCAGCTGACCTTTAATCAAATTGACCTGGCCGAGGCCGGCCCCTATGCGGCCGAAGATGCGGACATTACGTTGCAGATTCATCAAAAGCTGCATGCCGAACTGGCCAAAGAGCCTGCGCTGAAAAGTGTTTACGAGGATATTGAGCTGCCTTTGCTAAGCGTGCTCATTAATATTGAACAAAAAGGCGTGCTGGTGGATGTGCCCATGCTGGAAAAGCAGAGCAAACAGCTGGCCGCGCGCTTGAAAGAGCTCGAGCAGCAGGCCTATGACGAAGCCGGCGAGACGTTTAACCTGGCCTCGCCAAAACAACTGGGCGCTATTCTCTTCGAAAAACTCAAAATACCGACAAAAAAGAAAACCAAAACCGGGCAATACTCGACGGCAGAGGAAGTATTGCAGGAACTGGCGGGCGATTATGCCTTGCCAAAAATCCTGCTGCAGCACCGCAGTGTCAGTAAGCTGAAATCGACCTATACTGACAAGCTGCCATTGCAGGTAAACAAAAACACCGGGCGGGTACATACCTCGTATAATCAAACGGTTGCGGCTACGGGCCGGCTGTCATCAACCGATCCTAATTTACAGAACATACCCATTCGCAGCGAAGAAGGCCGGCGTATTCGGCAGGCGTTTATTGCGCCAAAAGGCTACAAAATGCTGGCGGCGGATTACTCACAGGTTGAGCTGCGCATCATGGCGCATTTGTCGCAAGATAAAACCCTGCTTAAAGCATTTGCTGAAGGGGTTGATGTGCATAAAGCGACGGCCGCAGAAGTTTTTGCGGTGCCATTGGATGAGGTTGAGCTCGAGCAGCGTCGCGCCGCAAAAGCCATTAATTTCGGGCTGATTTACGGTATGTCCGCTTTTGGCCTGGCCAAACAGTTAAATATTGGGCGCTACGAAGCGCAGGATTATATCGATGTTTATTTCGCACGCTACCCGGGAGTGAAGGCCTATATGGACAAAACCCGCGAACAGGCGCATGACAGAGGCTATGTTGAAACCGTTTTTGGACGCCGCCTGTATTTACCCGAAATTAACTCACGCAATGGGCAGCGTCGGCAATATGCCGAGCGTACAGCAATAAATGCGCCGATGCAGGGCACCGCGGCAGATATCATCAAACGCGCCATGATCACGGTTGATCGCGCCTTATCAAGCAGTAAGCTGGATGCAAAAGTGGTTATGCAGGTGCATGACGAATTAGTGGTGGAAGTCCTGGAAAAAGACGTGGAGGCGGTCGCTGATTTGTTAAGGATGGAAATGGAGCGGGCCGCAACGCTGAAGGTGCCGCTGATTGTTGATATCGGTATCGGCAATAACTGGGATGAAGCCCACTAAAACGTGAGAGTGGCCGATTTTTATCGTGAAAATGATGGATTATTGAGCATGTTGTGTTAAATACGCCGACTTTTACGAGTTAGCGTAAATTCCTCATCCTGAGTTTAGTTATCACTTGTAATCTATTGTTTATATTGTGATTATTTTAAATTATTTTCTATAAAATCAATGACCGTTCGTCGGTTGTCTCCACAAATATACTACCGTTTGTCTGTTGTCTTTTGACGTCTCCTTTGTATAGTCTTTAATCAGTATGTAGAAAGATGTTTCATACTGTTGTGATGATAGCTTGAAGTCGTTTTATGTGAATACGCTGTAGCCCGGCGTAGGCTCGCTCTCTCCCTTATTGCGAGCCGCCGGAACCGGTTTCCCCAAGCCGGTTCCACCCTTATTGCCCGGTCTTATGGCCGGGCGTTTTTTTTGACTAATATAAAAAATTACAAGCATTTCACCACAGAGGCACAGAGGACACAGAGTAAAAAATATTTAATTGCTAGTGCGCCGTAGGCGCACAGCGATAAAGACCTCTGTGTCCTCTGTGCCTCTGTGGTGAAATATTTTTAGCTGCTTAATTCCAGCCAGTCATTCAGTTTAATCACCAGTTCGTCGAGTCCGGTTTTTTTCAATGCGGAAAAAACCTGTACGCTGGCATCGATGTTGGCGTCTTTTAGCCGTTTTTGTGTTTTTAGTTTGCTGCTCTGCTGCGCGCCGCGTTTGATTTTGTCTGCTTTGGTCAATAACACGTGCGCGGGCAGGCCATAATGATGGCACCATTCCAGCATCTGCCAGTCATAATCGTTAAGTGGGTGGCGAATATCCATGATCACCACCAGGCCTTTAAGTGGCAGTTGATCACTAATATACTGTGTCATCAGTTTTTCCCACTCCAGTTTCATTGCGACCGGGACTTTAGCAAAGCCGTAACCCGGCAAATCAACCAGCCGGCGCTGCTGGTCAAGTTCAAAAAAATTGACCAGACGGGTACGCCCCGGTGTTTTACTGGTGCGCGCCAGGCCTTTGTTGTCGCATAACGTGTTAAGCGCGCTCGACTTGCCCGCGTTGGAGCGCCCGGCAAAGGCTACTTCAGCGCCCTCTTGTGGAAACTGTTTGGCATTGCCCGCACTAATAAGAAAATGGGCCTGGCGGTAGTAACGCTTATCGGCGAGTGGTTTTTCAGCGACTTTATTCATGGCCGGCATTTTACCTCTGTTTGCGGTTTTATTGATATATGGGGTGTTAGGCGGGGGGCTGAATAAATAAGAGACTTCTGATATTGAAGGAACGGCGCGGGTGGTGTAGAATTTCGTCACTTTTTTTGCCCTTTTTAGGCTTAATATGTTTGGAGTTCAAACAATGAAAAAATTGATTTTAGCTGGTTTCGCACTGCTATTTGCGGGTTCAAGTATGTTCCTGGCAGGCGCAGCCATCGCGGGTGATGCCGCTGCAGGTAAGACTAAATCAGCCGCCTGTGGTGGCTGTCACGGTTTTGACGGCAATAGCCCGATAGCAATGTACCCTAAACTTGCAGGCCAGAATGAAGCCTATATTAGTAAGCAGGTTAAAGACTTTAAGGCCAATGACACCCGTAAAAATGACATTATGTTAGGTATGGTTGCGGCTTTGTCTGATGAAGATGCTGCCGATATCGGCGCTTATTATCAGGCGCAAAGCCTCAGTGCAGCGGCAACGTTTGATAAAACGAAACTGTCTGCAGGCCGTGAAATTTACAAAGGCGGAGACATGCCAACCGGTATTCCGGCCTGTCAGGCATGCCACGGACCTAAAGGTGCGGGCACGGCCGGCATTGGTTATCCGCAGCTTGGCGGCCAATATGTAGAATACACACTGGCGCAGTTAAAAGCATTTAAAGACGGCTCACGCGCTAACGATGACAATATGCTGATGCGCTCGATTGTTAATAAAATGTCTGATGAAGACATGGTTGCGGTTGCCAACTATATTGCCAGCTTGAAATAAGCACCGCTTTTTAACCGGCGGCAAAAGAAAAAGGATGGCTTTGGCCATCTTTTTTTGTCTGTAATCCGGGGTTACCGATGCCGGCATATGCTAAAGCTTGGGCTATGTCTGTTAAACTCTGCCGCTGCCATCCAAACCTGTGCTTAAGATCTATTTATGCTTGAAATTCAATCATTAGAATGTGTGCGTGATGATCGTTTACTGTTCAGTGAATTAAGTTTTTCTGTGGCAGAAGCGGAGGTTTTGCAAATTGAAGGCCCCAACGGCAGCGGTAAAACCAGTTTGTTGCGCATTGTGTGTGGTCTGCGGCTGGCTGAGGCCGGCAAAGTGTTATGGCAGGGCGAATCGGTCAATGTTAATCGCGAAGATTATTATGCCAATATGGTTTATATCGGACACTTGCCATGTATCAAAGCCGAACTGACGGTGCTGGAAAATGTGCGCGCATTACTCGATACACGTTCGTTGTCGGTACCCTATAAAAAAATTGAATCCGCGCTGGCCAAGGTCGGCCTGGCGAGTTACGAAGATGTTGCAGGCAAAGCCCTGTCTTCAGGGCAGCGACGCAGAATTTTACTGGCCTTTATTGAGCTGGCCGAAGCCAAATTATGGATTCTGGATGAGCCGCTGACCGCCCTGGACGTGCAGGGCGTGGCACTGATGGAATCGATGATATTGGAACACCGGCAGGCGGGCGGCAGTGTGATCTTTACCACGCATCATGGTATGCAGCTGGATTGCGAGATGCGCTCGGTGCAGTTAGGCGGCAGTTTTAATGCCTCGCAACAGGCGGTAGACTGATAGCAATACGTAATGGTTTTGTTGCACCCGTCCCGTATTGCTCCCCAGCAGGCACTGTAAAGCTACGCTCTTTCCTGGTTACGTACTCTCCACCGACGGTTCCGCCAGTCGCGTCCTTTTTGAGCTCCCAGGTCGTCACTTTGTTCTTTGTAAACCGGATCTCGACGCCAGTAGGATTATCGATGCGCCACTTGACACCGTACCTGCCATACGAATTCCAGTTGTTGACCAAGGCAGCAGACGTGACTTTGGCGTACAGCACACCGGTACCGGCTTGTCCCGGCGCGATCGGATCGGGGTCAGAGCCGTTACATGAGGGCATACTCGCTGGTTCCTCCTGCCCGTAATTCACAAAATTGAGATACGCTGACGTGCTCACGAACGAAATATCGGGGGCGCTGAATCTGAAGTATTTTTTGGCAAGAAGCACTCTGAGCGCGTCTGGACCGGACAGGCGCGCCTTGCGCTTGAGGCCACGGTGATAGAGCTGCACATGAAAGCGCTCTACTTCATCGGCCGGGACCGAGACAATATTGTATTGGTCGCTAAACAGGTTGCGGTCAGGCTCGCTGGTCTCACCGGTCCCGATTATCTGGACTTCCCATGTGCACACGGGTACACCATAAAGACTGCCCACCAGACTACCGCTTTGCATATCAAGTGGACTCGTTGGTTGCGGACTGCCGGGCGCCCCCGGTACGGGCAGAGTGCCGGCTCCCGAGACCGACGGCGTACCCGAACCTGGAAACGGTGGAATGCCAATTACCAGACCTGAACCTGTTGTCGGATTCGAGGGTAATGCAGGCCAGTTGTAGTACGTAAAATAGTCCACAGGGTCAGCCGGAATACGACCACCAGCATCGCGTATCCAGCGCTCGGCCTCTAGGTTCTAACCGCCCAGAAGCGCCCTGAGGCATTCTGCCATGATGTTGTTTTCCTTAAACGTCGAATACAGCGCGCACACTGATTCGTAAAACTTTTGCATCCGATCAAGATGTGCATCCCGGGCCGGATTCCGAGTGCTGTACAAACGCTGTTTACCGATTTCGGCTCCGGAGATTAAGAGCGCCTGTGACGCATCGGATATTTGCCTACCGTTAAACTCGATGCCGTATTTCGCTTCAATAAAACGCGTGAGACTAGTTGACTCATCGGTCGGTTCGCTGGGTTGAGCGACAGCGATCGCGCTAGTTGCCAGGACTATTCCAAGCATAACCATGAACTGCACTAACGATTTCATTAAACCTCTCCCCTCGGGATTCATAAAAGCGAAGCGCAACTTATCGGATTTTGCTTAGCCGGCGCCCGCCCGCATCAGGAGCTAATAGTTCGCAAACACTCAACCCCACATACTCAGCATAATGAGAGTCTGAGGCTAAGATAATTGGGAGTTTTACCGGGAGCGACTAGGTAAAAGTACGACTGCGTTCGACGCGCTGGTTCCGTTAATCGCTGCCCGAGCGTTTGCCAGTTTCGAATCTTACATAATCAATCGGGTTCGGTGCCGGGACCTTTGCGCATTGAACGTCAACAGTAGATCAATACTTTGGTCAGAGCCGCTGGTTTGGCGCCAAACATGGCAACATCTTCCGTCGAATCGAGATGAAATCAGCCCCTCGTCGACGCCATCGGAATGTCGGATTCGAATGACCCATCGACGTTGCGAATGCAACTGACGAACTCACCCTCTACTTTGAACTACAGCGACTCATTAAACCGAATCGCATTTGCGTTGGATTCGCGTACCATCAACTCGACCCGACTGGAAATACGGGGACAGTTTACCTATTTGTCCCACCGGGAATTCGTTTGCTATTCGAGTTAATCAAATAGGTAAACTGTCCCCGTATTTGAGAAATAGGTAAACTGTCCCCGTACTTCACAGTAGTAAACGTCGCCGGCGCTTACCGTCTCTTCAGTGCCGTCAGCATAGGTCACATGAATGGAACCTTTGACGACGGTTCCCCAATGCGGACACTGGCATAGGTTGTTCGGTAATCCCTCAAGCAGAGGAGTGGCGTCTGCACCGGCAGGGAACCGAACTCGAGCGACGTTAGTATCGCCCCAATCCAGACCGTTAAAACAGACACCGCCAGCTTCGAGACGAGTCGGCAATTCGTTTATTGCTTTCTTCATGAGCACTCCTTTCTTGTTATTCTGGCGGGATATCCGCTGGTTCACTATTTCTACCAACTACACACTCGACAAGCAGCGCATAGAAGAATAAACGAATCACCCCGATCATCGCTTGCGCAACCGGCTTAGGCGGCAAGGTTATTTTCGAAGTGAAGCGCGTTCAAACCCCACAGATCGAGGACGATAGCGGACTCATCAGCGCCACAGTAACGGCATCGTGCGACAGCCTTCCGGCCGCATAACGGTCGCGACCAATTACTGGTCATTGAAAAGGGTGCCTTAACAAAGCACCGCCAGCCACTCTTCGAGTTATCTTTTGGCGAAACATATTCTTATGACTCTGGTCATTTGGTATTGTGCACTGCCCCAACGGCCTGGAGCCAGCGTCAAGCGGTTGTTTGCAGCCAGACCAGGCATGTTGGCCGCCAGCCTGTTGTGGACACGATTGTACGCTTTGGAGTTATCTGAATTCCTGCCCCGGTGCCCGCCTTGATGAAACCGGCGAATGATTCGGGAAGAAAGCGTAGACCCCTACGTAGAGTTTGCTGTCCGCAATGTCCTTGAGAATCACAATGACCGGACTTGGAAATACGCCCGACGTATGAGTAACTGGAAAACCAAAGCCGATCACGATCTGTGAGCAATCAGGATTCAAGGACAGCAGGCACCCTGGAATGACGCCGTGCGCCTGGGCTGTTTGGGTGCCTGCCAGTGATCCGGCTGCCGCATCGGCGGCAGCTGTGATTAATTCCTCAAATTCGTCGAGGCTGGTTGGAATGGTGGCTTCGGCAACCGCATCAAGCCAGGCCTGATACTTGTCCGGGCCAATCAACTTTACTGAAAACGCCCGCGTATCCGCGCTCGGCCCGACCACCTCTATCGCCGAGTTAGGTGCATTGAAAACATGCAGACTCAACGAAGCACCCGTGATAATGCCCGCCAGGTCTCCCACAGCACTGTCCTCCCGCAGCGCATCGGCCTCCGCGAGAAGTTGGCCCGCGGCGATGAGTCGCGAGATATGGGGAACGTACAAATTTTTAATCAGTGTCATACGCACTGAACTGCCAGCCATCAGTCCACCGAGCGTGAATATCTGGGAACGCTGGGAGGTTTGATGGCAGGAAGCGCAGTGCGTATGACACTGATCAAGAATCTTATGTCCGCGCGTCTCGCCGCATCGCCGCAGGTCGACTACTCGCAAAACCAAACGCGTTGCGGCAAGACAGTGCGGTGGAGACTTCCGCGCGCCTCGTTAAGTCTGCATATCTTCAATGCGCCCAATCCGGTGATTGAGATCATAAAAATTGGGCATTTTCCGTCAAATTGATTGGCCCGGACAAATTTCAGCATCACTCGACGCAGTCGCCGAAGCCTCCATTTCCAACCAACCTCGACGAATTCGAGGAACTGATTGGCAAGGTGCCGATGCGGCAGCCGGCAGGCTCGTCGACGGCCGTAGCACACAGTGTTATCCCGGGGTGCCTGTTGTCGTGCAAGATGCTGGAGATCGTGATCGGCTTTGGCTTTCCGGTCACACATACGTCCGGAGTCTTTCCAAGTCCGGTCATTGTGATTCTAAAGGATATCGCCGACAGTAAACTCTATGTGGGTGTGTATGCATTTTTCCCGAATTGATTCGCAGGTTTCATCAAGGCGGGCACCAGGAATTCAGATAACTCCAAAGCGTACGATCGGTGTCCACAACAGGGTCCACGTGCCTCAGTATTGGCTGCAAACAACCGCTTGACGCTGGCTCCAGCCGTAGGCACCGCACAATACCAAATGACCAGAGTCATAAGAAAACTTTTTTCGGCCAAAAGATAACTCGAAGAGTGGCTGGCGGTCATGCTTTGTTAAGGCACCCTTTTCAATGACCAGTAATTGGTCGCGACCGTTATGCGGCACGGAAGGCTGTCGCACGATGTGGGCGCTGGGTCAGAGTCCGCTATCGGCCTCGATCTGTGGGCTTTGAACGCGCTTCACTTCAAAATAACCTTCGCCTAAGCCGGTTGCCCAAGACAATGATGGGGTATATCGTTTTATTCTTCTTATGCGCTGCTTGTCGAAAGTGCGGTTCGGTAGAAAATATTGTATCGGCGGACGTCCCGCCGGAGAATGACAAAGGTGTACTCATGAAGAAAGCTATAAACGAATTACCGACTCGTCTCGAAGCTGGCGGTGTTTGTTTTAACGGGCTGGATTGGGGCGATACGAATGTACGCTCGAGTTCGTGTTCCCTGCCGTGCGGATGCCACTCCTCTGCTTGAGGGATTACCCGAACAACCTATGCAGTGCTCGCATTGGGAAGCGTCGTCAAAGGTTCGGTTCATCTGGACCTATGCTGACGGCACTGGGCGTGATTGGTGATGTCGGGATAATTGACACTTTTGCTCGAGTGGGGTGCGGTGGCTTCGACGACACCTTTATAAACAATGGGATAGCATTGAGGCACGAATCGTGCTTGGAATTCCCTGATATTCAGGAGATGGAATCGCAATGGCAGTGCAAGACAAAAAAATTTCTACGAAACGACGCCGACTCTTGCAAGGCCCTGTCGGACGGCCCCGGTGGTGCGACCCTGAACCCCTGGCTCAGCCCTCGGCCGCCGCCAGTTCGAATGCAATGTGCGGCAGGCATCCGCGCCGGCGAACTCCTGGTGCTGGGGCCGGTTGATCCCATGTCAGTGGGTGCAGACCCGTTTCTTTACACGGAACTGACCTACTGGGTGCTGACGTCCGCCGACCAGGTGCCAATTGGGACCTGCCGCGCCTGGCGGCGCGAAGGTGCGAATCTTACTCCGGCATACTCCGGACTGCCTGCCGATCTCCCGATCACTGTGGTCAGTATGGACGCTGCCAATGCTGCTGCGGGAAACTGCTGAAGCTGGAC
>CAVYHC010000009.1:0-31652 GCA_963768125.1 uncultured Gammaproteobacteria bacterium
ATGGCAGTATGCGCCGGCATGACGGTATTCTATTTGGCTTGTAATTGTCATTTACATCTTTCGTGTTTTTTAGATCTCTTCCTCTAAAAGGCTTTTCTCTGTGTGACGTGCATGGATGCACCAATGTTGCAAACGCAGGAAGCGTAAGAGCGTACCCCTCTGTGCCTCGTGCAATTGCTCCATGCATTATTCTCGGTCTCTGTTCCCGACTCGACTCTACCGATTCCATCCTTGGAATCGTACTTACGGGCGTCCTGCCCTAATCTGTGGTTAATTGTTTTTGTTATGTTTGCAATGCATTAATATGCAAGGCAAGCATGTCCAGCATTTGTTCGCTTGTTTCTGTTTCCAGCAGCAGCTGTTTTTGTTTGTTGCTGATGGGCAATAACTCGCTTAAGCGATAGCAGATATCCGCGCTGTTGTTAAAGTCGACCTTGTCTTTATAACGCTCGGCGAAGGGATGTTTGAGCAATTGTTTTAATGTTTCGGCCAGCGGTTTAAAGGCGTCTGGCAGGGCAGGATTTTGCTCGAGTGTTGAGTCAACCGGTGTTGCTTCTGCCAGCAGTAAACCATCGTCTCTTACCGCGCTGTTAGTTAAGTGGACGCGGTATTTTGCCTGAATGGTTATGCCTAATAAGCCGTTACTGAGTGATTCCCAGTCAATAATTTCAACGTAGCAGCCGGTGCAATAGATCTGCGGCGCACTGCCCACTTCTTTACCTTCGCTGATTAAAACGATAACAAAACCGGTTTGCTGTTTCATGCAATCTTTAATTAAATTTATATAGCGTTGTTCGAAGATTTGTAACGGTAGTATGCTGCCGGGAAAGATTACGGTGTTTAAGGGAAATAGGGCGTGTTTCATGTTTATATTATGAAACTTCTGCTTGCATCTGGGTAGTGCTAAAGGTGAATTTGTCGCCTTATGCGCCGGTATCAATTAATAAACAGGTAACAGACTTTATGGTTTTGAGGATACAGTCGATTAATCGATGCGGGCTTAACTGACTTAGCATGGAATAAGTTAGTATAAAATTATGATGCCATTAGCACAATTCAAACATCAATCAGTGCGCGATCTGGCGTGGGCTGTGAGCAGTCCGCCATTGATCTCGTCATTATCGAATCACTGTGTCTGGCCCGATGCCCGGTGGTTTCAGCAGAACTATGAAAAAACATTGCCCTGGTTGCGTCGCGTAGATTTAGATCCATCGGCACTGGAAGCGCTGCTCAGCGGGCAGAAAGACAGGCGCCTCGGCAAATATTTTGAAACTTTATGGTTTTACTGGCTCAGCCACCACCCAGGGTACGAGATTGTTGAAAATAACGTGCAGATTATTCTCGATGGCCAAACGCTGGGGGAAATCGATTTTATTGTGTATGACAAAAGCGCTAAAAAAACAATTCACTGGGAACTGGCTGTGAAGTTTTACCTGGGGATAGGAAATACCCGTGAAATGTCTTGCTGGCATGGCCCGAATTTACGTGATCGTCTGGATATTAAGGTTGATCATTTATTGCACCGGCAAAGTTTAATTAGCAGGGATAATCGAGTGCTGTTATGGCTAAAACAGCAGGGTATCACCATTGATGAATGCGCTGTTGTTTTGAAGGGCCGGCTTTATTTTCCATGGGCGATGAAGGCTAAAAATGGCGATATCACTGAACGGCTGCCGCCACAGTGTGCGCCTGATCTTTTATATGGCTACTGGTTCAAAGACAGTGAGTTTGATCAAAATTTTGATAACGAGGCGTGTTTTTTGCCGTTAATAAACAGCGGTTGGCTGGAAAGAATCCCGACATTAAATGACGGTGAAACTGTTTCTAAAATGGCGCTGTTTGAGAGCGTGTCTCAAAATAAAATGCGCTTGCCGTTACATTTTCAGCTGGAGAATTCCTGTCGCAGCTGGGATAGAGCCTTTTTAGTGAATGCAGACTGGGGTCAAACTATTTCATGACAAAATTTCAGGTTTACTTTTCCATTTTTAAGAATCTTGGCTATAATACGTTCATGAATAATGTAAATATCAGCTTCCCACTCAACCGTGACGAAGTGGTTTCTATGCTGCAGCACTTTAAAATATCACCAACACGACAGCGTGTTGAGATAGCCGAATTTTTATTTCAGCGTGCACAGCACCTGTCAGCGGAGAAGATTCTGGAGGGTGTCACTGAAGCCGGTAATCGCGTATCGCGAGCCACGGTTTATAACACCATGGGCTTATTTGCCAACAAAGGCGTTGTGCGTGAAGTGTTGATTGATCGAGAGCGCGTTTTTTATGACTCTAATCCTGATGTTCATCAGCATCTGTACAATGTCGACAGCGGCCAGCTGACCGATATTTATAATGTAGAGCTTGACCTGCTGTCTTCGCCGGACCTGCCTGAGGGACTGAAAATTGTCGATACGGACATTGTTTTCAAGGTAAGCGCGAAGTAAGTCAATATCCGGTGTGCCGGGGATTTTTCTGGTATCTAAAAAAATAAAAGCCTGCTCAGACATTATGTCCGAGCAGGCTTTTTTCTGGATGCGGTTTCCTGCTCCAGGGCAGAGAGTCTTCTCGCAGAGAGCGGCTTACATTAAATCAGCCGCCAGTGAATCACGTATATGGCTGGCAACAGGATTAACGGTTTGCTGGTAATTTTCATGCTCAACACCGGCTGCGATGGCGGTACCATTTTTTACCGCGGCACACATCTCGTCACTGAGCTCGAAGCGCATAAAATGTACCGCTGATGTCTTTTCGTCGTTATCGCGTTCCAGGTCCTCATCGGCAATAGCGTAGACTTTTTCAAAGCCTTCGACCTGCACCCAGACTAAATCTTCGATACCAATTAACCGTGACAGCTGCCGCTGACGTTGCTCAACGTCAGGATACTGAATTAACAGGGTTGCTTTCCAGTTAGTGCCATCAGGAATGAGCGGGTTGTAGGCCTCCAGCTCTTCTTCAATGCCGGCAGCGTCAAATATTTTTTCCGTTTTTAACATTTCCTGAACCTGGTACTGCATGAGGAGTTTGTCTTCAAACGACAGCAATAAATGCTCGCCCAGCTCCAGCCGGCGGTTTTCCTTGTGCGCCATGATTTTTTTGCGATATTCATCGCGCATCTCGGCGTATTTTTCCAGGCTATACAGGTCGTTTCGAGTAAGTTTTGTCATACGGTTCAGCTTGATAAATTAAATTAGTCGGGTTGGTTCGGTGTTAAATGCCATAGGCTTTTCGCATCAGCGAAATGGGGTGTATCGGTTTTGTGCCATCCGCCAGTCCGGCTTCGATATGGTGGCCGGCCATGGCGCAGTCACTGGTATAAACATCGGCACCGTTTTGTTTGACCTTGTTGACCACGGGTTTGCAAATTTTCATCGCTGTGTCATGAGACTCGCTTTTGAATGTATAGGTGCCATCGTGGCCAGAGCAGCGTTCAATCGGTAAGACTTCGGTGTCAGGGATCAGGTTCAGCATGTCGCGCGTTTTCATGCCAATGCGCTGCACTCGCAGGTGGCAGGCGACATGGTAGGAGATTTTGCCAAGCGTATTTTTAAAGTCGGTATTAAGTTTGTCCGCTTTGTATCGCAGCATGAGGTATTCAAAGGGATCAAACATGGCCTGCTGTACTTTAATGACATCAGGCTCATCGGGAAACATCAGCGGCAGTTCCTGTTTGAACATCAGGGTGCAGGAAGGCACCGGTGCCACAATATCCCAGCCCTCATCAACCAGTTGAGCAAGGATTTTGATGTTGGCATCCTTGGCTTTGGTCACCGCGTCCAGGTCGCCCAGTTCAAGTTTTGGCATGCCGCAGCATTGTGTGTTTTGCACCAGCTGTACCTGCAGATTGTTGTGTTCGAAAACCCGGATCAGGTCTTCGCCAATTTGTGGTTCATTGTAGTTACCGTAACAGGTGGCAAATAACGCCACTTTCCCGCTGGTGGTTTCGGTAGCCTGCACTGAAATGCTTGGCACCTCACGTTTTTTATCACGTTTAACCAGGGTATTGGAATCATAAGTCGGCAATAAAGATTCGCTATGAATGCCCAGCGTTTTATCAAGCAATTTCCGGCTTAAACGGTTGTTGTTTACCGCATTGACCGTTTGTGTAATTACAGGAATGCTAGCGAATTTGCCTAAGGCATCGGTTGAGGTGATAAGTTTGTCACGTAACTTTGTCTCGCCCTTTTTAAATTTAACGGCTTTTGCCCGCAGCATCAGGTGCGGAAAGTCGACATTCCATTCATGTGGCGGAACATAGGGGCATTTAGTGAGATAACACAGGTCGCACAGGAAGCAGTCATCGACGACTTTCCAGTAATCTTTTTTAGCAACGCCATCCACTTCAAATGTGTCAGACTCATCAACAAGATCAAATAAAGTGGGGAACGAGCCGCACAAACTCACGCAGCGCCGGCAGCCATGGCATATATCAAACACCCGTTCGAGTTCGTCAAATAAATTGTCCTGGTCCCAGAATTCAGGGGTGTCCTGGCCAAGAGGATGGCGAGTGGGTGCTTCTAGGCTGCCTTCTCTGTTGTCCATATTTTTTTAACCTGTTTATGTGTTTTTGATGTTATTTTGCTATAAAAAGAGATAAAAAAAGCCAGCCGCAATGACTGGCCTTTTTATGGGCATAGGCGAGGTGAGTCGCTTAATCCATGTTATCCAGCGCTTTCTGGAAACGGTTTGCGTGTGAACGCTCCGCTTTAGCTAAGGTTTCAAACCAGTCAGCAATTTCATCGAAACCTTCATCACGCGCAGTTTTCGCCATGCCAGGGTACATGTCTGTGTACTCGTGGGTCTCGCCCGCAATGGATGCTTTCAGGTTGTCGTTAGTGCTGCCAATCGGTAAGCCGGTTGCTGGATCGCCTGTTTCTTCAAGGTATTCCAGGTGGCCGTGTGCATGACCGGTTTCGCCTTCAGCGGTTGAACGAAATACAGCAGAAACGTCGTTGTAACCTTCTACGTCAGCTTTTGCTGCGAAATAAAGGTAACGGCGGTTAGCCTGTGACTCGCCAGAAAAAGCGTCTTTCAGGTTTTGTTCTGTTTTACTGTCTTTTAAGCCCATCATCTGTCTCCGGTTGGGGTTAATCTAAAAAAGGTGAGCAGATTCTACACCAATTTATTGTTAGATTTAGTCTAAATTGATAACGTAGAGCTGTCAACATTGAAAGGCTTATATTATTTTATTTTTTCAGCGACTAGCCCGAATTTCTATAAACTGAGTCATCGGCATGGTCGTTATTTTTGCAAGCCATTATTCTTTTAAGGGTGTATTGAGGCCAACAATCCCTTATTATTTGGCCTCGTCAATATTTTATTCATAGAGCCGGCTTAGCCTTGTCAATTAAGGCTCGCCAGTTTAATCGGAGTTAACCTCATGACACGCGAAGTAGATGTCGCCATTTTAGGTGCGGGCAGCGCAGGGCTGTTTGCTTTATCACAGGTAAAAAAAGCAACCGATAATTATGTGCTGATTAACGGAGGTGAATTAGGCACGACCTGCGCGCGCGTTGGCTGCATGCCGTCTAAAGTAATGATTCAGGTAGCAGAAGACTTTCATCGTAAGAGTATTTTTGCGCGTGAAGGCATTAATGGTGCAGCAGCATTGTCTATAGATGTGCCTGCCAGTATGGAACATGTGCAGGATTTACGGGATGTCTTTGTCGATAGAACGCTGGGCGCCACCGATGCTATGGATGAGGCACACCTGATTGATGGTTATGCCAAATTTGTGTCTAACGATACCATCGAAGTGAATGGTCAGCAGATAAAAGCGAAAAGCATCATTATCGCCACCGGTTCGACGCCTGTGGTGCCGGCGGCCTGGCAAAGCTTTGCTGATGCTATCGTTACCACGGATGATTTTTTTGAACTGGACGATCTGCCCGCTTCCATGGCAGTAATAGGCATGGGATCGATCGGTCTGGAAATTGGCCAGTCGTTACAGCGCCTCGGCGTTAAGCTGGCAGCGGTTGACCAGTTAAGCACAGTTGCCCGGCTTGAAGATGACAAGGTAAATGAGATGGCCGTCAGTGTCATCGAAAAAGAATTTCCTTTATGGCTGGGCCATGCGGCCATACTGGAAAAAGTCGATGACGGTATTCAACTGACAGCGGGTGATCATTCGCTGGTGGTTGATAAAGTGCTGGCCAGCCTGGGTCGAAAACCCAATCTTGAAAACTTGAACCTGGCAGCAACCGATATAATGCTGGATGAAAACGGTATCCCCGTGTTTGATCCACTAACCATGCAACTGGGTAATTTGCCAATTTTTATTGCCGGCGACGTCAATGCAGACCGGCCTATCTTGCATGAGGCCGGGCATGAAGGCCGGATTGCTGGTTACAACGCGGTTCACCAGCCGGTGGAAAAATTCAAACGCAAAGTACCGATGGCGATTACCTTCTGTGATCCCAATATTGCCAGCGTTGGCGCACAACTGTCTGAGCTTAATGAGTCAGAGATTGCTATCGGTGAAATTCAGTTCTCCCCGGTTGGACGCGCCTTAATTATCGGCAAAAACCGCGGATTGCTTAGAATTTATGTGCAAAAATCGGATGGTTTACTGCTGGGTGCCTGCATGTGTTGTGTTCAGGCCGAACACCTTGCCCATCTTATCTGCTGGTCGATTGAAAATGGCATGACCGTGTTTGATATGCTGAAAATGCCTTTTTATCACCCGGTGATTGAAGAGGCCCTGCAGGCGGCGCTGTATAACGTGTTATCGCAGCTGGACGTAAAACAGGACCTGGTTGAGCTGGAAAGGATTTAATAGAGAGAATCTGGCCAATAACGTTCTTAGAAACAAAACATATTATCCGCAGATGAACGCAAATGAACGCAAATAAAAACATCCTATTTTGTTTTGAACGACAGCGAAAGATCTTAACGGCCTAAAAATTATACAGGTGGCGAGATCCTTTACTAACGTTCAGGATGGCACCCAATTAATACAATTTTTTATTTGCGTTCATTTGCGTCCATTTGCGGACTAATGTTTTTAAATCTTTTGCGTTTTTCGTGGACTGGATCTTTAATTTTTGATGTGATTTTTTAGCAGGCTATCATGCAATGGTATGCCGCTGTCAGAGATCTGCGCAAAGGCAGCACGACTGCCCGTTTGATTCCATAGTTCCAGTGCAGCGATCGGTTGCAGTGCCGGAGAACTGTACTGCCGAATGGTTTGTAATAAATCCATCAATAAAACAAAGCTTTCGGCCAGTTGCTGGTATAACTCGGCAATGCCCTGCTGGGTTTCGGTGCTGATGTAGTGATAGGCCGAGCGCCCGAGGTCAACGTAATAACTGACAGCGACCTGTCTTTTTTCGGCCGATTGCGGATACAAGCCAGACACCAGTAAACATTGATCGCCGATATCGCGTAATTGTTCACTGCGTAAGTGGCGAGAAAGCTGGTGTGAGGATAAATAGTCCAGCGCCAGCGCTTTTGAATTGAGTCGCGGGTTTTTGGCAAATCGCATCAAGGTAAAAACCAGGTAACTTTGCATGGCTTCATCCAGCTGGCAGCCATAGTCCTGTTCGGCATCAAGCACCAGGCTGTGCCATTGCGATAACTCAGAAGAATCTAAAATAAACTTTTTACTCATATTGCCATCCTCTTGTTACATATTGGCATAAGATGAATTTTTTAGCATTTATTATCATATAGCCTTTTTTGGCCGAAACGCCATACAACACAGTAATTTATAGCCGCCTTGGGTTATACTTCGCCTTTTAAATAATAATCAGGCTTTTCAAATACATGGCTTACGATGTTTCAACTTTTCAGGGTTTAATCTTCGCGGTACAGGATTACTGGCAAAAACAGGGTTGCGCGGTATTGCAGCCATTGGATATGGAAGTCGGTGCCGGAACCTTTCACCCGGCAACATTTTTACGTGCCATCGGTCCGGAGCCCTGGCGTGCGGCTTATGTGCAGCCCTGCCGCCGCCCCACTGACGGCCGTTATGGCGAAAACCCTAACCGGCTACAGCATTACTACCAGTTTCAGGTCGTGCTCAAGCCTTCGCCGGATGATATTCAGCAATTGTATCTTGGCTCACTGCAGGCGCTGGGTTTTGATTTGCTGGAACACGATGTGCGTTTTGTTGAAGATAACTGGGAATCGCCAACGCTGGGTGCCTGGGGTCTGGGCTGGGAAGTGTGGTTAAACGGCATGGAAGTAACCCAGTTTACCTATTTTCAGCAGGTGGGCGGGCTTGAGTGCCGGCCGGTAACCGGCGAAATTACTTATGGACTTGAACGACTGGCCATGTATCTTCAGGAAAAAGAAAGTGTTTTCGATTTGATTTGGGCCACCGGCCCACAAGGTGATGTAACCTACGGTGATGTCTTCCATCAAAATGAAGTGGAAATGTCGACTTACAATTTTGAGCAGGCTGACACAAAAATCCTGTTTAAGCAGTTTGATGACTGCGAATCTGAAAGTCAGCGGCTGATTAAGTTGAGCTTGCCTTTACCCGCATACGAGATGGTATTAAAAGCCTCGCATGCTTTTAACCTGCTTGATGCGCGCCATGCTATCTCGGTAACCGAACGCCAGCGTTACATATTACGTGTTCGTGCGCTTTCAAGAGCGGTAGCACAAGCGTACTACGATTCACGTGAAGCCTTAGGTTTTCCAATAGGTAAAAGCGGAGCGGGTATTCAGAAAGCAGGTACGGATAAAAAAGGTGAGGCCGTATGAGCCAGGAAAATACTGTGGACTCCTTATTGATCGAACTGGGAACAGAAGAACTGCCGCCGAAAGCCTTAAAAAAACTGTCGCATGCCTTTAGCAGTGGCATAACGCTGGGTTTGAAAGATGCCGGCTTTGAAATTGGAGAAGTTGAGTCGTTTGCCACACCTCGACGCCTCGCGCTACTAATTAAAGCGGTCGCCGCATCACAGCCGGACAGGGACATTGAACGTAAAGGGCCGAGTTTAACAGCGGCATATGATGCACAGGGTAATCCAACAAAAGCCGTACTGGGTTTTGCTAAATCCTGTGGTGTTGAGCTTGCACAGTTGCAGCAGGAGGAAACGGATAAAGGCGTCTGGCTGGTGTTTAAAGCCAAAGAAAAGGGGCAGGCATTATCGGCCTTGATTGAAGACATTATTAACCAGTCATTATCCCGATTGCCGATTCCAAAACGTATGCGCTGGGGTGACTCAGAAGTAGAATTTGTGCGTCCGGCTCACTGGTTAGTTTTAATGCACGGTGAGAATGTTATTGATGCGCAGGTTCTAGCGTTGAAATCTTCCGCCAGAACTTTTGGCCATCGTTTTCATTCGCCGGGTGAAATCACGCTGAAAAAAGCCGACGATTACAAACAGCAGTTACGCGAGAAAGGTTTTGTCATTGCCAGTTTTGATGAAAGAAAACAAAATATCAAACAGCAGGTTATAGCGACTGTGAAACAGTTGGGCGGCGAAGCGGTGCTGGATGAAGATTTACTGGACGAAGTGGCCGCTTTGAACGAATGGCCGATTGCCGTTGCCGGTGAATTTGAAGAAATGTATCTGCAGGTGCCAGCAGAAGCGTTAATTAAAACGATGCAGGATAACCAGAAATATTTCCCGGTGAAAGACAGTTCGGGAGAATTGAAAAACTATTTTATTACCATTAGTAATATTGATAGTAAGTCACCTGAAAAAGTAAAAGCAGGGAACGAGCGAGTTGTTCGGCCGCGGCTGTCTGACGCAATGTTTTTCTGGCAACAGGATCAAAAGCAGCCGCTGGAATCATTCAACACTGCACTGGAAAAAGTCGTGTTCCAGGAAAAGCTGGGAACCGTTGCAGAAAAAACGCAGCGTGTAGCAAAGCTGGCTGAAGACATAGCTATTCAACTCAACGCCAATGACCGAATATGCCAATATTGAATACGTAAGACGTGCGTGCTTGCTGAGCAAGTGTGATTTAATGACCGATATGGTTGCTGAGTTTGCATCGTTGCAGGGTGTCATGGGTAAACGTTATGCGCAAGTAGCGGGAGAAGCGGATGAAGTCGCAGCGGCACTTGATGAGCAATATAAACCGCGTGGCGCAAGTGATGAAACAGCGGCTACTGCGACAGGCCAAATACTCTCCATTAGCGACAAGCTCGATACGCTGGTCGGCATTTTTGCTATAGGACAAAAGCCCACAGGTGAAAAAGACCCCTATGCATTGCGCAGAGCATCACTAGGTATATTGCGTACCATTATTGAGCGCCAGCTTGATCTTGACCTTAAGCAATTGATTGCGGCCGCAGCGAAATTGCTTGCTGATAAAGTTGATGCCGGCAAAGTTGAACAGGACGTGTTTGATTATATTTTAGAAAGATTGCGCGCTTATTATCTTGACCGTAATGTTACGCCGGATGTTTTTGATGCAGTATCTGCATTATCACCTGCGCGCCCTCTGGATTTTGATAAGCGTATTAAAGCAGTGTCCGCCTTCCGCCAGCTTGCAGAAGCAGAAAGCCTGGCGGCAGCCAATAAACGCGTGGTAAATATTCTTAAAAAGTCAGCTTCGGATAACACGGTAACAGTGAACGAGAGTTTGCTTTCAGAAGACGCCGAGAAAAAACTTTATGACACATTGCGTTCATTAAGCAAAACTGTAGAGCCATTGTTTGATAGTGGCGATTACGAATCGGCATTAAGTCAGTTGTCATCTTTACGTGAGCCGGTTGATGCTTTTTTTGATTCGGTGATGGTGATGGCTGATGATGAGGCAGTAAAAAATAACCGTATTGCATTACTCAATACAATGAATCAGCTATTCTTGCGTGCAGCTGATCTATCGCGCTTACATCAATCATAGTATTTAAGGGTAAGATGTTTTTATAAGCTGTTATATGGACCTGATTTTATGAAAATGATCATTTTAGATAGGGATGGTGTTATTAACCATGATTCCGATGCTTATATAAAAAGCACGGAAGAATGGATTCCTATTGATGGCAGTCTGGAAGCCATTGCGCGTTTGAATCATAGCGGTTATACCGTGGTGGTAGCAAGTAACCAGTCGGGCATTGCCAGGGGTTATTTTAATATTGAAACGTTGTCTGCCATACATAAAAAAATGGATAATATGTTGTCAATGCTAGGCGGGCGCGTGGATGCGGTTTTTTATTGTCCTCACGGGCCGGACGATGGCTGTGTTTGCAGAAAGCCAAAACCGGGCATGTTGCTAGATATTGGCCAGCGATTTAACGTGCCGCTTACAGAAGTTGTTTTTATTGGTGATAGTATTTCTGATATTAAAGCGGCGAGTGATGCACATGCTTTACCTATGCTGGTGCGCACAGGGAAAGGGATTAAGGCTGAAAAAATAGTGCAGGCTGAATGTAAAAAATCTGTGCCGGTTTATGATGATCTGGCATCAGCTGTCACTGCGTTGTTGCAGCAGTAACTGCCATGGAATCAAGACCTGTTTTGTTTGTTCGATCCTTATTGTTCTGGATCGGTTTCGTTGTTAATACTCTGGTATTTGGTTTGCTGATATTGGTGCTGTTTTTTACACCATCCACTGTCAGGCTAAAAATCGCTCGTGGCTGGTCTTTAGTCAATAATTTTTTATTAAAAATTTTTTGTGGCATAACCTTTAAGGTTGAAGGCACACAGAACCTGAATCTTGACGCCGCCATTATATTAAGCAAGCATCAATCTACCTGGGAAACACTGGCCTTGCACTCCTTTACACCGCTTGTGCGCTGGGTGTTCAAACGAGAGTTAATGTTGATCCCGATATTTGGCTGGGCCTTGGCATTAACCGATCCGATTGCGATTAACCGTGGCGCGGGCAGGGTAGCGATCAAACAATTGATTAACGAAGGCACAAAAAAACTTAATGCAGGCAAGTGGCTATTATTGTTTCCTGAGGGCACGAGAACGGCGCCTGGAAAATCGCATAAGTATAAAATAGGCGGAGCATTGCTGGCAGAGAAAAGTGGTTACCCGGTTATCCCTATCGCGCATAATGCAGGTGAGTTCTGGCCCAGGCATAGCTTTATCAAATGGCCGGGTACGATTAGTGTCATCATTGGCCCGGCAATCGAGACAAAGAATCGTAGCGCAGAAGAAATCAATGCAGAAGTCTATGCCTGGATTGAAAACGCCATGAAAAAAATAAGTGATGAATCACGCTGGAACCGGTAATCTGTAATAGAGAAAATACTGATCTGGCAGTTTTAAATATGTATTCCATATAATATGGTACGCACCGTAACCAGGCTTTCAATTTGCATGCCATATTGAGTGAATATGACTCTGCGCCGTCGAAAAAACTAAGAATTTTTTGTCCGCGAAGGACGCAAAGAGCGCGAAGAAAAACTTTTTTTAATTTTTTTTGACCATATCTCAGTTTAGCGTAGCATACCCCGACGTTTCGTAACCATGACGCCCATAGCTGGATTACGCAACCCTAATCTAATCTACAAAAACACGAAAGCAATATCGCTTTATTTTGCGTTTTTTGCGTCCTTCGCGGATAAATAGTGCTTTTATCTGACAGGATTATTGCCTCGGCCACTTATGTAAATGCCTGCTTGATGACTTCTGGGTTGAGTGTTACCGGCATCTGTCTGATAGAAAAACTGCCATCTGCAAAGATGGGCTATGCATTAAATATTAAACAGGCGTTTCGCATTTATCGTGGTTTGTCTGGCTATTTTTTCCAGCGACTCTGTTCTTAGTTTTGAAATGGTATTCAGTGTGTTTATTAAATAAGCCGGTTCATTTCTTTTGCCAGCGTTGTCCTGGTCGACCTGGTCTGGCGCATCTGTTTCAAGTAATAATGAAGTTAAAGGTATCTCCTTTAATACGGTCCTAATTTTTTTTGCGTTATCATAAGTAAGGCTGCCGCTTACGCTGATAAAAAAATTTAAATCGATAAGCTGCTTAGCCTGTTCGCCGCTGCCAGAGTAACTGTGTATCATGCCGCTCAGCTTTTTAAATTTTTTTATGGTTTGTATAACTGTTTCGGTGGCTTTTACTGAATGGATGACCACGGGTAGCTGATGACTTTCGGCAATGGATAATTGCGATTCAAAAAAATTTAACTGTGTTTTTTTATCGGCCTGATGCAGACGAAAGTCGAGACCGCATTCTCCCAGTGCCACAGGTTTGTTTTCATTAATATATGCATCCAGTTTTTTTATATCATGCAAGTCATGATTGTTGAGCCAGTAAGGATGAAGACCGTAACAGGCATGCAGCTGTTTATGTATATGGCAAAGTGACTGAATACGATGCCAGAATTTTTTTTCTGTTCCGGGGACAATAATATGATTAATATTGTTTTCTTGTGCGCGCTGTAAAACCTGGGCTCGGTCATTATCAAAGACTTCAAAATCAATGTGGCAATGTGAATCAACAAGATTTATATGAGGATGGATTTTGGAAAAAATCTGTTGCATGGATTTATCGCGTTAAAGGAAGAGCGTCAGTACGCCAGTATAACCATAAACATGATTATGGTGGATTTCACCGTTGGCAAAAAATCCGCTTAACGGAAAGTCGCCTAATTCCTGGTGTATCATTTTTATCTCTTCCGAATTATCGCCAAACTGTTCACGGCCTCGTCCCAGGCAGGAGACATAAATGCCGCCTTTCGGTTGTGTGCTTAAACGTTTCTTTATGTGTTGCAGCATGTTGATCATGTCACTTCTGGCGGTGTTACCGTCGCGTCGGCAAAATAATATTTCTTCGCCTTCAATTAAATAATCATTAATGGCAAATACTTTTCTTTCCTGATCAATACCAACCAGGCTTCTTACCATGTAATCACTTTTGTCACTGCCGGCAACACATAAACCCGCAAAAACGTAGGAGGCTGCTTTTTCTATATCGCGGGATAATACTTCACCTATATCGTTATAAAAAACATCGAGCGCAGGTTTGTGGTCCAGGCTGAAAGCAACATTTTCTTCGGCTTGAGTAATCAGGTGTTTGCCACCTAATGGTGAGCAACCTTGAGTCAGGTTGGTGATTATCGGGATTTTTTCAGAAAATATTACGCCGGAAATACTGTTGGATGCTACCTCGTCAGCGACCTGCAATTGTGAGCTACGCGAAGAGGTGAAACCGCCCGCGAGAAAACAGTTATTGACGTTTTCTGTAATGTGAGAAATTAAACTTTGCGCCTGTTCGAGATAGCCGTCGGCATGCAAAAAGGCAAAACAGGTTTCACTGTTATCAGGCACCACAGCATTTTCTGCCAGTTCATTAACATTGGTCACCGGCCTGAGAATGTTGAACTGCGTTTCATCAAACTGGCATAACAATAAACTGATTGCCGGTTGATCATAAACTTCCTTGCCATTAGCGATGATGCCGATGCCTAATGAGCCTGCCCAGTGTTTAATGCCACTGGTGATTTTACAGTGATGAAGGATGTCTTTTAATGAGTCGGCAATAAGGTCAGAAACATAGATAAAGCCAAAGTTGGCGCTAGGTGGACAGTTAACCAGTTGTTGTAAACAGTCCTGTAATACGGTCTCTGTGCTGTCACCGTGGCTAGCTACATGAAAAAAAGTGTTCATGTATTTCGACGGGGTGAAAAAATTGGGATGCCTTTCGTGTACACGTGAATAAATATATCATGGATGCCTATGTCAGGGTATAAAGACCGTAGGAACGACCATCTGCGGACTAATGCTTTTAATGATTTCGAATGATCAGTGTGATCCATGGATATTCACCACATCGCCATCCCTGGCTCCTTGTGGCATGGATCCATCCATGGATATTCACCACATCGCCATCCCTGGCTCCTTGTGGCATACAATCCATCCGTGGATATAAAAAGGCCGGAAAACCGGCCTTTAGGATACAGCTTAATAAATAAATCTATCTATCTTGAAGCTTCAATCATGTTGTGGATGATTGGTGTCAATATCAGTTCCATCGCGAAGCCCATTTTACCGCCCGGCACAACAATCGTGTTACGGCGTGACATGAATGAATTAGGAATCATGTCTAACAGATCGGGGAAAACGATATTGAATTTGTCTGGATCCTTGAAGCGAATAACAATAAAGCTTTCGTCCGGCGTTGGAATATCACGCGCGATAAACGGATTTGAGGTGTCAACCGTGGCGATACGCTGGAAGTTGATGTCGGTACGTGAGAACTGAGGGGTAATATATTTTACATAGTCATGCATGCGACGAAGAATAGTATCAACAATCACTTCTTCAGAGTAACCGCGTTCTGCGTTATCGCGGTGAATTTTCTGAATCCACTCCAGGTTAACACTGGGTACAACGCCAACTAACAGGTCAACATGTTGCGCAATGTCGACATCGTCAGTGACCACGCCACCATGTAATCCTTCGTAGAACATGATGTCAGATCCCGCAGGGATGTCTTCCCATGGTGTGAACTGGCCCGGGTTTAATCCTTCATAAGCAGCGGCTTCTTCATCACTGTGCAGATACAGACGTTTCTGACCGCCACCGGTTTTACCATATGAGGCAAATAACTCTGCCAGCTTGTCGAACAGGTTGGCTTCAGCGCCAAAGTGACTGAAGTTATGGTTTTCTTCATTTTCGGCAGTGATCATGGCGTCTTTCATTGCTGCACGATCGTAGCGGTGAAAGCTGTCGCCTTCGATAATGACAGGGCTGATCTTTTCGCGGATAAAAATTTGCTCGAATGCATGTTTTACCGTAGACGTGCCTGCACCAGATGAACCGGTGACAACAACAATGGGGTGTTTCTGAGACATGTTTAATTCTCCAAATGACTAAAATTCGCTACAGCAGGCAGTTGCTATGCAGGTACTGCGCTGAAAAAAGTGCGCTATTGTATCCTTTTTCTGCTAATTATAAAAACGAGTACCGATATAATAAAAAAACTATCAGTAAATCAATAAATTAGTGAATGTGACTTTGGGTTTTTACTGCTTCTCATAGATCAAATCCCAGACGCCATGGCCTAAGCGGAGTCCGCGGCGTTCAAATTTTGTTTCATAGCGATCGGCTTTGGTTTTTGAGTAACAACCTTTGCCTGAAGTATTGATAAATCCTTCCGCTGCATCCAGCTGTTCGAGCATTTGCTCTGCATAGTGTAACCAGTCCGTCGCCATGTGGAAAAAGCCGCCGGTTTTTAATTTTTTATGCAGCAATTGAATAAAGTCGGGGTTAATAATGCGCCGTTTATGATGGCGCTTTTTGTGCCACGGGTCAGGAAAGAACAGCTGTACTTTGTTTAAGGAGTTATCGGCAATTTGATGGGTTAATACGTCAACCGCATCATGGCGAATAACCTTAATATTTTCAATGCCTTCTGTTTGGGCATGGTGTATTAAATGACCCACGCCAGGGCCATGCACTTCAATGCCGATGAAGTTATGGTGTGACTGGTTTTTTGCCTGCTGCAGCAAGGATTCGCCATTACCAAAACCGATTTCGAGAACCACTTCATGCTCATTAGCAAATAGCTGGTTGAAAATTAAGGGCTGTTCTGTGTAATCGATACCGTAGGTCAACCAGTGCTGATGCAGTGCTTTTTGCTGGGCAGCGGTCAGTCGTCCCTGGCGCAGGACAAAGCTTTTTATGGCCCGGTATTTCGTTGTCCCTTGTGCAGGATTACTCACTGGATTGCTTGGTGGATGGTTACTTGGGTCGTTTTTACGGGCACAACAAACTCGATGTTTAGCGTTAACGGGGCCTAGAAAAAAGTGCCTTCAAGGGGTGAAGAGGCAGAGGCGAAACGCTTTTTAGGCATACGTCCTGCCAGGTAAGCTTCACGTCCGCCCTCAATGGCTTTTTTCATGGCGGAAGCCATGAGCACAGGATTTTGTGCCGCGGCAATGGCGGTATTCATTAATATGCCGTCACAACCGAGCTCCATTGCAATCGCCGCATCCGAGGCGGTACCGACACCGGCATCAACCAGAATAGGCACATTGGCATTTTCGATAATGGTCAGAATGTTGTATGGATTGCGTATACCCAGGCCTGAGCCAATCGGTGCAGCTAACGGCATAACCGCAGCACAGCCAATATTCTCAAGCTCTTTGGCAATCAGCGGGTCGTCGTTAGTGTATACCATGACATCAAAACCATCATCGACCAGAATTTGTGCGGCTTTTAATGTTTGTATGGTGTCGGGGAACAGGGTCTTTTCATCACCCAGCACCTCCAGTTTGACCAGCTTATGTCCGCCCAGCAGTTCACGCGCCAGTTTGCATGTGCGAACTGCGTCATCAATGTTATAACAGCCCGCGGTATTTGGCAGTAGTGTGTATTTATCCAGCGGCAAAATATCCAGCAGGTTCGGTTCGTCGGGATTTTGCCCGATATTCGTTCTTCTGATCGCGATGGTGATAATTTCAGCGCCGCTTGCTTCCAGCGCAAGACGTGTTTGTTCATTATCTTTGTACTTGCCGGTACCGACCAGTAAACGTGAAGAGTAAGATTTGCCTGCAATCTGCAGTTTATTGTCGAGGGTTGTGTCAGACATTTAATTTGAACCGTATACTTTGGGCGCCGTCGTCACTGGGATAAAAACAGGGCATTAAAAGCGGTTTATTCTACTTGATTTTAAACACGATAAAGCAGTGTCGGCTTAAATTTGAGCGATAAATTCTGTGACACTTATAAAACTCAAAGACTGCCGCCACCGATGGCCTGGACAATTTCAACTTTATCTAACTCATTGAATTTGTAACTGTTAAAGTCACTGCGGTTTATTATCTGCTGATTGATTTCTACCGCCAGTCGTTTATTGGTCAGGTTCAGGCTTTGCAGCAGCTGAGCAACCGTGGTGTTGTTATCGATATCTCGGTTTTCTCCGTTAAGGATAATAATCATGGCTTAAATTTTCCCTGGAGGCGCCGTTTTAGGCCCATTCGTTACGCATATGCTGAAAATCATCAAGATTGTGCTATAGATTTAATCAATAATTATATAAATCCATGCGCTTTACCATGCATTTTAAAACATGTGTTTTCAACGCTTAGTCAGTAATTCTATTACAAGCGAATTGATAGTGCGTATAAATAATATGGAATAGTTTTATGTTTAGCCGGTTTTTAGCTTCTTTTTTTATTTTATATAGCATTAGCTTAAATGTTTCGTCGGCGCAAAGCGATAATCCGTTTGCTAAAAATGCGTCGTTGACTATTGGCAAAGAGATAAGCTGGAAAATTGATAAAGAAGCAGTAATCGCGACAAAAACGGCGAGTGATCAAAAAGACAGTTACTATCATTTGCAGTTTGATAATAAACAGCTCAAGTTAATGCTAAGCAGTGATATTAATGGCTTGAATCCCAAAACGTTTAGTCAGCTGGAAATTAAAAACGTAAAAATTGATGGCAAGCAGCTGCCGTTATTTAAATGGTGCCTGCTAAATCAGCAGCGCCATAATCGATTTTTACAGCAAGGTTTAGTGGTGAAGAAAAATATCTGTAGCATTGATGGTGAAACAGGCAGTTTTATGATGCGCCTGAATAAAGAGACATTAATGACTTTGCTGCAGGCTAATCGTTTATCAATAATGCTTAAACCTTTCAGAACACCATTAGATTTAAATTACGATATCAGCGACTTTAAAGAAATGATTGTCGCATTAAATGCCAGGCCCGAACCAGTGCTGGCGGCCGTTGCTGAAAAAACAGTGGAAATAGCCGGTAGCTAAAAAGGTGATTAAAATATGCCAGGTACAGGCGCCGAAAAAATACAATAATATAAAATCAGTTGACTATAATTGTGATGATGCCGTAGCGAAAAACAATGCAGAAAACGAGGTGATAGCATTAGTGGATCAGGAACACGCCAAAGAAAAAAAACTGCTGGCTGAAAAAAATCGCCAACGCAAACTGGCGGAAGAGAAAAAACAGAAAGCCCTCGCTGAAAAGTTAAAACAGGAACAGATTCTTCAGGCCGAAGCTGCCGCCATTGCCGCCAGTCAGGCCAAGCAAGCCCAGATTAATGATGAAATTACGCAAAAAATGCTTAATGTCTGCAAGAAATTTTGGGATAAAGGCGAGCATCGCTGTTACTGCCAAAAATATATCGAACATTCGCCTGTGAGTATCCAGGCGAGTTCTCGCTGTGAATAATTTCTAGAATAAGCATTGAGCGGTTTAAACTGCCGATTTAATTCTGTAATATAAGGCAACGATTCCACGTTGCTTTTTTTATGCCATGTTAAAACCCGCTAATTCCCACATAAATAAATAGCTTATGCCAGATTGCATTATTGTCGGTGGTGGCGTTATCGGTTTGTTGACCGCGCGCCAGTTGTTTTTACAGGGCGTTGATGTTCTGTTGCTGGATAAAGGGCAGCTTGGCGGTGAATCCTCCTGGGCCGGTGGCGGAATAGTCTCACCGCTTTACCCATGGCGATATGATGATGCGGTTAATGTATTGGCTGAGCGCAGTAAAAAAATATATCCTGAGTTAGTTAACGCGCTTTATCAGGAAACAGGCCTGGACTGTGAATTAATCAACAGCGGTTTGTTGACGGTACTTAATGAAAAACAGGGTGATAATCCGCAGGAAATTGCTGATTGGGCAAAAAAATGGTCAGTGCCGTTAAGTTTTAAAAAAGGCATTGCTGCTGTTCGAGAGATTGAGCCGTCTGTTGGTGACGCGGTAGATAACGGCGCCTGGATGCCCGATATCCTGCAAATTAGAAACCCGAAATTAGTGAACGCCTTGAAAGCGTCATTTGATCAGTTATCGATACCCTACCAGGAGTATGCTGCGGTTGAAGAAATACTGGTTAAAGATAATAAAGTGTCCGGCGTGAAAATGGCGCAGCAAACACTGCTTGCTGATAAAGTCATCGTTGCCAGTGGCGCCTGGAGTGCGCAGTTTAGTGTGACCCGGTCTGCGCTTGATGTGGTTCCGGTAAAAGGCCAGATGATCATGTATAAAGGCGATCCTGATCGGGTAAAACGTATCGTGCTCTCGCAAGGGCATTATATTATTCCGCGAAAGGATGGGCGCATACTGGCCGGCAGTACGCTTGAAAAAATCGGTTTTGATAAAACCATTTCCCAGTCGGCGTATGCAGAGCTGCATCAGGCAGCGGTAGCGCTGGTTCCTTTGTTAGCGGAGTTGCCTGTGGAAAGGCAATGGGCAGGTTTACGCCCAGGCACAGAAAAAGGCATCCCGTATATATGCCAGCATGACGACATCGCCGGCCTGTATATGCATGCCGGTCATTTTAGAAACGGTATCGTACTGGGCGCGGCGTCGGCAGAATTAATCGCTGATATTGTGCTGGGGAAAAAGCCCTGGTGTGATACCGGACCCTATAGCGTTGGTGCTGTGCACTAGTTAGCGCTGAATATATTGGCCGGAATAGCTCCAATCGGTAGAGCAAGTCATTCGTAATGACGAGGTTGGGAGTTCGATTCTCCCTTCCGGCACCAGACCAAAGATAGTCATAAGTCATAAGTTATAAGTAAAAGCTTAAAACTTACGACTTAAAACTTATAACTATCTTCACAACTATTTTTATTAAAAGTTTGGTTTAACCGGTGCGTCTATATACATGGCGACGCTGGACATGATTTCTTCTTTCGCATCATCAAGATCCCCCCAGCCCTCGACACGTACCCACTTGCCTTCATCCAGGTCTTTATAATGTTCGAAGAAATGCGCTATTTGCTCGAGTAACATGGGCGGCATATCGTCAATGGTTTTGGCCTGACGAAAAGACCGGCACAGCTTATCGATGGGCACCGCGAGTATTTTGGCATCATCACCGGACTCATCGGTCATTTTCAACACGCCAACCGGGCGGCACTGAATCACAGAGCCGGCGATTAAAGGCACCGGTGCTGTTACCAGTACATCAATTGGGTCACCGTCTTTGGATAACGTGTGCGGCACATAACCATAATTACAGGGGTAAAACATGGCGCTGCTCATAAAACGATCGACAAACATGGCACCGGTTTCTTTGTCCACTTCGTATTTGACCGGGTCACTGTGCGCCGGTATTTCAATAATGACGTTAATTTCGTCAGGAATGTTTTTTCCTGAGCTGACTCTATCTAAGTTCATAGTGTTTTTATCAGTGCTGGTTAATGGATTTTATGGGATCTTTACGCTGCGATAAGGCGAATAATTGCCATTATGGACTAAAATTGTATTTGATAATTGAAAATAATAATAAAAAAATGATTAAAACGACGCTTGTTTTCAGTGCGATTTGCCAGTTAAAGCACCATTTATCTGCAATAAAGCGCTGCCCGTCACTATCTGCTGGTAAATCATTAAAACTGGTCTTAAATTAGAATCATGAAAAAGCATACCGGATTTACGTTAATAGAACTGATGATAACCCTGTTCATCGTGGGCATTTTGCTGATGGTGGGCGTGCCGTCATTAAAAACCTTTATGCAGGGCAATCAGCTTATTGCTGCTACCAATGAGCTGATTTCAGCGTTGCATGTCGCGCGCAGTGAAGCGATTAAACTAAACTCAAGAGTGAGTATTTGTGAAAGCAGTGACGGCGCAACTTGCACAAACACTGGCAGCTGGGAAAATGGCTGGATCGTTTTTGTCGATGGCAACGGTGATCTTGTTGGCACCGGTGCAGCATGCACTGGCACCCAATACCGATTGTTTGTTACGTGTACATGACGCTTTCACCGATAATCAGTTAACGGTAGCGGGCCTGGATCCTAATGCTGCTGCCATTAATTCATTTACCTTCAGTTCACGTGGCCAGCCGAAGAGTGTAATCGGGGCATCGCAGTCGGGTGTCTTTAGCTTGTGCAGTCTGGATACTGGCGGCAGCACGATTGATTCGCGTGCGGTGGTGTTAAGCCTATCAGGCCGAGTACGTGTTTCTGACAATGCGGCGGTGATCACATGTCCATAAAATCATATAAAACCATGAGCAATCAAAATAGCCAAATCTTAAAGCACAGAGGTTTTACTTTATTAGAAGCGCTGTTAGGTTTTCTGATTCTTTCTATCGGCATGTTAGGTATCGCTTCGCTGCAGGCGGTTTCTCTTAAAGCCGGTAAAACCGCGGTTTATGGCTCTGTTGCCATGATGAAAGTAGAAGAATTATTTGAAAGCATGCGCGCAAATCCGACAGCACTGGCAACGTACGCAGTTGCTGGAATGAACAATGCATGTACTGGAACAAAGGACTGTACTGCGGTCGAGCTGGCGCAGGATGATGTCTTCTGGTGGACGCAAAATTTAACCGCCGGTTTGCCTGGTGCAGCAACAACAACGGTTACGGTAACCGCTGCCGTTGCGCCTTCAAAAATGGCGACAGTAAAAATTGACGTGAGCTGGAAGGAGCGTGATAAAGATGCTTCAGGCAGTGTTGATAAAACCTATACAACAACTGCAAACATTTGTACTGCGATTCCATGTTAAAGGTAAAGGTTAAAACGATGGTAATGAAGAGCAAAAAACAGTCAACTGGTTTTTCACTGATTGAATTATTGGTGGCTATGGTCATTGGCCTGGTGGTTGTTAGTGGTGCGTTTTCATTGCATTCAGGCTCGCGTAAAACGCAGGCGAAAAACGAAGTGCAAATGGATATGGTGGCAGATGCACGATTTGCGATTGATATGATTGCCTATGATTTGCGACATGCTGGCAATTGGGGCGGTACCAATGTGGGCGGATTGATTGACTGTAAGTCTACCGACGCGGCTTGTGTTGCGACAGCTTCCGGTGATACACCGCCAGCAGCAATAGTTGGTGATTGTGCTGTGGGCTGGTATTACGATTTATCTCGAGCCGTTTTTGCTACCGATCATACTGCCGGTAACCCGTATGCGCTTACCTGTATACCAGGCAGTGAGGCTTATCTGGGCGGCACCGATACTCTGGAAATACGCTATGCAGACCCAACGATACCGGCTGCTTTATTAGCCAATCAGGCCTATGTACGCAGTAATTTTATTAATGGTCGAATATTTATAGGCAGTCCACAGCCGGTTATTAATGCCTATGACACCAGTCCGTTAACAACAAATCATGAGCTGCACGCTTATGTTTATTACATCAGTAATTATACCGACGCGATAGGTGACGGCATTCCATCCTTGCGTCGGGTGTCACTGGCCAACGCGCCTGCGTTACAGAATCAAACATTAATTTCCGGAGTCACTGATTTACAGGTGCAATTTGGTGAAGATGTTGATGGCGATTTAGAGATAGACCGTTATGTTAATCCCAATGATGTAACAGACTGGTCGGCTGTGTACGCCGCCAAGATCTGGTTAATGATGCGCTCTGATGAGCAGCAAACAGGTGTTAATACAGCGAAATCATTTTCTATGGCGGGTGCACCGGCAGTAACGTTAGGCGGTCAGGATGATTTTCGCTATTTTATGGTCACCAGTGTGGTGAATTTAAGAAATCTTAAGCAGATATAACGTGTACAACTAAAGCGGCTTCATAAAGGTAGATTTAGAGAAAGATTATGTGTTTAAAAAAACAAACAGTTCGACAACAAAATAAACAGCAGCGTGGTTTTGTTTTAGTGCTAGCGCTGGTTTTACTTGCGGTGATGACCTTAATTGGTGTGTCGTCGATGAACAGCTCGAATATGGAATTAAAATCGACCGCTAATGCACAGCAGCATCAAGTCGCATTTAATGCCGTGCAGTCATTGCTTGAGTTTGCGGTATCAAGTGGCGGTGCCGCATTAATCAATTTCCAGACCAGTGACCCTACGCCACAGATTGTTACGCATGTGCTGGCCAATGCGTCTGCGCTGACAGCATCAGCCGTTTACGCGGGATGTTCTGTCGGTGTTGGCAGCAGCCTGGAAGAGGGCAAGGGGTTTAGTTATAACTTTTTTGATATATCGGGTAGCGGTTCGAATGCAACGGGCAGCGCGACTTCTCTACAGTCGCAGGGTATTCGTTTTCCTGCAGCCGCCTGTGAGTAATAACAACAGAATTAATTTGAGTGATTGATGAGGAAAAAACAATGAATTCAACAATAGTAAATATAAATCGCGTGTTAATGCTTTTGCTTTTAATGTTTAGTTTTAATGTGCTGGCTGAGAAAATGCCTTTCAAAGTTTTTGAAACGGATACGTCGAATGTCAGGCTGTCGGCTGATGGCACCGGCATTGTTAAAGATGTTTATTGTGAAGGCTGTGATTTTAATATGGTAAAAATTACCAAAAACTCAAAAGCCAGTATTAACGGTGTCGATGTCGGTATTCTGGAGGCCAGAAGTCAGGCCGGTGAGTTTGTCATGGTTTCCTTTAATCCGGAAACGCAGGAAGTGCAATATATACGCTGGTAATAATAGTAAAAAATAATTGTGGATAAAAAATATTGGTAATTAACGTTGGTGATAAACGTTGATAATAAACATTAGTAATAAACCAGGATAGGCCAGAATGATAAACCTGGTTCTGGCCAGAGAGAAAATAGGTAGGTGTTATTATGAAAAAATATAATCATATTCAGGCGGTTTTTGCCGGTTTATTGCTTAGCAGTTCGCTGGTTCCTGTAGCAACAGCAGATGATATAGAAATATATACGACTGCCAGTGCGAGCGGCTCAGCGTCAAATCCGAAAATCATGTTTATTGTTGATACTTCAGGCAGTATGGGCACCAAGAGCTGGGTAAAGCCTTCATATAACGACGCGACGGCATATGCCGGTAGTTGTGTCGCAAACGGTATTTATTTTGTCGACGATGGAAAAATGCCCAACTGTGCAAGCGGCATTACGGATTATTTCAATCGATCCGCCCTGGCCTGTGATCACGCGGTTACAGGATACGAGGCAGACGGCACAAAAATCAGTCCGCCGCAGGATGGTGCTTTGTTAATGATTGGCACTTATTCTGACCAGCTGGCGCAGTATGATAGCGTAAAGAATAAATGGCGAGAGCTCAAGATTGGTACCACTGCCGAACGTGATTACGAGGTGGAATGTATTTCGGATAGTGGCAACAGCACCGCAAACGGAAGCAACAAAGAATACATAAAAGATGGTGGCACCGGTTACACGGGGATTGTGCCACCTAATCCTGCCGTGCCGCATGCTGTGTGGGCTGGCGGTGGCGGTAATTTTCAATTATTCGATGGTAATTATGTTAACTATGTCAACTGGGCACCTCTTCCCGCTGAGCTGGTAGAAAAATCTTACCTTGAGCAGGTGAAATCAGCGGTTGAGATTATGGTGCGGGGTAATACACAAGTTGATATTGGTTTGATGCGCTTTAATGTAGATGCTGAAGGCGGCCCTGTTATATATCCTATTGAAGATGTAGGGGCAGATCGAAATGACTTTTTCTCGCGTTTAAGCGCTTTAAACGCCAATGGTTATACGCCATTATCAGAAGTTTATTATGAGGCGTTATTATATTTTGGTGGTAAAGCGGCACACTACGGTGAGATGTCTACACCGAAAAATCAGACAGGCGCAACCTATACCTCAACCGGCACCAAATACTATAACTCGCCCATCAGTTCGGAATGCGACAAAAACTATATTGTTCTGTTAAGTGACGGTATACCCAGAAAGGATGACCTTGAGGTCGCGCAAAAAAGTCAATTAACCGGGTTTAATACGGGATCCTGTAAGAACAATACTGTTAGTACCTGGGATAACCCCGATGCTTTCAGTTCAGATACCTCAAGCGCAGACAATTGTCTGGATGAGTTAACGCAATGGGCAAATACCAAAGACGTGGCTGAGGACGCGTCGAATACGGCGCATAACGGCATGCAAAATATTACTACCCATACCATTGGTTTTGAATTAGCCGATGCGGGTGCCGTGCAGTTAATGACAGATGCGGGTAAAAAAGGCGGTGGTGATTTCTACCCGGCTAAAAACGAGGCGGAGCTGATTGATATTTTCAATAAAATTATTGCCAGTACCTTAAAAGTGAATACCACGTTTTCTTCGCCCGCGGTTTCAGTGAACGCATTCAACCGTTCAACACATCTGGATGATTTGTATTTTACATTATTCAAACCGGCGGATGGCAATCACTGGGATGGTAACTTGAAAAAATACAAACTCAAATTTGCTGTCGATACCGGTGATCTGGATGGCGATGGTGATACCACAGAAGATCTACCGTTTATTGCTGACGCGTTAAATGCTGACGCGGTTGACCCAGCGACAGGCTTTTTCGGTGACTCGGCTTTAAGTTTCTGGTCATCAGTGGTGAGCGGTTCGCCCGATGGTAAAGAAGTTGCTTTAGGCGGCGCGGCAAATGAATTAACCACCACGCGGAATGTTTATACCTTCACGGGAACGTATACCGATACCGATGGTGTTAATGTGCCTTCAAATAAAGTATTAAGCGCAGCATCAAATGCGCTTGATCCGGCAAATGCCAGCCTCACAGATGCGCTCCTTGATATCGTGTTAACTCCCCCTATCGTCGGGGTTACGCCATACCGTGATACCGTGTTGAACTGGGCGTCCGGTCTGGATGCGATGAGCCAGTTTGGCGCGGCGAATACTTATAGCGATGTTCGTGCACAAATGGGTGACCCATTGCATGCTGAACCTGCACTGGTGCAGTATGGCGGCACACTTCTCGCTCCCGATCTGGTGGCGTATGTTGCAACCAACGATGGTTATTTGCATGCCGTTGATACCACAACCGGTGCGGAATTATTCTCCTTTGTTCCGCAGGAATTATTGTCTGAATTACCAAGGGTGATGGAAGATTTAGGCGGTAAAAAACAATATGGTCTCGACGGTAATGTGGTCGCATGGGTGAACGATGCTAATGATGACGGTTCGATTAATGCGGCAGATGGCGATCATGTCTATCTTTATGTCAGTATGCGTCGTGGTGGTAAAAATATTTATGCACTGGATGTTACTGACAGAAGCAGCCCTGATTTACTCTGGGTGATTAAAGGTGGTACCGGTGCTTACACTGACCTGGCGCAAACCTGGTCTACCGTTAATGTAGAAAAAATAAAAGATGGTAGTGTTGAAAAAGACGTTTTAATCTTTGGTGGTGGTTACGATACGGTGCAGGATAGTGCATTAACCAGAACGAATGATGCAGAAGGTCGAACGGTTTATATTGCAGATGCTGTTAGCGGCGCGCGTTTATGGTCTGCGCGTGATATTGGTGCTTCACTGACAGCAGACATGAAATACAGTATTCCGGCACGTATAAAACCGTTGGATATCAGTGGTGATGGTTTTGTCGATCGCTTGTATGCGGCTGATATGGGTGGACAGATCTTCCGCTTTGATATCAATAATACCAATGGTAATGCATTAAGCGCTTCTATTACGGGTGGCAGAATTGCTGACATTGCCGGTAGCGCAGCGATAGATGCTCGACGTTTTTATTATCCTCCCGATGTTGCCCTGGTGAATGCAAAAGATGGCAAGTATCATGCGCTGGTGATTAGTTCTGGCTATAGAGCGCATCCCTTAGATACCACGATTCGTGACCGTATCTACATGATAAAAGACAGAGACACCAGTTTGATTTCGACAGGTTATGCCACTCTGGACGAGTCTGACTTGCATGATGCAACCGATAATCTTGCCGGTGGTGATGGTGCTGATGATGTTGCCAGGAAAGCGGAACTGGCCAATATTGAAGGTGCGGAGGGCTGGTACATTGATCTTGAAGATGAAGATAATCCAGGCACCTGGTTGGGTGAAAAGGGTCTGTCTGAAGCATTGATTCTTGAAGGCGTTGCTATTGTTTCTACCTATACGCCAAATGTATTTGCTGCAACCAGCAGTTGTGAGCCAAATATCGGTTTAGGTAAAGTCTTCTTCCTTGATCTTTTAGATGCGACACCGGCCTATCCACAAAGTATTGATAAAAGACCGCAGCGTCATATCAAGCTGAAACGTGGTGGTATTCCGCCAACACCCAACGTTATTATTACCAAGGGCGGTGAACCAACCTTGTGTGTTGGTACGGAATGTAAGGCGGCAGATTTAGGTCTGGGCGTCCGTAAAACCTACTGGTTTGAGGTAGAAAAATAATGAAAAAGTACAATACAGGGTTTACCATGGTGGAGCTGTTGATTGTGATTGCAATCATCGGCATCCTGGCCGGGGTAGGGTATCCATCCTATGTCTCGCATATGAAAAAAGCGCAATGTGCTGATGGCATCGATTCATTGCTGTCACTTGCGGGGCGTATGGAGGAATTTTATATGAATAATGATACCTATGTAGGCGCCACTGTCGGTGCTACAGGGACCGTGGGCAGTGACCAAACGTCGGACGGTTTGTATACATTAGCCGTACCGGCCGCTACTTTATTTGCTTATACATTAACCGCAACGCCTAAGGATACCGGGCAAAAGACCTTAACGCTGAATTCTTTAGGTCAGAAAAGTGAGGCTGGAGGCGCAGCAGCAACTGCTGCTATGTGCTGGTAAATAGTTGCTCAAATAGTTTTTAATGGTTTAATTAAAGACTAAAAGCGCAATTCTTTTGGCAACTGAAAATGTACATTTTCAGTTGCCTTTTCATTGGTGATGATGGTGGTTTCAAATAACGCCTGCAGTGCAGTTATAACTTGCTGCACCAGCACCTCGGGTGCAGAAGCACCGGCAGTGACACCAATAGACTGTGCTTTATCAAACCAGGTCTTATTAATATCTTCAGCACCATCAATTAAATACGCATCAACATTCTGTTTTTCAGCGAGTTCACGTAAACGGTTTGAGTTGGAGCTGTTGGCCGAGCCGATGACCAGGAATACATCCACTTTGTCCGCCAGTTCTCTCACTGCATCCTGCCGGTTTTGTGTGGCATAACAAATGTCATCTTTACGTGGGCCTTTGATGTTCGGGAATTTATTGCGTAATGCGTCAATGATATTTCTCGTATCATCAACGGACAGCGTGGTTTGTGTGACGTAGGCCAATGCCTGTGGGTTTTTAACCTGCAGCCTGGTTACATCCTCGATCGTTTCTACCAGGTAAATATTGCTGTTCGGGTTAGCGTTGTATTGCCCCAGTGTGCCTTCTACTTCCGGGTGCCCGGCATGGCCAATTAAAATAACATCTTCAGACTTTTGCTCATGCCTGGCGACTTCAAGATGCACTTTTGTCACCAGCGGACAGGTGGCGTCAAAAATACGCAAGTCTCTTTGCTGTGCTTCATTACGTACCTGCTGAGAAACGCCGTGCGCGCTAAATATAACAGTCGCGCCATCAGGAATTTCGTCGAGCTCCTCGACAAATACCGCACCTTTTTTTACCAGGTCGTTAACTACGTAACGGTTATGGACGACTTCATGGCGTACATAGATGGGTGCAGAGAATATTTCCAGGGCGCGTTCAACAATTTCTATTGCACGATCAACACCGGCACAAAAACCGCGTGGATTGACGAGATAAATATTCATTGTTTAGTTTATATCGATTTTTGCCTGTGCGTTATTGACGCCCAGGATATTCACCGTGAAGACAATTTCCTGTCCGGCAAGCGGGTGATTAAAATCGATTTCTACACTGTCTTGATTAAGGCCGACAACGGTACCGGGAATATCATCACCTTCGGGTGATTCAAAAGAATAGGACGCGCCAACTTCGGGTGGCAGATCTTCAGGAAAGTCAGATAGCGGCATAGCGTGTATATTGTCCTCGTCACGAAGACCAAAACCCTGCTCGGCAGTGAGTGTCAGGGTCTGCGTATCGCCTTCATTTAAACCAAAAATGGCAAGTTCCATACCGTCAGTGACATCATCATTGCCCATGGTTATTTCCACAGGCTCATCATCGAAACTGCTTTCAATGACACTGCCATCGCTTAGCTGAATGCTGTAATGCATTAAAACCAGGCTACGCATGTTTATTTCATCTGCCATAATTTTTATAGGGTTGCTCTCATTCGCACGCCGTCGCGTGGCAACGAGAAGGTGAAGAGTCGTCTGTATGAGATGGTTTTGTGCTTTGCTATTAAGAGAAAATTATTCATTATTCATTATTCATTATTCATTGATTCTTATTGCGTTTGGTTTCCAAAAACATGTCCAGTATTAACAAACCCGCGCCCAGCGTAATCGCTGAATCAGCAATATTGAAAGCAGGGAAGTAATAACTGGCGTAATAAACCTGTATAAAATCGACAACCTGACCCGTTAGTGCACGGTCGATCAGGTTGCCAATCGCGCCGCCGAGAATAAATGTTATAGCGATTTGCAGTAACAGGTTATTTTTTTGTTTGTCATCGCCACTGATTTGTTTTAACCAGAAAAAAAGAAAGATACTGATTACGCTTGAAATGATAACGAAAAAAATCCGTTGCCAGCCTCCGGCATCACTTAAGAAGCTGAAGGCGGCGCCTTTGTTATACATCAAGGTAAAGTTAAACCCCGGGAAAACCGCTAGTGCTTTATGCAAAACTAATTCTGCTTCCGCAATTTTTTTTGTTAACTGGTCAAGTACAACCGTTAATACTGAAAGCCATAACCACTTCATAAAATAAATTTAATATCTTCATCTGGCTGAGAAAAGATTGTCGGCTTAGCTGTAAATGAAAAAAATCATCAGGCGAACACTCGTTTTTCGCCATCACCTTCGACATTTTCAACGCAGCGCCCGCAAAGTTCCGGGTGTTCGCTGTTGCTGCCAATGTCTTCCTGGTGATGCCAGCAGCGCACGCATTTTTTATGTTTAGAGGCGCTGGCTTTAATTTTTATTGTTTGAGTATCGCCATTACCACAATCGATAGTAGCTGCAATGCAATCAGCATCCGCTTCGTTGATATTTTTTACGCCGGCGGCGGAGGTGATCAATACAAAACGTAATTCTTCTTTTAATGACTCAAGTTTTTCTTTTAGCTCTGTCTCAACATACAGCGTTACTTCGGCATCGAGTGACGAGCCAATGGTTTTGTCTGCACGCAAGGTTTCGAGTTCTTTGCTTACCGCGGAGCGAACTTCAAGGATGGTTTGCCAGAAGGCCATGTTCATTTTTTCTTCTTTATCCAAGGCCGATAAATTCAGGTACCAGTTTTCAAGTAACACCGAGTCACTGTGCTCTCCGGGTATGGCTTTCCATAGTTCATCCGCAGTAAACGTGAGAATGGGCGCTATCCAGCGGCACATCGCTTCAGCGATATGGTACAAAGCGGTTTGTGCGGAACGTCGAGTAATGCTGTCTGATTGCGTTGTGTACTGGCGGTCTTTGATAATATCAAGATAAAAGCCGCCAAGATCAACCGTGCAGAAGTGCTGTAATTTGTGGTGAATTAAATGGAAATTAAATTCTTTGTAGGCCTCGATGATTTCATTTTGCAATTCCAGGCATCGTGCAATAGCCCAGCGATCAAGTGAAAGTAATTCGTCATTTTCCAGTTTGTCTGTCGCCGGGTTGAAACCGTTTAAGTTGGCCAGTAAAAAACGCGCGGTATTTCGAATGCGGCGATAGGCGTCAGCGCTGCGTTTTAATATTTCATCCGATACGGTCATTTCGTTGGTGTAATCGCTGCTGGCTACCCATAAACGCAAGATGTCTGCACCCAGGGTGCCGACTATTTTTTGCGGGGCGATAACATTGCCTAATGACTTCGACATTTTTTTACCGTGGGCATCCACCGTAAAACCATGGGTTAATACTTTTTTATAAGGTGCCACACCGTTGATTGCTGTTGAGGTTAATAGCGATGACTGGAACCAGCCGCGATGCTGGTCGGAACCTTCAAGATATAAGTCCGCAGGAAACGGTAAATGACTGCGCTTGTTTAATACGCAG
>CAVYHC010000010.1:0-44194 GCA_963768125.1 uncultured Gammaproteobacteria bacterium
TCTTGTCACCTTTGTAAGTATGGGCCTGATGTTTCAACAGCAGATGTTTACTGCGTTATTAATGGGGCTTCCGGTCATTGGCGTGGGTCTTTATTTAGGCAACAAAGTACACCTGGGTATAAGCCATCGTCAGCAGCTAGCACTTATTGGTGGATTGTTGTTGATCAGTGGCGGCTCCTTGCTATGGAAAGCTTTGGCGCCTCTGTAAAAAAGAAGAGTAAAAGGGGGCGGTGAGATTTATCGCTAAAGCTTGTGCATCCTCACTAACCGCTCCTGAGATGGTGCTGCTTTGATAACCGTCATTTGTTACCTGCCAGGGCGATCAGTTGGCGCCGAGGTCGTCGTAGCGGCGGGTAGTGAATTTCTCTCCGAACAGCGCATAAACCTCGTCAACGGTGCGCGGCTCACAAATCTGGGGATGGAAGATGTTATGGTTACTGCTTGCCGCTTCGGGAAACAGTTCTACGGCATGCGCGTCGGGACTTTGTTCCAGCGATCGCAAAAAAGTGATGGCCGCGTCGGCACCCAGGAAGTGGGTCAGGTAGAGATCGGCCTGTGTCGGTTCACGATCGAACGAGTAAGCCAGTTTTTGCTGATTATCACGCACCGTTTCCGCGGCCATCATTGCCGCTATGCGGGGATTCTTCCGCAGTGCAAGCAGGTGCTGGTACATCGATTCGTCGCTTACCCTGGGCCGCTGCTGCCCGTACCGGGTCACGTAGTACTCGATCTGCGCTGCGTAGTCGCCAACAAGGCCATACTTTGCGCCGTGCATCTTGAGAGTATTCAGCCAGGTGTCGTGGGTGAACTGGTATATGCCGGTTGCTGACGAGGTCGCCGCCTCACTGGCGGGTTTGAAGTTGCTTTCAGTGGCGGCCAGCTTCATCAGGTACGAGAAGTTCACGCCGGTGCGCACACTACTGAGACGGATGGCTGCAACGATACCATGATCAATTCCGAACCTGGCGGCATCACTGCGGGCAAGGTCCGCATAGATGCCGATGATGACAGCAAGATCGGCATCCTCTAGCTGTTTGCCGGAATCGGGAAGGTACAGGGCACGAAATTCTGCAATGGCCTGCCGGGTACGCATACCCTTGTAACCATCCGCCTCTCCCAGGTCAAAGCCCAGTGTCAGCAGATTTTCCTGTTGTGCCTTCAGCAGCGGGTCAAACACGACATAGGGTTTGATGGCTTCTGTCTCCGGCATCACCAACGAGGGTCCCCATTGCCGCTGACTTGCAGCTTTTGCCTTAGTGAAAAGGGTTTTCTCTTTACCCGAGCGTGGTGGCGTGTTCTTGCCGTTTGCCAACTGCTGCTCACCGCTTACCATCGTTACAGTCTCCAGTGCACTAACGGCAGGCACCTCAGGTTTATTGTTGTCTTTTACATTGCTTAGCGCGTCGTGGAAAACGCCGGTGGAGAGTAGCGAGGCGACAGCCAGGACAATTACAGCGGCGACAGTTGCGCGACGCAACAGGCCTGTCATGGCTGCCTTTGTCTGCGATAACTTGAGAGCCCGCACCCGTTGTTGAATACGGTCACATTCAGCCTCTGTTTCTACAAGTCGCAGTTTTAGGCGCTCGAGCTCCACCTTGTGTCTTTCAATATTGTCTTGCATAGCGGTTCTCCCTTACTCAATTCAAACGACATCCATCCCTATATGACGTGGTCATGTTGCCGAATCCTTTGGCGTTACCGTCTGTTTTGTTTAGTAGCAGCACCGATAACGCGTGTCTTTTGTAAGTAATACATGCAAGTAACGTACTAACTATTTACAATCTCTTAAATTTCAATTAGTTATATTACTTTTCTAATATTATGTTGAAGTAGATCTGTAAAATTATATGTCAGTTGTAAAGATTTCTTTACAGTTCCAGCTAACAGTTTAATGTTCGCCCGTTGTGGCAGGGAGCGAGTGACGGGGGCAGGGTGATGGGTAAGGGATAGATCTATTTAATTCACTAAAAAGATCTATCCTCTTTATTTTAAGGCTTATGAATGGCCTGTAATCAGGGCCTGGCAACCCAGGATTTACACCAGCCAGCTGCGGCTACATCTTTACCGGGAAATATGGGGCATGCACCGGTAGCGTTGGCGCCACCTTGATAAATGCCACAGTTAGCGCAGGTTTGACCAGCAGTCGTGCTCTTAGCCGTATAGGATAGCGCTTTGGCAGTAGGGTCATCGGCAGAAAGCATAGCAGCATGGGCAGTGGACTGGTAACCTGCGATGGCAAACAAGGGGATACTCGCAAGACCTTTCAAAATTGCACGACGGTTTTTATCATGGCTTTGATTTTTCATAAATGACTCCTAAGCGATATTAAATGTAGTGAAATTATTAAAAATTATGGAGCAAAGTGCAAGAAGAATCGATTTAACATCACATTTAAATCAATCAAAACCTGCATCTGACTCAGCCGCGATAAATAACACTTAAAATAGGCATGAATTAATGTGACAATGTCACATAAGCAATGGATAAAAAGACTGCGGGAATTGTTATGTCCTGCCCCTAATTGTAGATATAACGACCGGATATACCCGCTCATGAGCGAAGCCAATAACAATGTAATAGAGGATGAACAATGAATGTATCTTTAAGTCGCGCGTCTTGCATTGCATTGCTGGCAATCGTGCTTGCCGCCAGTATTGTTGGCTGTGCTCAAATTCGCAAACTGACTTATCCAAAGGACTTTACTTACCTGGAGAAAAGGGAAGTGGAGAGCCTGATGCGAGAGATGAGTGACGGCATAGTGCGGCTCAATCAGTTAGTTGCCGAAGCGTCGACCGCAGACGTTGTCCAGCAGCGGCTTATCGTTGCTGAACTCAGCAGTCTCGAAAAGACTGCAACGCGTCTCAGTGGTGGGCATACACAAACGAATCAATTTGTCATAAGCGATCATATTGAGCAGTTCATCATCGATGTTGGTACAGCTAAGATGTTTGCCAACAATAATCCGCCTGTTTATTATAAAGCCGCAGAAATAACCAACAGTTGCCAGGAATGTCACCAGTTTCGCTAAATTAAAAACCGGGGTCAGGATTTTTTATTGTGCAGCTTGTTGCTACTAAGCGGTGCTTCTTTATTAGCGTGTGCGCCAGTGTAAGTGACAGGGGGCGGGCATCGAAAACTATTGAATGGTTACTGATTTGGCGCAACGTCCTTAGTTCGGATTGTTTGTTTTTTTATGAGCCAGGCTAATTGCTCAAAGTGTATAGTTACACCAACTATTAGATAACCAAATTCACTGTACCACCATAAGCCTTTTTAATCATGGCCTGAGCTACTGCATCTCATGTTATCACCAGGCCGCCTGTACGTTAACAAGTCGGTCATGTCTTCCGCCAATAACGGCTTACTGAAAAGGTACCCCTGGGCTTGCTCACATCCTTCCCTGAGTAAGAAATCACGTTGCTCCTCAGTTTCAACACCTTCTGCGATAATGGCTAAGCCTAAACTTGTACCTAATGCGATGGTCGCACGAATAATCGCTTCATCATCAGTGTCTACAATCACATCTCGTACAAATGACTGATCTATTTTTAAGCGCGATAATGGGAATTGTTTAAGGTTTACTAAAGAGGAATATCCTGTTCCAAAATCATCGATTGCCATCGCGATACCCATGCTTTTGAATTTTAATAAATTGCTAAAAACCATCTCATAATTATCAACAATTGCACTCTCCGTAATTTCGAATTCTAAACGACTGCCATCAATTGCATAGTCATCCAGTATCTTTTGAACGCTTAATGCCAGGTCAGAAATCACCAATTGTCTTCTGGACAGGTTAATCGAGACAACAAGTTGTGGCAGACCTAAGCTATCCCAAATCTGTATTTGTCGACACGCCTGTATAATCACCCATTCACCGATTTCAGCGATCTGTCCTGATGTTTCAGCAATGGGGATAAAGGTCGCAGGCGAAATAATGCCCATCTCGGGATGTTGCCAGCGCAATAATGTTTCGACACCAATTATTTCACCGGTTTTAATATTATATTGTGGCTGATATACCAAATAGAATTGATCACATGCCAATGCTTTTCGTAATTCGATTTCAATCGCGAAATATTCAAACGCATTGGTAGCAAGTTCTTGTGTATAGAATTGATATGTATTGCGCCCTGACTCTTTTGCACAATACATGGCAGTATCGGCATACTTGATCAGTTCGACAGAATCAGCACTATCATTCGGAAATACGCTTATACCGATACTTACGCTAATATCTAATTTATAACCGCCAAGATCAAATGGTAAATTAAACGCTGCCAGTATTTTTTCAGCGATCGAAACCAGCTGATCAGTGTTATTTAAACCGTCTAAAATGATAGTGAACTCATCGCCGCCTAAACGCGCCAAAGTATCAGAACTGCGGCATGCTGACTTAAGTCTTTCAGAAGCCTGAATTAACAGCTCATCACCCACCTGGTGTCCAAGGTTATCATTTACATTTTTAAATCGATCAAGGTCAAGAAAAAAAAGTGCGCCAATACTGTTGTTTCGCTTTACCCTTTTAATAGCCTGTTCTAAGCGATCCTGAAAAAGAACCCGATTAGGAAGGTGGGTTAATGCATCATGCGTTGCTACATGCACTAATTCCTCCTGTGAACGTTTAATCTCCGATACATCACTCAGCATAACAACATAGTTGATTATGTCACCTGAACTATCTTGCACCGTATTAATCGTTAATAATAACGGATATGACTTACCATCCTGGTAGTGACCTGCTACTTCACCGATCCAATATCCATTGTTACGGATGGCTTTTTTTATTGCCTTACCAATATCTTTGTTGAGTAAGTTATGAATTAAGGCTGGAATTACATCAGCAATCGTTTTTGTTGTTTCGCCATTAATCTGACAAAATGCCTCGTTAACAGTAACCAGTCTCAATTTTTTATCAAGAATTAACATGCCTTCTTTGGAGCTGTCAAATACTGTTGCAATCAATTTTTGTTGCAACTCAATTCCAACACGCCTGGTGATATCGATGGCAATAAATACCACTGTGCGTTTACCTTCAACCTCATACTGCGAAGGCATAACACGGCCTTCAAACTGGCGGGTAACACCATTGAGCTCTAACTCATAGTTCACTACGACCAATTGCCCGGAATCTAATGCCTGCATGATGACATCACAGAAAAAATCAGCCTTCTCTTTAGAAAAAACTTCATGCGCATACTTGCCTACAGTCAGCGCCCGATTTTTATCCATGTATTCTTTATTACCAGACATCACTTCAATGCATTTACTGTCTTCGGTTAGTAAGAAGAGAATATCTGGCATGGCATTAAGGATGGAGTACATCCTGTTTTCGTAGGATTTTTTCTGGCGAAGATATAACGCCTGCATTTCTTCAGAAGAGATCGTCAGGGACCGTTCCAGTGTATAACGATCTTGATCTGAAGCGTTATAAGCGTTATCTATCTGCTCGATAAACACTTGCCATAAATCAATATTCGGTATTTCTGACTCAGTAATCTTTAGCTTTTTAAGCTGACGTGAAAGTAAACGATGCATGAATAGTCCTATGCATGTTCCCAAAGCGATGTCAGTGTCATGGTTTGATTGTGTAAATCACATCGACCATTTGCTAACGGTGAAATTTCACCATAGGAATAAAATCCAATTTGTTTTGTACCTTCTGGCATACTATTTAATGCGGCATCAATTTCTTCTTCGGTACGAGGTCCTAGTACTAAACGACGACCGACACAGCTAATGGCAATACTTAATAATGGGCCGCTTTCATAATCACTCACATCTATCGCTTCGGCTGCATCGGCCGCGCCATCAATTAAACGATCAAAATTTGCACGCATCAATTGAACACGAGAACCCTGAGGTATGTCGCCAGCGAAGGTAATGGAATTATTATTTTCATCAACTGCGAGAATCGTCCTTACTACATTCTCTTCATTAGCATCGTCACTGGAAATAGACAGCGGAAACAAAAGTCCTGTGGCGGGTAAGCCTTCGGCACGATCACCTAAATATTTCTTATATAATTGCAATGCAGGTTGGCCGTCTAACTCAAACAGAATATTATCTGTAGCACGAGTAACTTCACGTTCCGGGCCAAGGACATCCCAGCCACCACGCGAACCATGGCTAACACGCAGGTGCTCACCATAAAAACCAATGGCGCAGATGTAATCAGTTTGTATTTTACCGTTAGCCCAGACCCACGTTTTTTCGAATCGATCACCATCACCTGCTAAGCCACCTGTAATGACAACGTCTTCCGGCAAAGCATGTGATAAGCCACTGATTAATTTAGTGCCATTGACTGCCAAACCATCCGATAACACAATTACCGAACGTAATGAATCATTTCTTAATGTCTCGGCAATATTTATACCCGCGGTTTTCGAATCCGTGTCGCCAGTAATATGGTTACCTGCAATTTTAATTATCGTGTCTTGAAACTGAATGATGGCCAGCGAGATCGAATCGTCGAAGACGTCATCGCCAAAAATTTCACCCGCGCTGGAACAACCAACTAAGGCTGACTGGGGGAAAGCCTGTGACAATGCCTCTAGATGCGGTACAACGATATTCTGATCGGCAGCGCCAAAAAATAGTAATAGCGTTTGAGGTGAGTCCAGGCCTGTATCAGGATTATTATCCCAACCCTTCTCCATGGAAAATTGGTAGGTTTTTAGTATCATACAAATACTCACTGTCGTTAAAAAAGGATCGGGATACGAATGATTGAGAAATTAGGCAGTTTTTAGTGAACTGCACCCATAAACTATAGTTAACATACTGAAACTATCAAGAAAAATGCCCCGATTAGGAGTCTAATGAACGCAACATACCGAATGGCAGCTGAAATTATTTAATATACGGCTTTATATGAGACATAAACGGCCTGTTTTATGGATGAAACAGGGGTTTAATTTAACGGAGAATTACCTGCCTGAAACCGGTCATGACATTAGAAATTCGTGGTGCTACTATATTAAGGTACATTTAATATTTACGAGCGAAGGTGATTGTAATGACACGCATTCAAATTGCACCGGATGTCGAATTCAAAATGAATATCGACCTGCCTGAAATCTCCGATGACACCAGGGACTACGACCTGCAACAACATAAAGCCGAAGTCTATGCTGAGTTTGAAGAGCGACTGAAAAAGGCATTCCCGGAAGGGTTTAAAATTGATACTTTTGAATTTGGCCGAGATTTAACTGAACACTGATCTTTTTTTGCAATGCCATAAATTGATGGCTAGTTAAAAAAGAAGTTTATGGTCAGGCCTTGCATTTCAGACTAATCGAGACAAATAAAAGCATTATATATCCGCGAAGGACGCAAAGAGCGCGAAAAAAACAAAGAAAACAATAGATATTTTTAAACACCCGCAGGCTGGTATAAGGCACGTAGCAGGCAACACCTGACATAACGACGTCAACAACAAAGTCTTATCACGGCCTACGATAGTTGTTTATTCGCGGATTAATACTTTTTAAACTTTTCAATGAGTATAGTGGGTCGTAACTTATCTATCAGGCACACTTCAAACATTAATGATCTACTGCAGAATATTTTATACTTGTATTGCTTGCCTGTTGATTACCGCGTGTGATCCACAGGAACCAACGACGCCAGTTAAAGCAACCAGCGAAATAAAAGCAGTGCCCAATGCGGTACCCGAAAAAGCCAAACCAGCGTTGAATCTATCGATAGACTCTAAATTTTTAGAGCATCAAATAGATAACAGCGAATTATTCATTAACAATGATGCCCCTACTGAAAAGAACACGGACTTATTTAACACGCTCAACAAAGAACAGGCAGAGCCCAGTATTAACTTTAGCGGCGAATTTCTGACCGATAAACAGGCAGACGAAAATACGGACTTACTTCAATCAGTCGACGGTATACAGATTGAAATCGAGGGCAGCTTTGACTAAAACGACGTTAATTAATAAAGCCATGCTAAAAATAACAGTCGGGGACACGACCACACGGTCGAGGAGCAGTTGCCGAGGAACGGTGATCAAGACCCCGGTTATTACCTTGAATGTTTTACCGTTTCTCTGCTTAATGGTTTCACTGCCCGTGTTTCATCAAACCAGATGTATTCATCAAACTGGCGCGGCAATGAAGCGTTAGAATAATGTCTTTTTAATTCGGACCCGGGATCGTATGTGGTGCCGATTGCTCGTTGCAATCGTACTGTCAGCAGTCTTTTACGCGTTAGATCCTGTATCGGATTAGTTAATGGCAGCAGAAAATTATCTGTTTTGACATCGTGAAACAGGTGTTCATAACTGTCTTTATGAGAGGTTGGCACCTGCATGACTTTCATCGGCTGCTCCCCATTTGGAAGCAGCTGCCACCGTACCATGGTCGGTGCCAAAACCAATCAGGTAGGCGCTATCAGCAAAAGTCTCACGAACCCGTTGGCCAAGATTAAACTCTCCATGTGCACTCATATCTGTTGCGCGGGCATCACCAATATGCGAATTATGTGCCCAGACAACCGCTTTCGACGTTTCTCCATGGAAATTCAGAATCGTCAGTAAGGTGTCGAACATACTTTGATCGCGTTGGTTCCATGAAATATTATTGTCGTGGTACAGGGTGCGAAAATAACGTTCACCGTTCTTTATCAGTCGCGCATTTTGTTCTGCAATGAAAAATCGCTGGCGATATATTTCCTATCGGTCTCACTATCGGCCTGCTTATCTCTCTGTTTATAAAGCTCTCGATTTTTGCGTAAATCCTGCAATACGGCATGCACCTCGTATTCGCATCCGCGATATCTGCCGGACAGCATATCGCGGCTATATAACGACGGGTCATCAGCCCATGGCATCAGGCAGCCATAAGACCAGCGCGCCGCTTCTGCCGCCTTTGGCTCAACATCCTGTAGATAATCGAGCACGACTTCAATCGAGCCGAACAGGTTGTAGAAATCCAGCCCGTAAAAAGCCACTGCCTGTTCGGCTGAATTTAAACGCTGGTTATAGTTTTTTAACCAGTGCACAAACGCCAATACTGAGTGATTTCCCCACATCCATCTCGGAAAACCTGAAAACGGTTGTTTTTTAAACATCGGCGGGTAGTCAAATCCACGGACTAAATGATCGATGCTTGTTGCATCCGGCCAGTCAGCTTCAAGCGCGACGATAGTAAAACCTTTCTTTTCAATCAGCTCGCGGGTAATACGTGCGCGCATGTCATAAAACTCGGCAGTACCATGCGAGGCTTCTCCCAGTAATACCAGTCGGGAATCACCAATACGCTTAAGCAAACCATCAAGGTTTGCGGATTCAATGTCGGTAAAATGTTCACTTGAATCATAGATAAGTTCAGGCAGTGTAACGCTTGCCTGATTGACTTGTGTTACTGCTTGTTTTGTTTCTTGTTCGGCCGTTTCATGCTGCGGCCCGGCCATACCGATTAGCGGTGCAAATAACAGCAGCGAGAATAGACTGCTGTATTTTCTAATAAGAGAGGAAAAAGCCACTGCTGTCGTCACCTTGTATTTAGCGCTTTCAATTATCCCTTGTTTTAGATCAAACAGCATTATTTCTTCCTGATAATCGGCGTTATTATAATCGGGTTCAGGCCACGGTTTTGCCATTATTGTAAAACGTATGGATTATTAATCATGGCCTGTTCCCTATAGTGAATAAATTCGACTAGAATTAAGTATCTAAAGACTCTATCAATAATATGTGATGAGTACACGATTTCAGCACAATTTCAGGTACAGCTTAATCCAAAGATGCTCGGTAAAATATTTCTCCCAACCATTTTAATCATCCTTAGCTGGGGTTTCTGGATAAGTCCGGATTTTAAAGTTATTTCAGCAGGGGTTGCGATATTTTTATTTGGTATGTTATCGCTGGATTCCGGGTTCAAAATTTTCACCGGCGGCACGCTGGAAAAAATTCTCGCTAAGACAACCGATAAACGCTGGAAAAGCCTGACCTTTGGCATCGTTTCTACCAGTATCATGCAGTCCAGTTCGCTGGTGTCAGTCATCACTATTTCATTTTTGAGTGCCGGCTTGATTGGGCTGTACCAGGGCGTGGGTATTATTTTCGGCGCTAACCTGGGCACTACCACGGGCGCCTGGCTGATCGCCGGATTTGGACTCAAGGTGAATATGTCGGCCTATGCCATGCCGATGCTGGTTTTTGGCACCTTGCTTGTTTTGCAGAAATCAAAAAATCTGACAGGCATAGGTTACATATTAGCCGGCCTCGGATTTTTATTTCTCGGCATACATTACATGAAGGAAGGTTTTGATGCCTTCAAAGGTACGCTGGATCTGACGCAGTTCGCTGTTACAGGATTTAAAGGTTTACTCATCTATACCCTGATTGGTCTACTGGCGACGGTCATTTTGCAGTCCAGCCATGCGACTTTGGTGTTGATTATAACCGCTTTGTCCAGTGGGCAGATCGGTTACGAAAACGCGCTGGCTTTAGCTATAGGCGCCAATGTAGGAACGACCATTACGGCTGTTGTCGGTGCCTTGAGCTCTAATGAACAGGGTAAGCGATTAGCCGGTGCGCATGTTATTTTTAATGTGCTCACCGGGCTGGTGGCAATCGTTTTTATCACACCGTTATTACAGCTGGTGAATTTTATCAGTTTCAATATCGGTATTGATGACAACGATTTCACCCTGAAACTTGCAGTGTTTCATACTCTTTTTAATCTGCTCGGTGTGCTCATCATGTTGCCGTTAATGGACAGGCTGGTGACTTTTTTAGAGAAAATTCTTCCGACTAAAACACCCTCTAAAACGAAAGCGCAGTATCTTATTGATTCTACCCTGGGCTATGCTGATACAGCCACTGAAGCCATCCGTAATGAAACCCTGCACATGTGGGATAACACTATCGATCTCATTGCCCGTGGTATCCATGTTCGGCGCCATGCGATGTTGAACAAGAACAGTAATCTGCAAGAACTGGTGGTCAAATTTCCGGTAAAAAGACGTTTCAATGTCGACCGTTATTATGAATTAAAGATAAAAAGTCTGTACGGTGAAATCATTTCCTACATCAGCCAGACTGCATTTGGCTGGGAGCTCGAACAATCCGGTGAGATCTACTGGCTGCGTATGGCGAACCAGAATATGGTTGATGCGATCAAAGATATCAAGCACCTGCAAAAAAACCTGGCGCACTACGCTAGCAGTAATAATTCTGTCATAAATGAACAATACAATAACTTCAGAATACAGATTGCGAAACTGGTACAGTCACTGGAATTGATACGCACGGCAGAGTCCAAAGATATTCCTTCATTGATGATCGATCAATTAAAACTCGAAACGGATACCCGGGATACGCAACAGAATAAAAGCATCAATGAAATGATTCGTAAGCATCAGATTACTGCTGACATGGCGGTATCATTAATGAATGATAAGGCTTATGTCTATAATATTTCGCGTAAATTGATCGAGATGGGTTATACCTTGTTTATCCAGCAGAATAAGGATTTATCAACTGCTGAGAAAACGGTACAGCTTGACCAGAGTGAACTTAACAATATACAAGATTTACATCAGCAAGAGAACGGGGAGATAAACCATGGGTCGTAAGAAGCTGCTTCACCGATTGAAGGAATTCTTTGACATGGATGCTCGGGACAGGGAGCAAAGAAAAGACGAACTGAATGATCTACTTTCCCGCCTGAAACTAAAAGAGCTTGAATTGAAGGCAGAGCTGGATACTGAACAGGACGAAAAAATAAAAAGTGAAATCACTCAGAAAATCGATGTCGTTCATACTCAACGAAAAAAAGGGGTTGAAATGCTAAAGGAGATACGCAATGAGAGTGACAGTGCTTAGAAATAAAAAAGTGATTTTTCCGCGAAGGACGCAAAAGGTCTGCAAACACAAATATTTAGTTCATTAATTTGTATTAGTTCCGGCTTGATATGACAGGTTGATATATTGATTTCGATATACTCAGACAGTCGCAATGGCTCAAACTACTCATAAGCAGGCGTACGTAATTATTGGCTCAACTTCCGAAATCGACCCTTCTCGGCCTTTAGAGCACTGCTTATATAAACGACCGCTAATGGGTTCAGAGCGCATAAAAGACCTATAGTGATCTCTAAAATACCAGTAGCAACTACCAGGCTGTTATCGAACCACAGATATCATTTGGAAAACTCTAATATTGACTGCTTTTTAAGAATAGTTGCAAACATAAATTGATATCCTCTAATTTTCAATATACCCAGGATTCATTCATCACAAGATTTTTACTTTCTCAGCTTGATCTAAATCAACACTAGTTTCTAATTTGTTGTCGTGATAGGTACATGAGGCGTAATTAGGTATATTATAAGATTTGTTTACTTAATTGCTTGCTGATATCAGGAGACAGTCGTGGATAAGATTACAAACAATGAAAAATTCAAAAAAACATTATCATTTCTTCCATTGAATCAACAACGTCAGATTGGTGCCCGGTTTGTTGAAAATGTATTAGATCTGACGGATGAACGTTGTACTAAAAATGTAAAGAATCTAGCTGAAAAGAGTGATATTACACCCGAAGAGCTTGAGATGGTGTATCAAGCAGTACACTCTGTTTATGTAGCCACACATCCGCGTTCAGACCTTACTGAGCTAGATTATTGTAAGCAGGCTGCACATCTAGTTGCGGAAGCTTGCATGAACTGTGTGTCACCAACATATGGTGAACGGCAAATCCACCACTTGGCTGAGAACGTTGCGAGTTATTGTCGTATGGCGCGGATCTGCTCGAGTCTTCATCATGGGAAAGAAAATCCAAGTTTTTCGGATGCAGAGGAAGCAATGAATAAAGAAATGAAAACGCAATTTGACATACTTAACAATTTTCTAGAAGAAAATTAAGTAAGCTTCGATTTGTATGTAATCGTACCTGTTTTAAACAGCAAATTTTGAAACAGCAGCGTAATGATCCAACTATGAATAATAGTAACAACGCTTTAGGGGGCGTTGTTCTATGTGCACGACGTCTCATATTGGCCGTACTCGGAAGTTAAACTAAAAATTTTGTGGGTCTGCTTTTAGGGTGTTTCGAGTCATTCATCTCAGGAGTAAATTGTCAGGCCAATCATAAAGCTGTTTTGTAATGTGTCAGATTAAGTCTGAGCCATTACAATTAATTGCAGGGTGCGCCATGACCACCATTGCCATGCACTGTGACGATTTTCCGGCGCGCGCGGCGCACCCTACGGTTTCTGCTGCATCCATGTAGTCGTGTGCCCAATTATTTCAATCGAACTCAACACGACGGCCCACGACCACTACGCCTTTTTCTGTGACGGTGAAGCGCTGCCTGTCACGTTCCAGGTCGTAGCCAATGGATTCCCCGGCGGGAATGCGGACATGCTTGTCGACGATACAGCGTTTTAACCTGGCGCCAGCGCCGACGGTGACATTATCAAACAGAATGCTTTCCTCAACCAGTGCACCTTGCTCCAGTCTTACCCAGGCTGAGAGGATAGAGTGCTTGACCGTGCCGCCGTTGATTACGGTGCCACCGGCCACTGATGAGTCGAAGATAATGCCGCCGTGTCCGTCCGATCCGGGTACAGTGCGCGCCGGCGGACTTTGCGCCGAATAGCTGCGGATGGGCCAGTCACGCTGGTACAGGTTAAGCGGTGGCATGGGTTCCAGCAGAGCGATATTCGCTTCGTAGAATGCATCGAGTGTACCGACGTCTTTCCAGTACATATCCTGAGAAACGCGGCCTTCGTGACTGCCGAAAGGGTAGGCGAATACCCGTTGTTCATTAATGAGACGCGGCAGAATGTCATTACCGAAATCATGGCTGGAGTACGGGTCTTTGAAATCTCGAACCAGTTCTTTTAGCAATAGTTGCAGATTGAACACATAGATACCCATTGAAGCTAACGCACACTGTGGGTTGTCTGGTGTGGCCTGGGGTTCTGCCGGCTTTTCTTCGAAAGCGAGAATGCGTTGATTTTTATCGATCGACATGACACCGAAGCCGCGCGCTTCATCCAGTCCTACTTCCATACAGGCTACGGTAACAGCGGCATTATGTTTGTCGTGAAATTTGATTATGGCGGCATAATCCATGCGGTAGATGTGATCACCCGACAGAATTATTACGTGTTTTGCACCGCTTTCTTCCAGCAGATTGAGGTTCTGGTAGATGGCGTCGGCGGTACCGGCATACCAGTTTTCGCCGCTGCGCATCTGCGGTGGCACCGGGGTGATATATTCATTAAGTTCCGGATTGAAGATGGACCAGCCATCACGCAGATGCTCCTGCAGCGAGTGCGACTTGTACTGCGTTAATACCAGGATACGGCGCAGACCCGAGTGCAGACAGTTGGACAGGGTGAAATCAATAATCCGGTATTTGCCACCGAAAGGCACTGCCGGTTTGGCACGCTCATCGGTTAGTGGCAGAAGGCGAGAGCCGTGTCCACCTGCCAGTACGATGCTAAATGTTTGATCCAGTATGTCTTTTATCATGCTCGCTCGATCCTGCGCCGGCATTATCTGGCCGATATATAAAGATGGGGGCTACGCCATTAATTATGCCATTAATTTAATAGTGTAGAGGAAAAGTTTAATAATCGGGAGCGATCCCGAAAAAGATTAGGCTTGGGCCTTACAATTAACAAGAGGTGTAATGTAAGGCCTGATGCCGTGGTTTGTATGGGCCCGTGAGTGTTAACCGCTGATTCCTGGGCTCAGTTGTCGTCAACTTTTGAAAAGCCTTTTTCATGGCTATAGTGGCCGTGCCGAACACCGCTCAGCAATGTCTTAAAATTATCGCCGCTGATATGCAGCAGATGTTCGTGGTCGCCAGCTTCTAAATAGACATTAGCAAGACTGGTCAGCGCTTCATCAAGAAAAGTCTCGATCTGATAGGCCGGGCCGATCGGTGGTACAGCGCCAGGCTCACAGTCGGGAAACAGTTTTGCAAACTCGTCTTCTTCAACGAGCTCCAGATCCCGGTCAAGTTCCTTGCGCACGTGTTTCATCTCGACATAGTTGAGCGCCGGCACGATCACCATTGCGTAACCCGAGGCGTCTTTAACGATCACACCCTTGGCGATGTGGTCCTCGCTGACATGAGATGCTTTGGCGGTCTCATGGCTGGAGCCCGAGTGCGGATGAGTTACCTGATCGAAGTCGACTGACTTCTCAGCCAGATAGTTTTTTACGGTTTCTGCGATAGCCATGGCTGCTCTCCTTTTAAAAATACTTGGAAATACAATTGATTTACACAATAGTTTAACGCTTATGTAATTTAGAAAAGGTTGAGTTAGATTAAGTAATGAGCAAATAAATAATCGGGGGCAAAGCCATATTATTTAAAATATCATGTTTCTTTTGCGTTCTTTGTCTCGTTCGCGACACAGTTTTTTGATTATTAAGCAAAGCCGCCGTGAGGCCCGCGATGAGTTAAGGGGTTATCTGCTTGATTTTATGACTATTCTTAATAATAAAGTCTGTTATTTGTTGCATTGGCTGTCGCAGGCGAGCAACGTTAGATGCGGTATCACCGGTCGTCGTTAGCTGGTAAGGGTCATTTTCGTTTAACAATCGTTTTAATGCGTCTCCCGGGATATTCAGGCTTTCAGCGATAGCGATGAAAGTGCGCCTTAGGTCATGCAGCGTAAAGCTAATGCCCGATAGCTCTGCTACTCGCTTAACGGCTGTTCTGGGCTCGGTTAAATAGCCACGCTCAGAAACACTTGGAAAAACATAGCGGCTGTTTTTATTTTCACTTCGTTTTTTTAATAACTCATCGATATAATCAGACAAGGGGAGTACGTGTACTTGATGGTTGATGGTTTCATTGATGGTTAACGTTTTATCATCAAAATCCACATCACTCCATTGAATTCTTGACGCTTCAGACCGCCTCAGGCCCGTAAACAGCATGAGATATAAGTAATGGCGCGTGGTTTCATTATTCAATTGCAAGGTTGCTGCAAACCAGTCAGCCAGTTCATCGGTTTTGATCAATGTTTGCCGACGATCAACCTTGTACCAGGCATGTGTCTGGTTTAATCGATCAACAGGATTGCTCAGTATCACGGGATTGCCCTGGCTATCCTCATAATTTGAGATGGCATGGTTAAAAACCGCCCGTAACACGCGCATAGCGTTGTTAGCACGCGCTTTACTGTGTTTTCCCAGGGCAGCATGGCGAAGTTGCACCATGTCTTTGGTTATTTCAGCCAATGGCTTGTTTTGCCAGTTCTTAAAGGCGCCATTGATTGAGCGGCGATAATCATGAATGGTGGACGGTTTAAGGTCTTTTCGGGTTTGCAGGTAATCGTCAAACGACTGAAGCAGGGTGATTTGGCAGAGGCGATGATTCTGTACCCCCGTAATGGGGCTTTTTACGCTGGCAATTTCACCTAAAAATCGCACCGCCGCTTTTCTGGCCTGCTCAACGGTGAGGTTGCCATATCTACCCAGGGTGACACGTTTCACTTTTCCCTGAATTCGTTTTTCGACGATAAAGGATTTAACGCCGCCACTGGTCACTCGCAATCCGAAGCCGGCAATGCTTGCGTCGCGATAAAACGCCTGGTTACTTTTACCGTTGTCTTTGGTCGGCGGCGGCGGTATCTGATCAACGAACGATTTGGTAATTCGCATCATGATTTAAGTCTCTATGTATACAAAGTCCCTTGTGTGTAAGAAAGAATCTCAAAATAGTCTTTTGTGTGTAGCAAAATCTACTCGTCTGTTCATATGCATACAGATGTAGACAGCTGAGTTATATAGTAGCGACTTTGGTCAAATTTTGTCAAACATAAATAGACTAGAATAGAACGTTAGTTATTGATATTAATAGAAAATGAAAAACAGTTAAAACAAGGACACGATAGATTTAGATTCGTCACCGCCACAGGTTACTGATTAATTACGATGATTAATGTGAAATGAAAGGCCTGACCCCTTGCATTACCTTGCGTTAAGTGGGTTACACTAATCCTTATATTTTATCGGGCTGTTTATTGACACCGCTTTAAAGGATGCTTGAGTGAAATTACAACCGTTTCGAACTAATCGTCTATTGCAGGGCCTTGTGCTGTGGCTGGTTGCACTGTGGTTTATCACTGCCATCAACCCGCTTTACCCGAGGGACTGGCTGATTGAAAACCTGCTGGTATTCATCTACTGCCTACTGCTGATTGTCACTTATCCCCGGTTTAAATTTTCTAATTTTTCCTATGCGCTGTTTAGCCTGTTTTTAAGTCTGCATATGATCGGTGCGCACTACACCTATTCGGAGGCACCGCCCGGGTTCTGGCTGCAGCCAATATTTGATTTTGAACGGAATCATTATGACCGCATCGTCCATTTCAGTTTCGGCCTGCTCATTGCTTACCCGTTCCGTGAGATATTGTTGCGGCAAGCGCAAGTAAAGCGGTCGTGGTCCTATTTTCTTGCGGTGATGCTGATTATGGCATTCAGTGCCTTTTATGAGGTGCTTGAAGGAATTGTCGCAACGCTGGTCAGCCCGGAATTAGGCAGCGCCTACCTGGGAACCCAGGGCGATGAATGGGATGCGCAGAAAGACGCATTCCTCGCATTTAGCGGGGCGACTACGGCGATGCTGCTAGCCTGGCTATACCTAAGAAAAACCGGCCACAAACAGTAGAGCACTGATCTCGATTCTTTAAACCATACTGTTTTCAATAACGACAACACCGTGGACTATCCGCTATTTTCTAAAACAGAATCATTTCTACCTGGATGTTTCTCTCGTGAGTTCATCCTGTGCCTGCTTCGCATTTGATTTTTGCGAAGCTGCCGAATTTCCCTTATCCTCAGCCGGCATGGGAGCACTGGAGCAGCCGGCAATAGACAGTACCATTAGCAATAATACGATAGTAGTTTTGACAACGCGCTTCATTTGTATCTCCTTTTATTATTTTATCTACTTGAATTATAAAGTTTTTGGTTTTCCTGAGTCGATATTATAATTGTTTTAAAACCAGTTAACGAATAATAGGGAAATCATATGGAAAAGTTAATCCGTTTACTTCAAAAGCACGGCACGGGTAAAGTCGTGTCGCTGTTATTGATAGTGACCATGGCTGTTTATCTGACCATGCTGCTTTACACCATTCCAGCCGTGATGTCTTTTGCACCGGATATGATGTTATTTGACCTGCTGCCGACTGGCTATACGCCTGAATACGCTGTCTCACTGCTTGCGGCTTTAGGCGCAGAGGGCAGGGCCACTTACCTGACGCTACAGCTACCACTGGATTTTCTTTATCCCGGATTGTTTGCCATTACCTATTCTTTATTATTAACCTGGTTATTCAGTAAAGCGGCTGTGGCTGATTCTAAAATATTTTATTTTTCACTTGTTCCTATATTAGCGGGTCTGTTTGATTATATTGAGAATATATTTATCGTGTTAATGCTCAGGTCATACCCCGATATATCATTGAATATCATTCAATTAGCCAGTTTATTTACCCTGTTAAAAAGTGCTTTTTCTGCTGTTTTCTTTATTCTTTTGTTCTGGGGATTCATTCGCTTTATCGTGAAAAAGAATACTGTTGCCCAGGCCAAAAGCTAGCACTTGCGTTACAGACTTGGCTAATTTATTGAGGGACATCCTGTAGAGTGCGCCTTTCGCGCCCTTTACGGATAATAATGTACTGACTTTTAGATGAATAAAAAATTAGTCCGCGAAGGACGCGAATGACGCGAAAGGGTTAAAAACACAAATAGGTATTTCATTATTGTCGGCGGTGCATGCGCACCATAAATCATTGTTTTACGTTTTATCGTGGAATCTGACCCTGTTAATGGCAGGTTAGTATCGCCATTTGTAAGCAATTGTTAACTATCCCGTCTGGCGGTTGTCTGGCGGTAATGGAATATATAAAATTGATTACATACTTATTGGTAAAAGTGATTCACCATTACCATTAGAGAACACTGGCGAATTAAATCCGAGAAGATTGTGAGCCCGGAACTTTACAAACGGGCCTTATACTGCCCTATTTAACTTACATTACATTAATTACCATCAGGAAATGATAATGAAAAATATTACTTTAGCTTTTTTGTGTTGCAGCGCCTTTTTAACTGCCTGTGATAATTCCAGCGATAATCCTGCTCAGGGAGAAAAAAGCTTGTTAGACCGGGCCAGTTCACTGACCAGTGATGCGACCGATAGCGTAGTTGATAGCGTGAAAGAAAAGACAAGCGACACCATGGATGCGGCAAAAGAGGCAGCGAGCGATGCCATGGCGGCAGGAAAAGACCTGAAAGAAACTGCCGTTGAAAGTGCTGGTGCCGCTGTCGACTCCGTCAAAGAAATGTCATCCGCTGCAGTCGAAAAGACCAGTGCCATGATCGCCTCTGTCGGTGATGATGACAACCAGGGTGAAGCCATTTACAAAAAGGCCTGTGTCGCCTGTCATGGTGCAGGCGTTGCCGGTTCACCGAAGCTGGGTGATAAAGCCGCCTGGGGTGCACGCATCGCCCAGGGTAACGCGGTCCTGACCCAGCACGCCATTGAAGGTTTCAAGGGTGAAACAGGTTATATGCCGCCTAAAGGTGGTTTCATGAGCCTTAGCGACGAGGAAATATCTGAAGCCGTGATGTATATGGTTTCACAGGTGCAGTAAAAAAGCAGCAAAGAATAGGTCGGAAAAGGCTGATAATAACATCCGGGAGGCGCTGCCAACAGGCCGTCTTCAGGGTCAGCGGGTTGTCAGATGAACGGGCTGAATCTTGTCTTTTTACCCTATGCAGTGTACATTAAAAGTTTATTATGTTTAACGACAAAAGACGACTGACCGCTCTAGCGTGCGTATCAGCAAAGCAAAAAAGGTAGTTCACCATGTTTAACTCAAAATCAGTCACACGTTTATTATCAATATTATCTCTCGGCCTTGTTTTTGCCGTGCTTGCCGGTTGTGGCAGCGGCGGTCTGCCAGGGGAATCGAATACCACCGCAGGTAGCGGCAGTGTGGCATTGCTGCTAACCGACGCGCCCTCTGACATTTTCGAAGAAATAAACATAACAGTCATTAAGGCGGAACTTTTGTCGGACGACGGACGGGTAACCCTGTTTCAGGGTGAACGCACATTCAATCTGCTGGACCTGACTGACGTCAGAATCTTCGCCATCCGTGAAGGTGTACCAGCCGGCAGCTATAACAAGATTCGCCTGACACTTAGCGATGGCGGTATAGAACTGGTTGATTACAAAGACACAGACAATACTGCGGATGATGCTATTTGTTACCCGAATCTGCCCGGTAACAATAAGCTGGACCTTAATCCACGCGGCGATTTTACGGTTGTAGCAGGCGGAACACTGGCAATCCAGATTGATATGGATGCCAACAAATCGATTCATATTGTAGAAAAAAAGAATAAAAAGGGTGAGTATAATTGTAACTTTAGACCTGTGGTATTCATTGATATCGTGACCGATGCGTTTATAGAACGTTTTGTTAAGCTGCACGGTGATGTCTATGCCATCGACACGGCGGATCTGTCATTTAAACTGTGTAATACCGATATTCCGGTACAAATGGATGAAGACCTGTCGAACACTAGCAGCCGCGGTTGTGTACGTGTTGAAACCGACAAAACAACTTCTATGTTCGATATCAACGGCAACCCAGCTACGTTCAGTGATCTTGTTGAAACTGAACCAGCCACAGTATTTGGACGCTTGAAACATGATGATGACTATGACCATGATAGTGACAAAGATGGTGATAGAGACGATGATCGCGAAATGGACGACCTGGTACTTAAGGCAGCTTTGATTGAGCTGGGTCCTGAATCCGCTTTCCAGAAACTGAACGGAACGGCCACTTCAGTAGTGGATATCAATAATCAGTTTAATATGAATGTTGATCCAGGTCAGGGACTAACAACGCCGTTAATCCTCACTGTGCAGATCCAGGAAGGCACCATTCTGATCGACCGTAAGGGCAACCCTGTGAAGAGCGCAGAGATCAACATCGGTAATCTGGTCAGTGTGCGTGGTGTGCTCGATGTGAACAACGACATACTATTTGCCACTCTCATTGTGGTTGATACTGACAGCTCAGATAAATTGACCGGTATTATCGCAGCTAACCCGGACGGTGTTTGCGATTTTACAATAACTGACGTAGTTGACGGTGACGGCAGTGTTGCTACAGACAGCAACACAGAAGCCTTTCTGGTGGTAGATGGCAGCTCAAGCCCGATCAACGTAAGTGAACTGTACGCAGGTCAATCGGCTGATGTCTATGGCAGCAGTAACAGTGCCAGTGGCTGTTTCGATGCGCATACCATCATTGCCTTCTAAGTCTGCTAAGTTGGCCGGTTAAAGCAATCGATTAACAACATTAAAGAGAGTGCTGATAGACAAGAAATAGTAGCATTACTGTCTATCAGCGAGCCTTTTATAGAGTGATATGGCAAAGCTAAGCGCTATTAAAGGCGATATTACAACAGCAACCGTTGATGCGATTGTTAATGCTGCTAATCCTGTCATGCTGGGCGGTGGCGGCGTTGATGGCGCTATACATAAAGCCGCCGGCATAAAGTTACTTGAGGCATGTAAAGCGGTAGAACTAAAAAATGGAATACGCTGCCCAACAGGAGAAGCCAGAATAACAGAAGCAGGCAATCTTCATGCTAAATATGTAATACACACGGTAGGCCCACGATATTACATTGATGCAGAGCCGAAAAAATTACTGATATCAGCGTACAAAAATTCATTGGCACTGGCTTTACATAATAAATGTAAATCGATGGCATTTCCTGCCATATCCTGTGGCGTATACCGATACCCAATTGAAGAGGCCGCAAAGATTGCTATTGATGTCTGTATACAAAACATCTACAGCGACATGCAAATTTACTTTTATCTGTATCAATATGACGTATTTAAGGCATGGAATAAAGCAATAAAAGAAAACAATTGATAACAAACAGGAATAATCTGGTTTCTTGTACGTCAATCTATTTTGCAAGACTTATACAGTTCCAATCGATTCCAATCGATGAATAGAGATGGATAGCATGAAACGGATTTCACAACATTTGTAAAAAAATAAACCTTCGAAAACTACGGTAGCGGTGAATTGTTACACGTGCTGCTATTACAATAATGATAATAATATGTGGATAGTTCAGTGTAAACTCAATAATGATTCTCACTCATGGTCTGTCCTGGCTTCTTACGATAATAAGGTAAGCGCTATCAACCATGCTTGTCGGGTATCGGCTGAGTGCTTTATGATTATAGTAACTGGCCCGGATGGTAGCGTAGCCTGGAGCAATTAACATATCTCTCCCTCACCCTCTGGGAGAGGGCTGGGGTGAGGGCAACAACAAGCGTGAATAATCTGACCTGTCCCCGATTATTGCCAATAAAAAATAGGCGATTTTTTAGCGAAGTTGCCAAATGTTATTTCGATGCTATTATTGTACGTTCATTATTTAACTAAATCACACTGAGATTATTTATGGCTAAGAAGAAACCGATTATAAAAGCAGCTGCTCTTGATAAGACAATCAATGGATCTGTAGCATCACTCAATACAGCATGCGATCATGCAACGTCTGCTGTCACTACAAAAACAGCTGAAGCTAAAAAGCTGACAACAGAAGTTAAGCGCCATACCAAGAAAAAGGCCGTATTAGCCAAGCGCAGCAAAACCGCCGCCGCAAAATCAAAGAAAAATCCTATTGTTGCTAATAAAAAAGCGGTGCTTGCTGTCGCTAAGGAAAGTAAAGCCACCAGGTCGGCACTCGACAAAGCCCGATCCAGTAAAGCTGCCGTTTCTACTGAATTAGCCGCACTGAGAGCAGCATCAAAACGCCTGACCGCTTATACCAAAGCGCTTGCTGCCGTGGACAGGGCACTTAATAAATCCGCTAAGAAAAAGGGTAAAAGAAGAAAGGCTAAATAACTATTCTGTTATATACATTCATAGCAATAAGTCCTCGCCGCATGGCGGGGATTTTTTTATTGTGTAACAATCGGTGCGTTGTTCCAATATTCTATCGAAAGAGTCCATATGAATACTCGAATAATCATTAACGGTAAGGAAGTAAGCAATCCTGTCACAAGATTTTTGTTGATACTGGGTGCCATTATTTTTGCGGCACTGGTCGCGGCGGTTGTTATATTTATTCTGCTGCCAGTAATTGGCATTGCGGTGACATTGTCATTTGGGCTAATTGTGATATTTATAGTTGCAATTATGGCGAGTATTGTCTCGCTGGTACTGGTCACCATTATTTCAAGCTGGTTGTTCGGCTCGACGGAGTTTCACATTGTAAGGATTCACCGGAAATAAGATTCAACGAAGATGGATTAATCGGGGGCTGACCAATAATAAAAGCTGGTGCAGAGAGAAATTTTCTCTCTTATTAAAAACCGTGCTGACTGACCCGCAATAATTTATTTTACTTCTGGCACGGCTCTTTGAGTTGCCAGTTCCAATGAAAAATATTTGGCTGTCTGAAAATCAAACAGTTTAGCAATAATATTGCTGGGAAATGACTGTACAAGAGTGTTGTTTTTTCTTACCACAGTATTAAATACGCTTCGCGCATCCTGAATTTCGTTTTCCACATCACTCAGGCTGTGCTGCAGGGCAAGAAAGTTTTGGCTGGCTTTTAAATCCGGATAGGCTTCGGCTACGGCGAGTAAACCTTGTAATGATTGTGTTATAGCGCTTTCTTCGGCTGTGCGGTCTGTTATTCCTTGTGCGCCATGTCGTGCCTCTGTGGTCTTAGTCAGAATATCCGCTTCATGTGCGCTGTAAAGCTTTACCGCATTGATCATATTCGGAATTAAATTAAATCGACGCTTAAGTGCTATATCAATCCCGCTCCAGCTTTCCTCAATCATGTTTCTGTATTTAATAAAACGATTATAAATACTTACACTTGCTACCACAAAAACAATGGTTGCGATAATGTAAAATTTGAAATATTCAGAATCCATCAAGAGTACCCTTGGCGCTTTATAAGGTGGAGTCGTGTTAGCAGCTTGTTTCCCTGGCAGAGGCTACCAAACACGTATTAGCCTGTATGCAATTAGCCTGCATGGAACCGGGACTGATAGCCGTGTTATTTTTTCTTGGCTTTTTTGCTGCTGGCTTTAAGTATAAAGGTAATTTTCATTCGTACTTTGTATTCAGTGATGGCTCCATTTTTTACCGAGACTTGCTGGTCAGCAACCCAGGCACTGGTGATTCCTTCTAAGGTTTCGCTGGCACGCTGTACGGCTTTTTTAACGGCATCCTCAAAGCTTTTTTTGGATGTCGCACTGATTTCAGTCATTCTTGCTACAGTCATGATTTTCTCCGATCGTTAGTGAATTAGTAAGATCTGCAAAATTACATCATATGATTGGAAGATGTAACCGGCTAAAAAACCTGTCCACGCGTATAAATTTTATAAAAATCACATTAATAATCAATAAATCATATATTTAACGACATATTTATGAATGTCACGTAAGCACATTATTTAACAATTGTTTATAATTCGAGTGTTAAAAGGGCCAGAAAAAGCCTGATGCGAAGCGCGATGGTGTCTATATAGGATACTATTGCTGCACCATGATACTCATTCATTTTCATACTGCCTGGCAGTGTCGGGCCTACGATAAAAATATAAGCAGGAAACACAGCAAATGAAAATCGACATCAAACCATTCCTTGTTCCAGAAGCAGCAACCATCAAATTGAATGATTGCCCGACGCAGGTTGCGCCGCTCTATGAATCGAAGAAGTCCTATAAGAAACTTCTCAAGGCGCAGGTGACAGAACTCAGCGAACTGCAACATCTTCAATATGCGCATGACCAGTATTCCTTGCTATTAGTCTTTCAGGCGATGGATGCTGCCGGCAAGGATGGCGCGATTAAGCACGTGATGTCGGGTATTAATCCGCAGGGCTGCCAGGTGTTTAGCTTCAAACAACCGAGTGCAACGGAACTGGATCACGATTTTCTCTGGCGTAGCACGAAGTGTTTGCCAGAACGTGGCCGCATTGGTATTTTTAATCGTTCCTATTACGAGGAGGTGCTGGTGGTACGTGTGCATCCCGAATATTTAGCCGGGCAGAAACTGCCTGATGATCTGAGTGGTAGCGAATCGATCTGGCAACAGCGATACCAGTCAATTGTTGATCATGAAAACCATCTTTACCGTAATGGCACGCGTATCGTGAAATTCTTTTTACACCTTTCTGAAGAAGAGCAACGCAAACGCTTTGTTGCTCGTATCGATAACCCCGAGAAAAACTGGAAATTCAGTTTTTCTGATGTTAAAGAGCGCAAACACTGGCAGCAGTATATGCATGCTTACGAGGCGTGTCTGAATGCAACCAGCACCCGTACGGCACCCTGGTATGTGGTACCCGCCGATGATAAGAAGAACGCGCGTTTATTAATTGCCGAGATCGTTCTCGATACGTACAAATCACTCGATATGCATTATCCGGTTAGCGATGCGAAACGTCAGCAGGAGTTGCTGGCGATTCGGCAGCAGTTGACCTAACCGGATTTGCTAATAAGGATTAATCCTATACTTTTTAAGATATGAAATGTAAGGTCTGAGTCCGTTATTGTTTTGTCTTATATTTACCGGTAAATTCATTGTTAAGTTATCGCCATTCATTTCATGCGGGAAACTTTGCCGATGTCATCAAACATATCGTCATCGTCGAAATCCTTGAGTATTTAACCCAAAAAGACAAAGCTTTTGACTATATCGATAGCCATGCCGGCGCGGGCTTATATAGCCTGGAATCTGATCATGCAACAAAATTACACGAATACCACAATGGCATTGCTAAGCTGAATGCGGCAGGCTGGCCTGAACTATCTCGCTATTTTGAGATTGTCAGCAGCTTCAATGAGAACGGTACATTCGCTTACTATCCCGGTTCACCGATGATTGCCAGGCATTTTTTGCGAGCTTCGGACAAGGCCTGGTTATATGAATTGCATCCGGCTGATTTCGCCTTATTGAAAGAGAATATTGGCAGTGACAGGCAGATCCGGCTGAAACATGAGGATGGATTCAAGGGATTGCTTTCTTTGTTGCCGCCGTTATCACGCCGGGGCCTGGTGTTAATCGATCCGTCTTATGAAGTCAAAACTGATTATCAGCAGGTGGTAAACACGGTTGTTCTGGCTCATAAAAAGTTTGCCACCGGCACTTATGCTATCTGGTACCCTGTTGTTGATCGCGCTCGAATTAATCAGTTAACAAAAAACTTTGTTGATAGCGGAATTAAAAATATCCAGCGATTTGAATTAGCTTTAGCACCTGACTCACATGCCGGCGGCATGACGTCCTCAGGCATGATAGTCATTAATCCGCCCTGGACGCTTATGAAGAAGATGTCCCAGCTTTTACCAAAATTAGTGACCACGCTGACGCATGATAAAGGCGCCTTTTTTAAATGTGAGGCGCTTGTCGGTGAATAGCTTAAAGCTGATACTGGCGTATGTCCGTTGTTGTAGAAATTGAACCCCTGAACAGGCCATCATTAAAATGAGCAGTATAGATCTTGTTACATTAAAGCAACGCCTGCGTGAATTCGCCGACGAGCGCGACTGGAACCAGTTTCATTCACCAAAAAATCTTGCCATGGCCCTTAGTGTTGAGGTTGCTGAAATTGTCGAACATTTCCAGTGGCTTAGTGAAGAGCAAAGCAAAAACCTGCCGCAGAATAAATTAGCTGAAGTTGAAGCTGAACTTGCCGATACCTTCATCTATTTAATACGCCTGGCTGACAAGCTTGATATTGACCTTTTTGCCGCCACCAGCAGAAAAATTGCTGTTAACGAAGAAAAATATCCCATCGAAAAATCACGGGGAAATGCCAGAAAATACAGCGACTTTGATGATTAATCGGGAAGATTGACCGGCGACAACCCCCGTTTTATACGGCAATCAGGCGCCATAATATTTTTCAATACGGTCGAAAGCTAAATTGATGGTATTTTCATCAACACAGTATGCCATCCTCACATGGTGCTCCCCCGAAGGCCCAAAGGCACTGCCAGGTGTGACGGCAACGCTGGCGCTGTTAAGTAAATCAATGGCAAATTGTTTCGAATTCTTATGTGCAGCGATTATTTTCGGGAAAATATAGTACGCTCCTTCAGGTTTATGACTGGAAAAAACATGCGGCACATTGGCTAGTCTCTGGCAAATGAGTTCTCTGCGGCCTTGCAGAATTGTTTCAAATTCCTGCTTATGATTCGACGGCTGGCTTAAGGCGACAATGCCAGCCAGCTGTGAAATACGCGGCGCACAAATCATGGTGGCATCATGGACTTTCAGCGCTTCACGTTTTAACTCGGCAGGCATCACCATGTAAGACAGACGCCAGCCGCTCATGGCATAAGATTTTGAAAACGAGTACAGGTAGATCATATGTTCTTTCAATGCTTCAACACTGGCCAGGTTGAAATGTTTGTTTTTATTTTCATAAACAAAATCACTGTACGGGTCATCAACAATAATGAGTATGTTGTGCTGTTTTGCAATTTCACCGACTCGAATCAATTCTTGCTGGGTAAAAATTTTTCCAGTGGGGTTGGAAGGGCTGACAAGAACAATGGCCTGCGTTTTGTCAGTGATTAAATGCGGCAGCAAATCGACGTCCAGCGCCCAGTCATTTTGTTCGTCCAGCGGCCAGTAAACGGGTACGCCGTTAAATAAGCGAATCTGCTGGATGTGAGATGCAAAACAGGGATCGGTGAGAATGATTTCATCGCCAGGATCGAGCATGGTATGAAACAGCGTGTTCAACGCTTGCATATTTCCCGCACTGATCATCACGTTTTCTTCAGCGTTAACCTGGATACCGGTTTTTTCATTGTGGTGAACTGCAACCAGTTCACGTAACTCAGGCAGGCCGTCGGGCAAGGTATATTTTCCTGCATCAATATCCTCATCAAGGTAGTGTTTAACTCCCTGGCGAATATATTCAGGTGTCTGGAAAGAGGGCAGCCCCCAGGTAAGTGACGCTGCGCCTGCAATCTTTGCGCTCAGCATAGCCATTTCCTTGATCGCTGAAACTTCCGTTTCGTGCACGTATGTAGAAACAATATCGGTGATGAAAGTCATTAATTAATCGTCGTTGAGTGTTAACAGTGGTACACAGTGTACTCTTGAAATACTGCGGTTTTAGTTAAACATGTGGCATAAGTGCATGGCATATCATAACAGGCAATCCCTGTTTCAAATCAGGCTTTGCTCAACCACGAAGTAACGGCATGGCTTATTTCCGGGTGTATTAAGTAACCTGCGCCGTGATGTGGATTCGAATTATCATTTCGAACGGCCATGTTGTAGATTTTTTTATCGATAATACTGCCTGTCAGTCCAAGTTTTAGCATTTTCCTGTAATCATTCTGCAAGGTCGGATCGTGAGAAATATAGTCATCTTCCGCAGCAAAGTTAAGCCAGCAGCCAACATTATGTGGGTATCTATGTTCATTTTTCGCTGTTGCGCCTTTAAGTCTGTTCTTCACATTTTCATCGCCTAGCGGACAACCAACGGTGAGCAGGGTATTAATTTGCCTGTTTCTGATGTGCTGGTATTCTCCATAATGTGAAAATTTCCACAGAACATCGTAGCTAACAATGCCACCCAGGCTATGAGCAATCAGCATAATATCGTGATCAGCCTTGATTGCTCTTTCCAGGGGCCTGCTCAGACGCCAACGTACATCACTGCCAAATTGCGCATCGGGGTTCCAGTAATGCTCCATGTCTGGAGCGATCAGACCAACAATATCATCGCCTATGTCAAGTAGGGATAAAGGGCCACTGAAAATATTTGCCACTACTTCTTTGAACACGTCAACCAAATCACGGATCTTATTATAATTCGTTTCTGTAAATTCATTCGACTGGTACTGTTTAAGTGCAGCTAGTGCTTCTTTACGATCGATAATATCATTGGCTTCGCGTTTTTTTGTCCAGCGTTTACCGGTATGCTTGCTGAGAAAAGAATTGGACAAATCACCATAGTAGACCATGGTCTTTTTCGCTTGATTAAATTCGTCTAGCGCTATCTCACCATGATCGCGTTTTATGCCGTGAGCAAGTGCGTCTATCCAGTTTTTCTTAAGTTTAGTTGCAGCTGGTTTGTAATTACGGCCGTGAACTAAAATGATATGTTTTGTCATTTCCTAACTCCTTTTAAACATTGTAATATATGAAAATTGACGTGGTCAGCCAGATTGTAGATTATTAAGCTTCTCATCGTTAATGTGTTTATGAAAAAAACATCTAAGCAATAAATATAGACTGGTTCTTTTTAACATGACAACAAGGTATGTAGATTAAATGATATTAGCGAGCAATCAAATTGATTTCCTGAAAAATAATTACCCTAAAGTCATTATTACAATCTTCTTGCTTTTATTAGCATTCTTTTCAATATCAAAACATTTTGATAGCTACGGTGAGCAATACACTAAAGAAGGGCTGACACGTTCATCTGCTGCCTTCGTTATTGCAAAAGGACTGAATGGAGCAATTTCTGTTGTACAGGGTACAGAAGTTGCGATGGAGCCTGCAGGTATCGGCTTAATATTAACGCCAGGTCAAATTTTAGACCCGGTTAATGATTTAGTTGAACGTTTTTCCTGGGTAATGCTTATATGTACGACATCCATCGGTATCCAGACTATATTGTTAACCATATTTTCTTCATCATATTTTTCCGTTGCAGTTGCAGTGTCACTCTTCCTGATGGTGCTGTTTATATGGAAATATCAAGGCGCATCAATTAACCTGAAGAACATATTATACCGGGTTGCCGCATTTCTTATAATTCTTCGATTTTTTATTCCGATGATGGCTATTACCAGTGACGGACTTTATAAGGCATTTCTTGAGCAAACATACCATGTCTCAAGAGATCATCTGGAGCAGTCAGAAACAGCGATAACTAATCTTAGTAAAGATGATAGCCCGGTAAGATCTGAAGCGACAGATAAGTCATGGTATGAACGGCTGAGCAGTAGTATTAACGATGCTATTGATTCTATGGATGTAAATAAACGCGTTGAACAATTAGAGGTGGAAGCTGAAGATCTAACCAGGCATATAATTAATCTCATCGTGGTTTTCACCATGCAAACCATTCTTTTCCCATTATTTTTCATCTGGCTAGCGATGAAACTAATAAAAGCCAATTTCACCTTTCGCTTTGTTAATTAAAATAACAGAATATCCACGGATAGTTAACTTATTTAAGGGGCCAATCAATATCTAAACGGGTCAGTGTTTGTCTCTACGATTTTTGCTATTATTTAAATTATCATTATGATTAACCATACACTTGAAAAAAATTAGGCCATGAAGAGGTGTCCCTGATTATCTAACGAGTCACCGTCAAATCTAATAAAAGCGGAGCTTCACTATGAAAAAAGTCAAAGACATATTAAACGTTAAAGGTCACGATGTCTGGTCTGTAGCACCTGGTGCGTCGCTTTATGACGCTGCATACATTATGAGTGACAAAAAAGTCGGAGCGCTCACAGTCCTTGAAGGCTCAAAACTGGTGGGCATTATTTCTGAGGTAGACTTTACAAAACATGCCGTTCTCAAGGGACTGTCTCCTGAGAATACGTCGGTCAAGGATATTATGACGACACGGGTACTGTATGTAAAACCTGAGCAGGACATTGAAAACTGTATGATCCTGATGACTGAAAAACGTACGCGACACCTGCCTGTTTTGGATGATAAGGAATTGGTCGGTCTAATTTCAATAGGCGACGTTGTAAAATCGATCATAGACGAACAGCAGTTCACTATTGAACAGCTGGAACACTATATCAACTCCTAGCCGAATAAGCTTAATCTGACATGCACCGAAACCAGACTTTCGGTTTATCTATCTGATAGAAATACTAGCGCCCACTATAACCGTTCAAGAGTATTAAAAGCATTAGTCCGCAGATGGACGCAGATAAATAATAATATAAATTGGATGTCATCCTGAACGCTAGTGAAGGATCTTGCCACATGTATAATAATCAGGTCGTTAAGATCTTTCACTAGCGTTCAAGATGACGGAATGTATTGAGCGATTTTCCGGAGCATTTGTTGCGAAGTAGCCCGATGAGCGGTGAGCTTACCGCCGTAAATACTAAAAACTTTCGGCCTTTGTGTGTGATTGTAATGAATGATGGTGTCGCGACTGCGATTAAACGCCGAGTCATCATTGGCGGGTAATACCCTTAGTCCGGCAAATGAATCAATCACTTCTTTTATGCTTATGGCTGAAGTGAAGTAATGGTTGTAAACCTGAAGCAGGTATTCTATTTCACTTTCAGTTGGCGCTACTGTTTCCGGTGAGCCTTTAAAAAGTGTTTCCGTGGTGCCAATTAATATCTGGTCTTCTCCCGTTTGACTGGTCCAGGGCATAACAAACACAGCACGTTTGTCCTGTGGTGCCTCCAGATAGTACATGCCGTGATTAAGTTTTCCGGGCACGATAATATGTGTGCCGGCAATAAGTTCTATATTGACTTGTGATTGCGCTGGCGTAATGTTGTTTAAAACATGATTAACCCATGGGCCAGTTGCATTGATAATTATCTGGCCTGTGATGTCATGAATTTTATCTTGTTGACGATATTTTATTGTGCATAGGTCATCATTACATTGTGCAGATACAAAGCAGGCATCAGTCATTAATTCAGCACCATTATCCTGTGCCTGTTGCATGATTCTTTGTGTGAGCATGGTATCATTTGTTTGGCCATCATAATATTGAAACACACGTTTTAGTTTATTGGTTTTTAAATTATCCAGTTGCTGCCAGTTATTTTTATTGATGGTTTTAAAAGGTTTAAGGCTGAAAAGAGAATAGATGCTCAGGCCCAGTCGTATTTGCCACGAAGATCGATAACCGTCGTCATAAACCGGGATGTGAAAGGGCACCAGTTTTACCAGTTCGGGATATTGCTTCAGTAAATATTTTCGTTGCTGTAAGCATTCATGTACCAGCTTGAACTGTGCTGATTCCAGGTAGCGTAAACCACCATGAATAAGCTTGCTTGATTTGCTGGAAGTAGCGAGCCCTGCCTGAGGATGTTGTTCAAGAACAACCACTTTATAACCTGACTCGCTTAACTGTTCTGCACAGGAAGCGCCATTAATGCCGCCGCCAATAATTACAATGTCGTAAGACATAGCGGCTTAACTATTATGGTCGCAAATGTTCAACATCAGTACAGGATGCTTAAGCATGCTACAGATATTAAACGATTCGACAAGCGGGATATTAAGGTTTGAATAATGTATGGCCAGTTCAGGATCAGCTATGTCATAAACCACCCATTGCCATGAACCCTGCCATGGCTGTTCATTAGCGGGCAGTTTACGGTAATTAGTGATCAGGTAATCCGGTTTTAAAGTACTGGCCTGTTGATAACTGTTTTTGTTATAGCCGTGTAATACCCAGCCAGTTAAGTAATCACTGTGCTTTTTTACATAGTTAATAGCGTCATAATCGAAAGAGATGATTCTGCATTGGCTGTGAATAATAGCCAGCTGTTTAAGTAAAGCTGGCATTATGCTTTCTGTGCCAAACTGCTTCAGTGTTTCTTCTTTAATTTCTACGAAGGCATTGGCCTTTGGATAACGCTGCAATAATCGTATAACATCATTTAAACTTGGAATGCGTTCATTATAAAAAGCCTGTGCAAAACGAGCAGGCTCATGAGCTCGAATATTTTCCAGTTGCTGATAAGTCATCTCGAACAGATTTCCTTTTACACCGGTTGTGCGCTCCAGTTCAGCATCATGTATGACAACAAATTCACCATCGGCAGTGCATTGCACATCAAATTCTATATAACATGCACCGCATTGCAGGGCGGCTTCCAGAGCGGCCAGCGTGTTCTCAGGGTAGTTTTCCATTTGCCCCCTGTGGGCGACGAGATGAGGGATGGACATTTTATGTGCTCACTACTTGGATATACCTGAGTGTAGTTAAGAATCGTGGCCTGTCCGCGATTTTCGCTAATTAATCCAGATCGAAAAATTCAATAAGCTCCTGTTTTCGAGCCATGGCATCGTTATAACCCAGTTCAATAAGTTCACAGCAATAGGGCTTTTCAAACATCAGGTAGCTCACCAGGCTGCTGCCATTTTTATCGAGTGCGCGGAGAGGGAAGGGGGTCTCGTTATTTCCAGGCAGTAGCTCGGCAATAGCCTTGAGTACGCCAACCTGGTAAGCCGAACGTGCACCATCACCGGAAAGTATCAGTGCATTCTTTGTTGTAGTGCCAGTACTTATCTTGTTCAACGGCTACTTCCTCGGCTGAAAATCGGGATTAGACTACTGTTATTACACTAAACCATAAAATGGCATCCTCACATGAATTAACAAATAACAATTGGCGCCTGTTCCCGATTATTCAAGTTTATTCATCACGTTCTCCCTGAAAAGGCACAAAGGCAACGCCAAGAATGTCACTGATGTCGAGTTTTTCATGTTCATCTTTTTTCACCAGTATCAGTTCCTGGGGCATGTAACGTTGACCAACTGGAATCACCATACGGCCACCGGGTTTTAGCTGTTCGATTAGTGGCCTGGGAATTTGTGTCGCGGCAGCAGTAACAATAATCGCATCATAAGGCGCATGCTCTGGCCAGCCGTCATAACCATTACCAGCCTTGCACTCAATATTGTGGTAACCGAGTTTTTCGAAACGCTTCCTGGAAAGATCAGCAAGTGCAGGCACGTATTCAATGGTATAAACCTGTTTGCATAGTTGTGAAAGAATGGCGGCTTGATAACCTGAACCGGTACCGATTTCCAGCACGACATCATCGCTTTCAAGCTCAAGCAGGTCTGTCATTATGGCAACAATATAAGGCTGCGAGATGGTCTGGCCATGACCGATAGGCAATGGACCATTATAAAAAGCACTGTCTATATAGCTCTTTGCTACAAACTTATCACGTGGTATTGCCAATAAGGCGGCCTTCACTTTAGCATCAAGTGAGCTCTTGCCCGTCATGCTGCGGGTGAGCTTGTATTCGTTCTCGATTTCATCGATCAGGTGCTGTATTTTCTTCTTCATCATCAGTAAACAAGCATGGCACCGCTGACAAGCATGTGCCTGATTTGATCCATGTTCTGCAGCTTCTGGTTTACAATCTCATCGACCGATTTTTGAATAGTGTCTATATTGCCAGCATTGGGCAGCGAAACACGAATATCTGCAATCATGGGTTGTTTGATGGGTGAGCCAATACGACTGACAAGATAGCAATAAGCCTCAGCCACCTCATCCAGTTGCACAACCAGAGCTGAGGCAATTTGTTGTGCCACTATGTTGTACAGCTTGCCAACATGTGTAACCGGATTTTTGCCGGCGGCGGCTTCCATGTTCATTGGTCGGTAGGGGGTTATCAGGCCATTCACCCGATTGCCACGGCCAACTTCGCCGTCATCGCCGGATTCGGCCGAGGTACCGGTTACTGTCATAAACAGGCTGCCGACATTCACATTATCAGCGGCATTTACGATAACGTTTATATTACTGTTTGATACTGTGGCTGCCGTGTTTTCTACTAATTGGGCAAGCTTTAATTTTTTTTGCACATAGTCATCAACATTAGCGATATATCGGTCAATAAATGCGCAGGAAACAGTCAGTTCAATGTTTTTGTCTCGGCGTATAGCCATAACTTTTATATCTTCTCCCGTTTCCGGGTATGCTGCTTTGCTCTCAACTGAGTTCAGTGTTTGTTCAACGTGTAATACGATGCGCTCCATATCGCTCAGTGGAGCGTAGCCAACACCGCAGGACGTGTCATTGGCTAGCGCTATGCCGGTTGCTTCCTGGCGCAGATACAGCTCGACCAGATCAGCTGAGCCGGGCCGAATCAGGCTGTGCAGTTTGATGTGCTGTTCGGGATCAAGCACATGAAAATTTGATTTCAACCAGTTAGTGCAACTTTGTTCGACCAGATCTTCAATGGGAACTTTAATGCCTTTATATTCATTTGTGGCACGTCCCGCGAGAAATATTTCCATCGGCGAGATAATTTTCCCACCACCAAATTTCGGCTGTGAAGTACCGCCCACCAGCAATGCCTTGTCCACATTGTAATGAAGTATGAGGCCAAAATTGTCCAGGTAATACTGGCACAAGGTAGAACTGAGCTCTTCTGCCAGAGCATCACAAATCGTATCCGGATGTCCAATACCTTTGCGTTCTACAATCTCAACAGCTTGACTAGAGTAAGGTTTTGGGCAGAGTGAGATATGTGAAAGGGTTGCCATTATCAGCCTTGATCCTTAATTTATTTCTAATAGCTATATAACCAGTCAAGCTATTAATAATAGAAATCATTGTAATTGATCCTGATTTTATTTAAGAATCGATGAAATCAATAAGTTTAAATAATTCCCTGGCTATGCATTATGCATATGCAAGCCAGGGTAAAATGCTTATTCAACCACAATTTTTCTGCGATGCGATTTCTTCTGTTTCGGTATGGTGAGTTCGAGAACGCCATTTTTGAAAGAAGTTTTAACCTCATCATCAGAAACGTCCACAGGTAATAGAACCGAGCGATAAACTTCACTCGTGTTAATTTCCTGTTTTAGATAATTATCCTTTTCTTCCTTTTCTTCATGACAGGTCTTTGCTTTAATAACAAGTTGATTATTTGTTATCGATATATCGAGATCTTTTTTATCGATGCCGGGTAATTCAACCTTGACTAAAATTTCTTTATCTCTGTCAATAACATCCATCTTAGGCATGCTAGTTAAAGAACTGTAGGAAAAAAGGTCAGGGACATTTTCGCGATTAAAAGGGTTGTGCCACAAACGCTGGAACATGTGTTCAACTTTATGTTCGAAATCCTTCATAGCGGACATATAATTAAACTCGTTATCTGATCTTTTAGAAATTTCCTTGTCTGACATTTCAAATACCTCCCAATAATTCACTAACACATCATACATAACACGTTAATTTGAGAAAAACATTGATCCAGGTCAATCTTTTATCAGGCTAAAATTAACAGGAGGAGCACTATGGTTTAAAACAATTTAAACCATTAAATTGGCCTGTGCCCCTGTCTACAGTTGTCATTAGCCGGTTACCGTATTTGGTGTCTTGGACGCGACAGCTGAGCGATAAATACAAGCTGTTGAAGTGCAATCTTCGTAAAACGCCAGTCCTGAAATAATTACTCGTCAAGACTGGCTGCACTAAGCAGTATGACTTCAATTTCTTCAATGATTTCTTCCTGGCGTAAAACATTGCATTGACGATGCAGCTCTTCAGATTGCTCATCCATGTGTTGAACGGCGCCTTCCAGGTGCGCCATGCGCTGACGGTTTTCGGCAATAAGAGACGTATACAGAATCTCATATAGAACAAGGAACAGATAGTGATAACTCAGTTCAAGTAAAAACTTTTTCGGCTCAAGGTTTAACACGGGTGCATGAGGTTGTTGTGGCTGATGATGAAGCAGATGTTGAAATGGGGGAAGCAACTGCTGAGTAATGAGCTGATGTTCATCATCTTGATAAAGCACATACAAATTCAGTAAGCCATATTGCTCCTGTATGGATGCCAGTTGATTAACAATCTTATTTAGGACATTGCCAACTTCTTCCGCGACACTGGCGCCATTGATAAACAGAATAACTCGTTCATCATCCTGCAGAAGCATTTCTAATTTATGGCCGACAGTAATGAGACGCAGTTTATCCGTGGTGTGTGTTATCGGCATAGTTTCAAAGTGGCGCAGCAAGGCATGATTAAAATCGCCGCAAAAGCCGCGTTCGGTACCGATCAAGAGATATACATCAACAGGCGTGTCGGTGTTTTCTGTTAGAGTCTCGGGATAAAAACTGAGAAAATCGGTTGCGACTGTTTCAATGTGTTTGACCACGGAATGTTGTACATCAAGAAAATCGTTAATCTTGCGCGTTTCCATATAAGACAGATTTTTCATGGTATTCATGATGCCTCGAATTTCATCGAGACTGCGGCCACGTTTCTCAATATCGCGGCGCCGAGTCATGTTTGAATTTTCTTTTCAGGACAGGATAAACAACTGGCGATCAGATCCGACCACTTTTCTCTGGGGCTATCCAGTACCAGGCCAGAGTGCTGTGTATGCTGTACCAGGGTATCGAATTGTTTAGCGACATCCGCGGGATCTACGCCGTCAAAACAGCCATCATTGAATGCCACTAACCAGGCCAGCTGAATACTTACCGGCAACGGCATCAATCGTTCCTGCTTGAGCATTTCTCGCAGCACCCGGCCACGTTTAATCGCCGCCTCCATAGACACTTCAAGACGTGCACCGAAGCGGCTAAAAACTTCCAGTTCAAGAAACTGCAGATAGTCGAGTTTCAAACGTCCCGCTTCTTCTTTGATGCGAGGATGTTGTGCAGCACCACCGATTCGTGAAACGGATCGCGCTATATCGATAGCCGGCCGAAAACCACTGACAAAAAGATCGTGGTCGAGATAAATCTGGCCATCGGTAATGGAGATCAGGTTAGTGGGAATATAAGCGGCTATTTCGCCCTGGTTTGTTTCAACAATAGGAAGCGCTGTCATACTGCCGCCACCATGGCTGGCATTAAGACAGGTCGCACGTTCAAGTAATCTGGCATGAATAGAAAAAATATCGCCAGGAAATGCCTCCCGCCCGGGTGGCCGGCGTAATAGTAATGAAAGTTCACGGTAGGTTTTGGCGTGTGTCGTCAGATCATCATAAACCACCAATGTATCATGACCCTGCTGCATCCAGAATTCGGCGATGGCACAGCCGGCGAAAGGGGCTAAATGTTGCAGGCCGGGCAAAGCGCTCGCTTCGGCGACGACTACTGTGGTGTAATCCAGCGCATTGTAATCACGTAGCGTATTAATAATATTCACCACCTTGCTGCGTTTCTGACCGATCAGCACATAAACACAGCGAACATTTTGGCCCTGCTGGTTTATGACTGTATCGAGCGCAATCGAACTGCGGCCAAGGCCTTCATCACCGATAAGTAACTGACGCTGACCCTTACCGATGGGAATCAAGGTGTCAATAATCTTAATGCCAGTGTAGATGGGCTTACGCACAAAATCACGCGCCATGATAGCCGGTGATTTCGCTTCCAGAGGCTGCCATGGCAGGTGGGGGGGTAAGGGCCGATCATCGAGAGGCGTGCCCTGTGGATTGATTACTCTGCCCAGCAAGCCGTCACTGACCGGTACACTTAACAGCTTACCGGTTAGACAGACCGTAGTGCCGGCAGTTAACTGGTCAGTCTGGTGCAGGAGCACGGCACCGACCCGGTTCTCATCGAGGTCAAATACCATGGCCTGACTGCCATCCTGAAAAGCCAGTATGTCATCGATTGCTGCCAGGGGCAGGCCGCTGATCCAGGTAATGCCATCGCCGATTGAAATTACTTTACCCTGTTCTTTGATGCGTATCGATGGACGGTAATCTTTTAGCCAGTCGGCTTGTCGCTCAACTAACTCTGCTGTTTCGAGATTAGTGTTCAACATGGGTAAACTCCATGAAACCCTGCAGTTCATCGCGCACGTTTAATTGCAGTACCCAGGCACCGATGGTGATGTTCAGCCCCGCCAGTAATTTAACATCCTGTTCATAGTGCACAGCGATTGACAAACCAGTGACTCTGGACAGGGTATCTTCTAAGCGATGGCGTTTATCGTCTGCCAGCGGGTAAGCACTGCTGACCAGGATACGTTCAGGTGTCTCTTCCCATTTATTATCAAGTGCACTGATTTGCTCAACAGGCATTGCTGCCAGACCATCCAGCAGTAAATCAAATAAACGGTTTTCCAGTTCAGGCCCCGCTGCCTCGGCAAGCAGCCGGGAGGAAAATTCTGCAGCCTGTTGCAACGCGCGCTGTTCAATTTCCCGCATTACCTGTTTATCCTGTCGTGATCTGGCTACACGTATTTTTTCTTCTTCCTGGGCAAGTTCGGCTTTCAGCTCATCCAGTTGTTGCAGCCTGTTTTCTTCGATTTCCTGCTGCAGCTTATCCATGGCTTCCTGGCGTTCCTGCGCCCAGCTGGTGAGACGATGCTCATACTGTTCTTTTAAGGCATCGGCATCGGTATGACGTTGTTCTGCTTCTGCCAGCTGATTTTCAATGACGGCACGACGTCGCGTTATGATATCCAGTACCGGCTGGTATAAAAAACGTTTCAGAATCCAGACCAGAACCAGAAAATTGAAAATTTCCAGGAGAAAGGTGGACCAGTTAAGTTCCAATGTCAAAGCTCCTTTTGTTGATTATATTGGCCATGAATAACAGAGTGGGTTAATTCCGTCTGCTTATTGCGCCAGGTACTCAAGCAACGGATTGCGGAACAACACAATGAGCACGATGACCAGTACATAAATAGCCAGCGATTCAATCATCGCCAGGCCGATAAACAGGGTGCGCATGATAGAACGCTCCGCTTCCGGCTGACGTGCCAGTGCATCCATCGCTCGGCTGATGGCCCAGCCCATTGCAATGGCTGGCACACTGACACCCACTGCAATACCAATAATGGCCGCTAGCGTAGATGTTTGTACAAAGACGGTTAAGTCAGGCATGGTGTTCTCCTTGTTTTTGTTGTCGTAGTTGTTGAGACTGCAGGCCGCCGGCGACATAGATAAGTGCCAGCATGCCAAAGATATAAGCTTGTACCAGGGCTTCTACAATATGCAGCATGAGTATCGGCACTGGCACCAGAAAACCGGCTACCATTAAAATCAGCAGTGCCACCATTTCCAGGCTCATCATATTACCGAACAGGCGTACCGCCAGGGCGATGGTGCGCGTTATTTCACTGATTAAGTTAAAGGGTAACAGGATCGGGCTGGGTTTTAGATAATGTAACAGGTAGTTTCTTAGGCCCTGAATGCGAATTCCGTACCAGTGTACTGACAGGAAAACCAGAAACGCGATGGCTGCAGTGGCTGACAGGTCCCGTGTTGGTGAATGCATACCGGGTATCAGCCCTATCAAATTGGCAATCACAATAAACACCCACAGTGTGCCAATAAAGGGCAAAATCTGCTGAACATGCTGAGGGGCGATGTCGCGTATTGATTCTTCAATAACCGACACAACCGCTTCGATTAACGTTTGTAATCGTCCGGGACTCATCTGCAGTCGCCGCGTGACCAGCCAGGCAAAACTGCCGATGATCGCCATCACCACCCAGGTCGTTAATACTGTATTCGTTAACTGCACAGGTCCCAGTTCAAACAAGGGCAGGATAAACAAACTGTCTTCGCTCATGATGTTATTCCTTAATCAAATAATATACGTTTAGCATACCGATGAATAAGCCGAGCAGGATCAGGCTAATTGTCCAGCGAATCGAATAACCGGCTGCCATAGCATCCAGCCAGCGTCCTAAATAGGCACCACCAATTACTGGCAGAACAAACATCAGTCCCAGCGTACCGATATAAATCGTCTGTCCGATCAGAGTGGGACGGTCCTGTTCCGCCTGTTTCATGCGTCGGGCCTGTTGCTCAACCTGTTTGCGAAGATCCTGTTGCTGATTCATCATTTCATCCTTCGCCGCGCCGCAATTCCCACATGTGTTTGAGAATTTCTTTTTCCATATGCTGCAGGCTGTGTTTTACAGAATGTAATTCTTCTTCCTCGGCCAGCAGTCTTTTCTGCAAATCACTGCTGATGTGCATGTAATCTTCATGCTGATAATAGTGACGGGTACTGATGGTGAGAAGGTTATTGTGAAAATACAGCACGGCACCGGCCTGTGCAATATATTGCCAGGGATCATTCGCTATACGGTAGCGTGACAAGCCCATCACCAGTGTCGTCATGAAACGTGCGTGGCCGGCGAGAATACCGAATGAGCCAGACACATCTTCACCAACAAAAGATGTTATGCCTTTGATCTTTTCTGCATGAGTCGCATCCTGAATTATCAGGGTAAAGGTTTGCATTACGCCAGCCCTTCCATGCTGCCCCGCATATAACACTGCTCTTCATGCAGGTGATCATACCGGCCCTGTAAAAAACCTTCACAATCGGCAAGTGTCTGATTTAATGGCACGGACATACCTGCGATACTTGTGTGCGTAGCGGTAGACCAGAAAGGCTGGGTCAGATAATGCTGTATTTTGCGCGCTCGCATGACAATTTTATTATCTTTAGCGGATAACTCTTCGATACCCAGCAGGGTAATAATGTCTTCCAGTTCTTTATAGCGGGCCAGATGTTCACGCACGCCTTCGGCAATGGCATAATGTTTTGCGCCCAGGGTATGGCGATCCATCAATGAGCTGCTCGATTGCAATGGATCGACGGCGGGGTAAATTCCTTTACCGGCCTGTGCCCGGGACAAAATGACACTGGTATCAAGGTGACTAAGAATGGCATTGACGGCGGGGTCGGTCATATCATCGGCCGGCACATAAACCGCCTGCACAGAAGTTATATTGCCCTGCCGGGTGGAAAGAATTCGATCCTGCATTTCTGCCACTTCAGTTGTTAAGGTCGGCTGGTAGCCAACGATGGCAGGCATACGGCCCAGTAGACTGGACACTTCACTGCCGGCCTGTACGAAGCGAAACACATTATCCATAACGAACAGCACTTCTTTTTGTAAGGTGTCGCGCAAATACTCCGCGTAGGTGAGCGCGGCAAGACCCACCCTGAAGCGCACACCCGGCGACTCATCCATCTGGCCGAAAACCATCAGCGTTTGCGGCAGCACACCGGTTTTTTTCAGCTCATGCCATAACTCATGACCCTCTCGGATGCGCTCACCCACGCCCGCAAAAACGGCTACGCCCTTATGCAGGGTGGCTACCGCATGCATGAACTCCATAATTAATACCGTTTTACCGACACCTGCGCCACCAAAAAGGCCGGTTTTTCCACCCTTAACGAAGGGACAGAGCAAATCGATAACCTTGATGCCTGTTTCCAGCACGTCGCTCATACCCATGGCATCACTCAGTGAGACAGGCTGGCCATGAATATGCCGGAAGTTCTTTTGCGGCAAGGGCGGTCCATCATCCAGGGGCTCACCGAATATATTCAGTAAACGACCGAGACAGTCTGGAGAAACCGGGATCTGCACAGGTGAGCCGGTATCATAAACCGGCATGCCCCGTCTAAGGCCGGAGGATGTGTGTAAGGATATGGCTCGAACATGACGCTCGTCCAGATGCTGATGCACCTCAAACAGATAGCTTTCATGATTTATCCGAGCAGTTAGGGCCTGATGCAAAGGCGGCAGCCGGTTACAGGCAATAACGACGACGGGCCCATGAACACCTACGGTGTTGCCAATATACTCGAGCTGGCTATCTGTGTTAATCGCTGCATTATCCATAAGTGCATCCTGATGAATATCTGAACTTGTATGGAGATTTTTGTATAAACTTTCACTTACTTTATCATTGTTATTCAGATAGATTGAAAAAAACATCTGTTTGAGGGCTATTTGTAGAAAACAATTGATCTATGTAATGCAATGACTATTTATTGTCAGGAAATATAAGGACAATAGCAGACAGATCAGCAAATAAAAGGCGACGGCAAATCGATTGATTGTCTGAATGAACGACAGGCAAAGTGTCCAATAAAAGAAGAATAGCAGCGTTTTAGTTTATGCTGTAGATAATAAATAGAGTATGGGAGTATTCGATGAGTATTGCAGAAAGCGACCTTAAGTTGCTGTTAAAAGCATTGCAGTTTGCTGCAATAAAACATAAAAATCAGCGAAGAAAAGATGTTGATGCATCTCCTTATATTAACCATCCCATTTCATTAGCCAGTATTTTATGTAATGAGGCTCATGTTACTGATATCGAAGTCATCTGTGGTGCATTGCTGCATGATACGATTGAGGATACAGAAACAAAACCGAATGAATTAGAGAGTGTCTTTGGATCAACCATTAAAAATATTGTTATGGATGTAACCGATGATAAGTTACTCAATAAAGGTGAGCGCAAACAGGCGCAAATAGATCATGCTGCACACATTAGCGATAAAGCTAAACTGGTAAAACTCGCAGACAAAATTAGTAACCTGCGTGATCTATCATCAAATCCGCCGCCTCAATGGTCTTTGCCTCGTCGCCAGCAATACTTCGACTGGGCAAAAGAAGTTATTGATCAGGTACGCGGCATTCACCCAGGCCTTGAACATAAATTTGATCTGGCTTATGCAGATAGACCGGCCAATGAAGACCGGCTTGATTGATTTTAAAGTGCCAATTAAAACAAATTAATGATACAACGTCCCTAATTATTATTTAATAAACAGATATGAAACAGCGTGTCGCAGCAACCAGTCTTTCGATAAAAGTAGTGACTGTATTTATTTTGTTGCTTACACTGGTAATGATTATTGCTGCTATTTTTATCTCTGCGCTTATATGGGCCGCCATTACTTTAATAATAATTGTTGTTTTGTGTTACTTGTACGCACCTGTTGCTTACGTTTTGGAAAAAAATCAGCTGGTTGTAATAAGGCGCATTAACAGGAAAATCTTTGGCCCCGTCATCAAGTGCTCATCGATAGAGCATGACAAGCCTTCTTTTGGCATACGCTTATGGGGCAATGGCGGCCTTTTTGCCGGTACGGGTATTTTCTGGAATAAACAATATGGCATATTTAGAGCTTACGTCACCACAGGTAAGCGAGCCCATTTAGTGCTTGTAGAAACAGCGACAGATAAAATCATCATATCGCCAGAATATCCTGAGCAATTTCTTGCTTGATAATGGCGACAGGATATTTATTTAATCGCTCAATAAATATGTATACTGTCCCCGGGAATAAGAGGCGACCTTAGATGAAAAAACTATTTTATATTGCAATCGTTCTTGTTGCAGCTTATGCCATTTTTTATCTGGCTGTTTATAAGAAAGAAGGGCCAATCGAGGAGTTTGGCCGCAAGCTCGATGAGGGCTTCGAGGATATTCAACACGGCGATGAAACCACCCTGGATAAGGCGAGCAGGAAAATTAAAGAAATCGCTGATGATGTGAAAAGAGAATTTGAGGAAAAATAGTTGCCCTGGAGAACCAGGGGATATTATTGTTCACTGACATTAACTGGAGCGCGGTAATCAGGCTAAACGGCACTGCG
>CAVYHC010000011.1:0-29182 GCA_963768125.1 uncultured Gammaproteobacteria bacterium
GTGGCGGAGAAACGCCGCCTTGAACGCTGGCGTCCTGGAGAAGCCGGTACCGAACTGACGCTGCAGAAGAGCACCAGGGAATATCGATGGCGCTTGAGGTAGCTGTTCCGGTGAGTCAACCAGACATAGATGTCGAGAGCCATGACAGAGCGGAGGGCTCTGATGGCCCGGAGATGGATGACGGGATCGGCCGCTCGACCACCGACGCGAAGAAGCGGGCATTGAGCTCAACGGTCGAGCCCCGGGCGGTCAGGTGCTCGGGATCCTGCCGACTCCACCACAGTCGAGTGTCCTCGGCCACGCGAAAGCCCACGTCGTGCCAGAGTCGCCCGTCTGCCGGTTCGTAGGTGCAGCAGACAGTCAGCCGAGAAGAGGCGTTTCATCTGATCCCTGAGGCGGACCTAGCGGCATGAATAGACAAAATGGCAGTTCGCACGCAAAGCTTATAAACGTATAACCAGCACCAATATTATAGGATTTTACGGGCTTTTCTCAGGCGAATTCAGGCTAAACTCAGGCTAAATTCAGGCTAATGATTGATCTCATTCGTGTTAATATAAAGTTAACTAATGAAATAATAGCAGGAGAAAACGATGTCTCAAGTTCAATTTAATAGCCAGCTTACGAACCAGATTAATGTTTCTGACGAGGCGGTTACACAGTTACTCGCTCTGACAGAGAACGAAGATGGTGTCAACGGCGTTAGAATCTTTGTTTCCGGCGGCGGCTGTGGCGGTATGTCTTATGGCATGACATTCGTCGACCAGCCTACACCCTTTGATGCCACCCTTGAAAAAGATGGCCTTAAAGTCCACGTTGATGCGGTTGCATTAGGTTTTCTTGAAGGCGTAGAAATTGATTACCAGACGGAAGGCGCTAATGCCAGTTTTGTATTCAAAAACGTATTTGCTAATACAAGCAGCGGCGGATCATGTGGCGGCTGCGGTTCTTCTGGTGGCGGTGGCGGCGGTTGCGGCTAAACCCTTTAACCACGAACAACTGATCACACCGGGGTGAGTCATCTATATGGCTCACCCTTTTCATTGTTGCGAATAACATGTCAGCATACAAAGACCAGCGATTATTACTTATCTCGCATCACAACAGTTACCGCATTGCGCCCTACATTAAAGCTGCTAAAAATCTTGGCCTTGAAGTAACCATCGCCTCACAGGGGAAACATTCACTGGTTTCCGAAGTCGCCAATGGTGTGCACATCGATTTTGAGCATGCTGATTTAGCGCTAAAGGCCATTTTAAATGAGCATCAATTAAAACCGTTTAGCGGAATACTGGGCAGTGACGATCATACCGTGGTGCTGGCCGCGCACGCAGCGAAATTACTTAACTTACCGCACAACTCGCCGGCAGCAGCAAAATGCTCACAACGTAAAGATATAGCGCGTGCACAGCTGGCTTTAGCGGGCTGTCCTGTACCTATTCATTGTTTACTGGATTTAACACAGCCCATAAAAAAACAAATGAAAGGCTTGCCCTGGCCCTGTGTATTAAAACCACTGAACATGTCAGCAAGCCGTGGTGTCATTCGCGCCAACAATGAAGAACAGTTCATTGCCGCCTGTGAACGCTTACGGCCGATTATTGCAACTGCGGCCGATGAATTTCGAACAATCACATCTCCTCATCGAAGGCTACATAGATGGGTTTGAAATAGCCTATGAAGGATTTTTGCACCAGGAAAAACTGAACAGCATTACCATCTTCGATAAACCTGATCCGCTGGTTGGCCCTTATTTTGAAGAAACCATTTATGTTACACCTTCTGCATTAAACGAGAACATGCAGCAATCCATACAATCCATTATTCAAAAGGCCTGTAAAGCTTATGGCCTAAGCACCGGCGCCATTCATGCAGAATGTCGAATTGATAATGCGGGCAAGGTATGGATCCTGGAGATTGCCTCACGCACCATCGGTGGCGACTGCGCCCGAATTCTCGACAATGAAAATTTCGGCATTGAAGAACTGGCTATTTCACTGGCAATAAATCAACCCATCGATGTCACCATGCCAAAACAGGCGCGCGGCGTGATGATGATACCAATAAGAGAAAAAGGATTATTAAAAAGAGTTGAGGGCTTGCTGGAAGCCAATAAAGTCGATCACATCGACAAGATCGATATTATTATTCACCAGGGCCACGAACTGATCCCTCTGCCAGAAGGAAACCAATATTTAGGTTATATATTTGCCAGTGCAGAAACACCGGAACAGGTTACAGCGGCGATTCGAGAAGCTTATGCGCACCTGGTATTTGTTACTGCACCGGTTTTTAAAATCGTTTAGTCCATGTTAAAAACTTTAAAAGCGATTCACCACAGAGGCACAGAGGGCACGGAGAAAAGCTTTTATAGGGATGTGAAAACGGGAAAGACGTGATGAAAATTAATAAATCAGATAGATTGCCGTCATGCCGGCATGCTTTTAGCCGGTATCCATGGCTCATACTGGCATTATTCCTGATAACCCATACCAGCCTGATAAATGGATACCGGCCTCGACAATAGCTCCTGCATTGTTCTACTACCTGCCATCCATGGCAGTATGCGTCAGCATGACAAAATAAAAGCTTTCCTCTGTGTCTCTGTGGTGAATCGCTTTAAAGTTTTTATCTGCGTACATCTGTGGAAAAAATTACTTCTTACCGCCACCGCCGCCGGCCTGGAAACCTGCTGGTGCCTGGCCGTGATCGCCTTCACCAAAAAAGAAACCCAGCATGTGTTTTTCTATTAACTCAAGATTCTTTGTATCAGCGGTATTTAAACCATTTTCATTAATTATTGTGGTTAGGCGCTCCAACCACTGCTTCCAGCCTTCCTTTGATACATTTTCAAATATTCGCTGTCCTAGCTCACCTGGATGTGGTGGTGCATCCATCGCTTCTGCTTCAATTTTTAAAACCACACATTTGACTGTATTTGCCATTACAAACCTCTAACTGATCTCTTATTCAGACTTTTCTTCAAACTTTTTCAACAAAACACCTTCATCACCACAGCAGCTTGCGGCACATTGTTTAATCTGGTGTATTTCTTCTGCTGTGCTATTTAAATAAACCTCAACCGGTTGATTCTCGGTTGCACAGTCACAGCCTTTGTCATTATACACGTAAACACTGTTTAAGCCTGCAGACTTAGCCTGTGCTTCAGCATCAAACAACATGTGTTCCGGGGTTGCCGGAATATGACTCAACTGATAAGCAGGAAAAAAGCGTGTTATATGCCAGGGACTATCGGCACCAAGATTATCGCGAATCCAGCAGGCGATTTTGTAATGTTCTTGTGGATCATCATTTTTACCGGGAATGATATTGGTTCGTGTTTCAACATGAATACCCAGGTCATGCGCTTTTTTGATCGATGCCAGTACCTGTTCAACTTTTGCCGGACGGCAGATATCTTTGTAGAATTCATCGCTCATGCTCTTGATATCTGAACACAAAACATCAACCTTACCCACCAGCAGTTCCAGCGCTTCATCAGTGATAAAACTATTTGACACATACACGGTGTACAAACCCGCCTGGTGTGCCAGCTCACAGACATCAAGCACATATTCCAGCCAGACAGCCGGTTCAGAATAAGTGAAAGCAATGCCCTGCACCCCAGCGCTTACGGCTGAATCAACCAGTTTTTGCGGTGCCACCCAGGCTTCTGTTGACTTGCCTTTTGCCAGGCCGTCGAGCGCTTCAACACCCCAGGAAATTTCCAGATTATGACAGCCGCCGCAACGAAAGCTGCAGCCATAACTGCCAACAGACATGACTTTAGTACCCGGGCGATAGTGGCGAACCGGCTTCTCTTCAATATCACCGATATCAATAGCCGACAGAATGCCGTATGACAGGTTATATAAAGTCCCGTTACGGTTAACATGTGCCTGACAGAAACCACGCTGGCCATGGCTGATTTTGCAGCGCCACAGGCAGAGGTTGCAACGGGTGGTGCCGTTGTCTAGCTTTTCCTGCAGTCGGGTTTCAATAAGCTGGTACTGATCTAACATGAGGCGAAAACCTTAATAGTGTTAAGCGGACAGTTTACCAGTGTATGTAGCGATTAACACACCCTCATTAAAGGGGATAATGAGCCGGTTTCCCTCAACCTCAACGCTGTCAAGTCTGGCGTTGTTGTCATAATCGAGCGCCTCATCAAGCTGTAAATGATAGTGGTCTGATTGACAGTGATAAACGTAACCAAAGGCCCGTGTCGCGCGCATAAAGTTATAAGCACGTTGCGCTGACCATGCGGTATTCACCGTAAAGTCCTGTTTTTGCGGATAGGGAAAATAACTCGCCAGTGCCTGGTCCTGTGACTTTTTTGTGCAGTGTGCCTGCCGCTAAATCAGCCAATAAAACCAGCATCAGTTCAGCGCCAGTGTTTGCAAGAGAGCGATGAATTTCCGCAAAAGACAGGCCTTCGTCAAGCTTGATTTTTTGCTGAGCAACAATATCACCGGCATCCAGTTCATCAGTTACCATATGCCAGCTGACACCCATGTCACTCGCCTGTTTCATTTGCCAGAAAACAGGTTCAGGGCCGCGATAGCGCGGCAACAACGAAGGGTGCATATTAAAGCATCCCACATCAGCCAGCTTAATAATGGCGTCCGGTAACCGCCTGCTGTAACAGGACATTAAAATAAGGTCAATCTGCAAGCGGCCAAGCTGCTCTATCAGCTTGTTTTCAGGCAACGACAAATCGATCACGGGAATAGCCTGTTGCTCGGCGGATAAAGCTAAAGATTCATTTTCCAGAGCGATGATCTTTTGCGCGAAAACAAGCGGATGATAAATACCAACAGCAGCGACAGTATGTCCTGCTGTTAATAATTTTTTAAACGGAATTAAAGACAGCGCCGTTGATGAACCGATGTAAAGAATATTCATCAGCGGCGCTGAATTATTTATAAAGTGATAACCTGATCAGGCATATTACCTGACAGCGCACCGTAAAGATTAGGGAAACAGCCAATAGTCGCACCATCCACTAACAGTCCATCAATTTCTCGTTCATAAGCACATTGATCACAAGCCATTAATAACATGCCTTTATCTGCAGCCACTTTAGCCAGGCGCTCACCAATAGGATTGCCTTTTTGTAAAACATAGGCATTATCTTCAAAGAAAAACATGCCGACAACATCAACACCGTGTGTATCATCTTCTAATTGCGGAAGAATCATTTTTCCTAGTTTGTAAGAAACGGAGTGACCTTGTGTAGAAAATATGTAAGCGACTTTCATTTTATTACCTTTTTTTATTTAATTGTTTAAGAATTGTTCAACAGCTAAAGCTTGTAGTAAGAAATACCCGGCATTCATCGCTACTATATATTCGGTATTTCGATCAACATCAAATTGCATAAAAACAGCATGGCGCAGTCCAGCGGAAGAACCCATGGCGGCAATCATGCAAACACAAAAAACAGGAATGATTACCGTGTCAGACAATGTGACATAGCGACAGGAAAGTTTTTTGTCCTGTGCTGTATTGGATAATTTAATATTACGATGCTGGCAGGACATTACTGTTCTCCTTCGCTTGTACTAATTCGTGTTTATATTAAAAGTAGTTGACTGGGCAATCCGGCTAGTAGGTTCTACATCTAAAAACATTTCACCACGGAGGCACAGAGGACACAGAGGACACAGATAAATACTTTTATTTTGTCATGCCGGCGAAGGCCGGTATCCATTTATCAGGCTAGGTATGGGTTATCAGGATTAACGCCAATATGAACGATGGATACCGGCCAAAAGCATGCCGGCATGACGGTATTCAATTTTCCTGTCATTATAATTCATGTCTTTCGCGTTTTTAAAAACCCATAAAAAGCTTTTCTCTGTGCCCTCTGTGCCTCCGTGGTGAACTGTTTTTAAAGTTGTTGACTGTAAATTTTTAACAAAACTTACAATTCAACAACTTCGAGCCCCAGATCACCCAGGGTTTCATGTGTTGCTGCGCTGGTGATAACCACCGTGCTGGCTTCACCGTTTTTCAGATAGTTTTCTGTGACGCGTTTAAGGTCGGCTAAACTCACTTCAAGCACCTGTTTACGCAGTATCTGTAATTTTTCTTTTGTTCTGCCATGCAGGTTATTATGAAAAGCAGTCCTGGCTTCACCTGCGGGTGAACCGGGTTTATCGATACTGCCGATAACACCTAAGATAGCTTCTTCTAACTGGCGATCTTCATGTGCATTGTCCAGCATCCAGTCAATGGCTTTGTCAAAGTCAGCCAGTGTTTCAGACAAACGCGGATCACGATAGGAGTAAAACTTGAAAGCAGCAATATTGCTGTCGTGTGTGGCACCACCGCCATAGGCACCGCCCTGCTCACGTATCGCCGTATGTAAATAGCCATTTCTCAAAAATCCGCCCAATACCGATAATGCGGCGGCATCAGGGTGTTCCATTGTGACGGTGGCATAAGCCCTGGCACAGAAATTAACCTGGGTATTGGCAATCCACATTTGTTCTGATTTTTGTTTGATTACGGGCAAGCTAAACGGCTCAATCACAGTGGAATTATTTTCATTCCAGACACTCTCGAACTCTGCGACAGCCTGCTCAACTTTATCTGCTTCCAATGTCAGCATATAGCTTTTTGCTGAGACTTTTATTTTTTCATGAATAGACTTGAACAATAACAGGGTTTGTTTCAACGATGCCTCATTACTGTGAGAATCATCCAGGGCTTTCAGTGTTTTAATACCGGCCAGGCCACTAAACTTATGGCTTAATTCAGCCACCGGGCTCAAGCCACTGGCGGCAGCTGTCATTGCCAGTGTATGGCCACTGCCGGTAACGCTGCGCTCGCGGCGTGCACGCATCTGGGCAATCAGTTCAGCAATACGCTCGGCCTCATCAAAGCGCGCATTATTAAGTGTGTCGCACATTAATTCTGCCAGGTGCTTATTATTTCTGTTTAATGCCTTGCCGGTAATCACATAATAAGCACGCACTTTTTGCGCATCATCGGTAAATGCACGAATACTATGCTCAGCATGAATACCGCCACTGACACTCGATTGTAACGCCTGCATTTGCAGGTAATCATTATCACCACAGCCTATCTCTGTTAGACAGGCGGAATAATACGGCAGCAGCGCAAGCTCATCATCCGTTAGCGCAGGTAGTTGGCAAACAACTTCATGATAAACCAGTCCATTGGTGCCCTGTTTATAGATTGTGGAATCCGTTGCTGCAATCGACATTGCGGTTGCCTGAGGAATTTTAATTTCATCAGGCACATCATCAAGGCCAACTTTTGGCAGCAGCTCAGGATTATCCTGCTGACACTGGCGCTGCTCTAATGCTTGTGCGCGATTAATGATTAACTGTTTTTCATCGTCAATCAAGGCTGACTTGATAGCGGCTAAATGCGCTTTTTCTGCCTGCTCTTTACGGTGACTCAGGTTTTCATCGGGACGCAGCGTTAGTCGTACACGATGCTGATTTTCAAGTAACAGTTCAGTCACCAGGTTTTTAATAAATGCCGGGTCTTTAATATCTTCACGCAAGGATTCAATGACAGGATCAAGGTTTAGCAATGAAGACGGATCACTTCGATGAATTGCTGCGGTCAAGCCATTTAAAATTAACTGCAAACCAAACGGATAACTGTCACCGCCGACTTCACGCTGGCTTAGTTCCAGCTGGTGTAATACCGCCTCAAGTTTTTCATGCGGCACACCATTAGCAGCGACATCGTTTAACACGTCTAAAACCAGGGTTTCGAATGCCTGGGCATTTTCAACTTTACTGCCTTCAATACCCGCCAGGAAACACATTTCATAATTAGAATCTTCCAGCCCGCATAAGGGTGACGGGGCAGCGCCTAAATCAGATTTTTCCAGGGCCTGGCGCAGTGGTGAGGAGCTATTGTCAAGTAATACCTGTGATAACAAATTGGCTTTCATCATATCGTCCAATGAAGTACATGGACCGAGCAACCAGCTCAACACGTGATGCGTTTTATCTTCAATACCCTCATCACCGACAGCGTCGTAAGCATAGGCTTCTTCTACCGACAATGGCGCCAGATAACGTTTTTCCGGTTTGACAGAAATGCACACATCCAGTTTTTCAAATTCCTTTAACGCCTGCTCTTCAAATTTTTGCTGGTGTTCAAATACTGGAATGTCACCAAACGTCATGAATACCGCATTACTCGGATGGTAATGTGTTTTATGGAAATCGATCAACTGCTGATAGGTTAAATCAGGAATATCCTGTGGTTCACCGCCGCTGTTATAGTGATAAGTCGATGTTGGATAAAGATATTTACTGACTTCCTGCCATAACACACTGACCGGCGAGCTCATGGCGCCTTTCATTTCATTAAAAACCACGCCTTTATATTCAAGATCACTGTCGGCATTACTGGCTTCCTTAAACTCTATACGATGCCCTTCCTGTAAAAAATCCAGTTCATCAAGGCGGGTAAAAAATACCGCATCCAGATATACGTCCAGCAAGTTATTAAAATCTTTTTTGTTCTGGCTGGCAAAAGGATAGGCCGTCCAGTCACTGCTGGTAAAGGCATTCATAAAGGTATTTAATGAGCGGCGAATCATCATAAAAAATGGATCACGTACCGGGTATTTTTTGCTGCCGCATAAAGCCGTATGTTCAAGAATATGAGCAACACCCGTTGAATCCATCGGCACTGTGCGAAAACCCACTAAAAATACGTTCTCCGTATTTTCAGCTTGCATATGATAATGCAGCGCACCTGTTTTTTTGTGCTGAAACTCCTGCAGCGTTACATTTAATGAATCAATGCGTTCGCTGCGAACCCATTTAAATGCGGGATGGTGATTGATGGCATTACCTGCATTACCCGAAGTATTTACTGCTGAAGACATAACTGATGACATAAACTCATTAACTCTCTTTGCTTGTACGTGTTTTTAACAACTGACAAATATCATTATCATTTTCTGACTAACTTAAAGACGGTTTCAATCAAGCGAGTCAAACCCCGGTTTCTTAAGCCTGTTTCTTCATTGATGACATCTTTAAAACATAATTTTTCGATAGAAAAATTTTCTGAATATAAATCCTGGACTTCTTCATCGCTAACGGTAAATGGCGGACCATTCATTTCAGAGGGGTCGTAGTTTAAAGTGACTAATAAAGTACGCATCTGCGGCTTTTGTATTTCAGCCATTTTATCCACATAACGTTTTCGCATGTCTTCTGGCAATGCCACCAGAGATGCCCGGTCAAAGATATCCGTAACGTCTTCCAGGTGTTCTTTCTGTAATTCGAAAAAATCACCCTGAAATATTTCTATGATAGATGGCAGATCAGTGCTCTGATATAAGCCACTCTCACCTTGCTGCGCATGTTTATAATTTAATGCGTTCTCTTCAAAAAAATCCTTTACCGCACGGTCACTGCATTCTACAGCAAACGTTTTATAAGCATTTTGTGACAGCCAGAGCAAATCCTTACTTTTGCCAGACAAAGGAACAAAAACTTTTAATTTTTCACGCTGTTCCAGTGGCGGACCTTTTTCACCATAAAAATAAACCAGGTAAGGATTTACCTGCTGTTGATGAAAGCCAATCTGGTTATTGTTCCAGCGCTCTAGCCAGAAATCAATTTCCATAATAATCAGAAAATATTATTAACTATCACCCGGCTTCCAGATACCGAACGCATCTTCGGCCGGTTTCATGTCCTGCTCAACCTGGTCAAGCACCTGCCCCATAAAGTGCGACAAATCGCCCAGTAATGCTTTTTTGTCGACACCAGGCTGGTCCTGTTTTGCCAGTACGTAACCGGTCACTGCTGACAAATACTGCATAAAATACAAATCATCATCCGCTGCTGGATCATGTTTTGAGATAACTGATTTAATGTCTGTAATCATTTCAGACGATAGTTGAATGCCACCACTCATAATAAATACTTTCCTAAGTTAATTACTCTAATTACAATGGTGCTAGTCTAAGCTATTTCAAGCTTACCGAACAGGAAACATCATGTATAAAATCTGTGTATATGTCCCTGAAAAACATGTGGAAACAGTAAAAGCCGCACTATTTAAAGCCGGTGCCGGTCGAATTGGAAATTATGACTGCTGTTGCTGGCAAACCAGCGGCACAGGGCAGTTTCGCCCGCTAAAAAACAGCAAGCCAACAATAGGGAGATTAAATACAATTGAACAGGTCAGCGAGATAAAAATTGAGCTGGTATGTTCAAACAATTTGATTGAGCCTGCGGTTAAGGCGATAAAGTCTAGCCATCCATATGAGGAGCCGGCATACCACATATGGAAACTGGCGGATTTTTGATTTTCGTTTTGTTGTGTTTTGTTGCTAGGCATTTACGATTTTTTTTTATTTTGGCATTGCGGGTCTCGCCCCGCGGACGAGTCACTCTTTTGCTACAGCCCAAAAGAGTAACCAGAAAAGGCCGCCGCTACTCGATTGCCCCTGCGGGGTTCCTGAAGCTGGGGGTATTGCCTACGAGCCCGTGCTGATGCGCCGTCCGGGCGCACAGCGCTAAATTCGCCGTCCCTGGCGAATTTGCTCTACCAATACCCCCAACTTCAGCAATCGAGAGGCGGAAGTAAAAACAAGAATAAAACAAAACTCGAAACAAAGTCAGAAACTAAAACTAATAGCTAAAGCAAAAATACAACGCAAGACGTTACCATTGTTTTTGACTTTGACCTTTCCACCTTAGGCAAGCCATTTAGGCGGTGCCGTTATCATGGGCTTTCTGTGCCAGCATGTCTGAGCCCACGTGTTTTTCAACGTGGGCGAGTTCTGGCGCAGCATGATAACGGTATTGCCTAAATGGGAACCCCCATGTTTTTTATGGGGGCGTAGCCGTAGTGGCGGCCTTTTACAAAACACGTCCTGTGTTTTGCCTTTCAGGTCAGCTATAAAACAGCTGTTCAATTTTGCTCCCAGCAAAATTTGTCTGGTTACTCTTTGCGGCTGCAGGCAAAGAGTCACTCGCCCGTCAGTGGGCGAAACCACAAGAACAATTCAAAATAGCCGTAAATGCCAAAATACAACACAAGACGTCACCACCGTTTTTGACGTTGACCCTTCCACCTTAGGCAAGCCATTTAGGCAGTGCCGTTATCATGGGTTTTCTGTGCCAGCATGTCTGAGCCCACGTGTTTTTCAACGTGGGCGAGTTCTGGCGCAGCATGATAACGGTATTGGCTAAATGGGAACCCCCATGTCTTTCTATGGGGGCGTAGCTGTAGTGGCGGCCTTTTCTGGTTACTCTTTGCGGCTGCAGGCAAAGAGTAACTCGCCCGTCAGTGGGCGAAACCACAAAGAACAATTCAAAATAAGCGGTAAATGCTAAGAACTCAGTCTCAGACAAAAAAGAAAAAAAGAAAAAACTATCGAATCCAGCCTCGTTCACTGGCATTAAGAAAATCCACCATCATCCGAACATGATCATCTCGCTGTGCCAGCTCTTCAACTTTGTGTAAGGCCTCTTTATGCGAACAACGCGATTTAATCAAAATTTTAAACGCTTCCTGAATCGCACGGATGCTTTCTGCTGAGAAATCTCGGCGTTTTAGCCCTTCTTTATTAATGCCGATGGCACGCGCTCGGTTGCCCGCGACGGTAAAAAAAGGTAATACATCGCGATCAATGGCGGTAGAAAAACCGGTGAAAGCATGGGCGCCGATGCGGGTAAATTGATGAACCGTCGTATAACCGCCAAGAATGGCGTGATCCTCGACGATGACATGGCCGGCAATGGCGGTGGCATTTGCCAGGATTACATTATTGCCGACTATACAGTCATGCGCGACATGACTGCTGGCCATGAATAAATTATCGCTACCAATACGTGTTACGTTGCCACCACTCGGTGTGCCACGATGCAGCGTCACATATTCGCGAACAGTATTCCTGTCACCAACAATAAGCTCTGTCGGCTCATCGTTGAATTTTAAATCCTGTGGTTTTTCACCGACAGAAGCAAACTGAAAAATGCGGTTGTCTTTGCCTATTTTTGTCGGCCCGTTAATAACAACATGTGATGCTACCGTAGTGCCTGAAGCAATTTCAACATTCGCACCGATGACGCTAAAGGGTCCTATAGAAACGTCATCAGCAATCTTTGCCGAGGGATCAACAATCGCCTGTGGATGAATCATGCCCCTTAGTCTTCATCCTTGGGAGTGGCGGCGCACAGCAAATTAGCTGCGGTACATAACTCACCATCAACGCTGGCTTCACAGGTAAATTTCCAGACAATTTTAGAACGGCGTTCAATTTTTGCCTTCAACATTAACTGGTCACCCGGAACAACCTGGCGTTTAAAACGAACCCCATCAACACCAACAAGCATATACAAGATATCGTCTTTAGGCTGTTCACTCATGGTGCGAAAGCCTAACAAACCGGTAACCTGCGCCAGTGCTTCAATAATCAACACGCCAGGCATAACAGCCTGTTCAGGAAAATGCCCGGTGAAGTGCGGCTCATTGACTGAAACATTTTTAATGGCAATAATTGATTCACCCGGCGTACATTCCAGCACCCGGTCTACCAGTAAAAAAGGGTATCGATGAGGGAGAAACCTTCTGATTTCTTCTATATACATTTCACTCAAAGCTGAACCCCTGTATTAAATTGCAAATAATTAGTTAAGACTAAATGTAGGACAGCCTGACTAAATAGGCAAACTATTCTTCAGATGATTTCTCAATTTTTTTAACGCGTTTGGCCAGCTCATCCAGGTGTTTAAATCGCAAAACATTCTTTTTCCAGCTTGCCGTCTTATCAACCAGTATACTGGAAGAGTAAGAACCGGCTTCTGTAATAGATGACGAAACGAAGGTTCTTCCTGTTATAACGACATTGTCAGCTATTTCAATATTGTCGCGAATGCCGACACCGCCACCAATCAAACAATACTCGCCGATTTTAACCGAGCCCGCTATGCCTGTGTAAGCCGATATAACAGTATGTTTACCGATAACCACATTATGTGCCACCTGTATTTGATTATCGAGTTTGACGCCATCATGAATGATTGTGTCTGACAATGAGCCACGGTCGATCGTTGAGTTTGCACCGATATCCACATTATTGCCAATAATAACATTACCGATCTGCGGCACCTTTAAATAGGCCGCCCCGTCCCTGACATAACCAAATCCATCGGTGCCGATAACAACGCCGGAAAAAATCGTACAATGGTCACCTATCTGTGTTTTATGGCCGATAGATACATTTGGATATATTACACAGGATTCGCCGATGCGTACCTCGCTGGCAATTACGGTACCCGAACCTATCTGCGTGTTTTCCGCCAAATGAACACCCGACTCAATGACCACATGATGGCCAATACTGACAGAGTCAGGAATGACTACATCTGCCGCAATTACAGCAGAATCTGCCACACCCGGAGCAACAACGCTGACCGCATTTAGCAAATGTTGCCGCTTTGGCAAAAGCCAGACGTGGATTATCAGAAATCAGCGCAGGTTTATCACAACTTTCCAGCCACGCCTGTTTTATAATAACGGCAGATGCATTAGACGACTTAATACAATCAAGATATTTTGGATTATAAACAAATGCCAGGTGGCCTTTTTCTGCCTGATTGATATCGGCAACATTATCAATTAAACAATCTTCGCCCTGCAAGTCACAGTTAATACGCTTGGCCAGCTCGGAAAGTTTTATTGCCATGGTGTTTAAAATATATTAATTATCTATATTTATTTCTTTTTAAATGCTGCTTTCATTTGCTCAAGCACTTTATCTGTAATATCAAGTTTACCGTCTGTATAGGCAACACCTTCACTCAGCACCAGGCTGTATTTTCCCTTTTTAGCGATATCATCAATAATACTTCTTACCTGCTGCTGCAGCACAGCAAGTTCCTGATTTCTGACGGTACCGACTTCCTGCGTTAATAATGCTTCTTTTTGTTTAAGCGCCTGTATTTTAGTAATGATATTTTTTTTCAGATCATTTAATTTATCTTCAGTCATTACCAGCTCATTACGTTTGTAATTTTCCTGCATCTTGGTGATTTCTTTTTCCATTTTTTGCAGCTCATCTCGCTGCGGTCCAAAACGTTCCAGCATCGATGTATTGACAGCATCAACCTGTGGCGCTTCAGACAAAATTCTTTCAACACTGACGACACCTATTTTTAAATCCGCAGAAAAAGCATTTGCAGAAACAAAACCTGATAACAAGATTAAACCTAAAACTAATTTTTTCACTTTAATTTTCTCCTTAGAAGAATGAACCTATACTAAACTGGAATGCTCGCAAGTCATCACCCGGTACAAAATTACCTAACGCATCTGTGGCGCCTGGCGCTTCATTAAGCGTTTGAGCGTAACTAAATCGTAATGGACCGATAGGTGAAATCCATACCAGCGATAAACCAACCGAACTTCTTAACTGATCAACCTGGAATCCGTTTTCACCTGGTGGTGCATCAAAAGTATTAGCATTATCTAAAAATACATTACCAATATCAAGGAATGCGCTGAAACGAACTGAACTTGGCGGTTTTTCAACAAATGGTATAGGAAATATTAAATCTGCGCCAGCGGTAACACGCATATTACCACCAATGGCAAAGTTTGACACAGGGTCTCTTGGTCCTAATGAATTTGAATCGTAACCACGGACCGTGCGGATACCACCGGCAAAGTAACGTTCAAAGAATGGTAATTCAGAACTGTTACCGTAACCATCGCCGTAGGCAAGGTTTGAACGCAGTAATAACGTTGTCGCACTGGTAACACCGATAAAAGTACTGTTTCTGTAGTTAATTTTGTAATACTCAAGATCACTGCCCGGCACGGTCATATTCATGCCGATGCTATGTTGCGTACCGGCAGTAGCAAAAACGGTTCGATTTCTTGTGTCGTGAGAAAAACTGGTGTTTAAAGTAAAATTATCAAACGCCGTTTCGCCATTATTTTCTGCGATAAATTTAGTCACATCAAGCGAAGGATTAACCGAGGATGGCGTAATCGTAATATGACTATAACCATAACCCAGGCTTAAGGTATTAAATTCAGATAATGGAACACCATAACTGACATTTAAGTCAGCCGAAGTTGTCTGGAAGTTATTAATTAATTCTTCAGATGCGTCCCTGTCTCTGACCGAGACACTTAAGCTTCGGCTGATACCATCAATGGTATAGTACGGATTGGTATAAGCCGCACTGTATATAGTATTAGCACGGTCGGTATTGACATTAACAGACAGGCGTTTACCTGTGCCAAAAAGATTTTCCTGGGTCAAACCAACATTGAACAGCAAACCCTGCGTTTGTGAGAAACCGGCACCAATATTAAAACTACCCGCCAGTTTTTCTTCAACTTTAACGGTTAAGTCCACCTGGTTAGTCGTTCCCGGAACAGGTGTTGTATCAACATCAACAGTTTCAATAAAAGGCAATCGCTGTATACGTATTTTAGAACGTTCGAGTAAATCGCTGGCAAGAATAGAACCTTCCATTAATCGCATTTCTCGTCGATACACCTGGTCCTGCGTACCGTCATTACCGAATATATTAATACGGCGTACATAGACTTTGTCACCAGGAACAGCATGATAGGTTAAAGCAACTTCTTTTTTCTCATCGTCGATAACCGGCGTAATTTTTACTTCAGAAAAAGCATAACCAATTCGTCCCATCTGATTTTCCAGGCGCTTCTTGCTGTTAGTCATCTGGCTACGTGAAAAATAAGTGCCGGGTTTCGTTAGTATCTGTGACTGCATGGTTTGGCGATTAACCACCAGTTCACCGGTTAATTCAGATGTCGAAATTTTATATCGATCACCTTCAGCCACATTGATTGTTATATAAATATCCTGCTTGTTCGGTGTTAAAGATACCTGGGTAGATTCGATATTGAACTTTATATAACCACGATCAAGATAAAATGAGCGGATCTTTTCCAGGTCACCGTTTAACTTAGGCTTGGAATAATCATCAATAGAAGAAAACACTGCCCACGCTGAAGGCACACCTGAATCAAGTTCACCAAGTAACTCGTCATCACTATAAACATCGTTACCGACGATATTGATATGCTTAATTAATGCGACCTGGCCTTCCGAAATCGTAATCTTAATATCAACACGATTTTGATCAAGTTCGGTTATTTCCGAGTTAATTTTAACGCCATATTTACCCTGGCTGAAATATACGCGTTCAAGTTCAAGCGTTAATTTATCAAGCAACGATCGATTGTAAATCTGGCCACGGGTAACACCGATATCAAGCAGGGCCGATTTTAAGGCATCGTCATCAATATCTGAATTACCTGTAAATTCCACATTGGCAATTGATGGCCGCTCTTTAACCTGAACGACCAAGGTATTGTCATCACGAAGAAGTTTTACGTCTGCAAAAAAACCGGTTTTATAAAGTTCTTTAATGGCATAGGTAACCTGATTATCATCAATAGGATCACCCACAGCGATAGGCAGGTAATTTAACAACGTGCCATCGGGCAATCGTTTTAAACCTTCTATTTTTATATCAGCCACAACAAATGAATCTGCATGCGCAGAAAACATGCAGAGACTATTAAACAGGGAAAATACAATTAATACACGAATAAATGACATACAGCTATTGATTACCTTTACTGTACTAAACGTTGTATGTCATTGAATATGGCGACACTCATTAACAGGGCAAGAAGAGCAATGCCTACTTGCTGCCCTCTTAGTTCAAATGCTTCGGAAACAGGTGATCCTTTGACTATCTCAATTAAATAATAAAACAGATGGCCGCCATCTAACATGGGTATCGGCAATAAATTTAATACACCAAGGCTGACAGAAATGACCGCGAGAAATGATAAAAAGGAAACCAGGCCAATACTTGCGGTAACACCGGCATACGTTGCAATCGTAATCGGACCGGAAATATTTGATAATGATGCCTCACCAGCAACCATTTTCCATAACACGCGAAGTGTTAATGTCGACATATCCCAGGTTTTAATCACGGCTTTTGCCACTGCCTCAAACGGTGAATACTCAACACGGGCAATTAATTGCTGCCTGACTTCTTCAGGCATATGCTGATACGCGCCAATAAACCCCTGCTCACCTTCTTTGCTTTTTCTGCTCTGTGGAATGACCGTCAGTGTTTTTTCCAGGCCATCACGTAACACAACAAATTGCATGGCTTTATTGGGTTTCTCGCGAATCATTTCAACTAAAGAGGTCCACTGCCCTACCTTAAGATCATCCACCTGTACAACAACATCCCCTTGCTGAAGGCCTGCGTTTTCAGCTGCACTTTGCTCCATGACGCCACCGATTTCCGCTTTCAGGGCCGGCCACCATTGCTTGAATCCTATCTGTTTAAAAATATCGCCTTCAGCTTCAAGCAGGTGCATAGCACCCAGTGCAAGCTGGCGGGTGTGCTCAATGCCGTCAACATCCTGAACATGTACCGGTACATCACCACCATCAAGCCCCTGGTTGAGTATTTCAAGCCTGAACTCATTCCACGACTTAACAGGCGTTGTGCCCACCATCAGCACCTCATCCTGAATTTCAAAACCTGCGTTCGCAGCAATACTGCCAACTTCAGTCTCACCGATAAACGGGCGATCTACCGTGGTGCCGAGAATAAAGACTATCCAGTACAAAAAGATGGCCAGTAAAAAATTAAATGCCTGGACCGGCAAAAACAATGGCGATTCGTTTGGAGATGTGCTGATTATTAAAAGCACGATTTTTCTCTGCCTCGGGCACTTCGCCCTCGCGTTCATCAAGCATCTTGACGTAACCGCCCAGTGGTATGGCAGCAATGACATACTCGATCTCATCACCTTCCGCGCTAGTTCTTTTCCAGCTGAATAATGGCTCGGCCAAAACCAACGGAGAAACGGAGTACTTTTACCCCGGCTTTGCGGGCCACCCAGTAGTGGCCAAACTCATGAAAGGTGACCAGTACGCCAATCGCGAGAATAAAGAAAAAAACGTTGTGTAAAACACTCATAGTTATTAGTTATTATTATATATAGTTATATAAACCGTTAATTAAAACGTTTTAATGATTAAACATCTCGGCAATGCATTCATTTGTTACCGATCTGGCCATAACATCGGCCTGCAGAATACTTTCTAGCGAGCTCACGTCTTCAGATATTGCCATTTTATCCAGTGTTTGTTCTATCAATTTAGCAATATCGGTAAAACCTATTTTATTATCGAGAAACGCGGCAACAGCAATCTCGTTGGCTGCATTCAACACAATGCTTGCCGTACCGCCTTTTTTAATTGCCTCAAAACACAATCTCAGACAGGGAAAGCGGTTTAAATCCGGTTGTTCAAACTCAAGCTTTGCGACATCAAAAATATTCAGTGGTTCAACCCCTGAAGTTATTCTTTCCGGCCATGCCAGTGCATGGGCGATTGGCGTGCGCATATCCGGGTTACCCATCTGCGCCAGCACTGAGCCATCACTGTATGTCACCATGGAATGCATGACACTTTGCGGATGAATGACGACATCAATGTTTGCCACATCCATATCAAACAGCCAGTAGGCTTCGATCAGTTCCAGGCCTTTATTCATCAGCGTTGCAGAATCAACCGAAATCTTTTTGCCCATGTCCCAGTTAGGATGATTCACCGCCTGTTCCGGTGTAACGTCGTGTAACTGCTCGGCAGAAAAAGTTCTGAACGGGCCACCGCTTGCGGTTAACAGAATCCGTTCGATTCCGCTGGCGGCCTGCTGATTCGTTATTTTAACCGATGAATGATGCTCTGTGAGATTATCTGGCAAACACTGAAAAATAGCATTATGTTCACTGTCAACCGGCATTAATACCGCATTATTTTCTCTCGCCGTGTCCATAAATAGTTTTCCGGACATCACCAGCGCTTCTTTGTTGGCCAGCAATACCCGCTTGCCCGCTTTCGCCGCCGCCAATGTCGGCACCAGGCCGGCTGCACCAACAATGGCAGCAACCACACAGTCGACTTCGTCATGACTGACAACCTGCAACAAACCCGCTTCACCCGTTAACACTTCAGTGATAATATTTTTACTTTGCAAACGCGTTGCCAGTTCTGCTGCTGAAACAGCATCATTCATCACGGCATAACGGGGCTGCCATTGTTCACATAAAACTTCCAGCGCATCAACATTGGTATTTGCCGTTAAGGCAAATATTTTATAACGCTCAGAATGACCGGCAACAACATCCAGCGTACTTCTGCCAATACTGCCAGTCGCACCTAATAATGTCATTTCCAGCGGTTTTTTTTGTTGTATCATACGCCGGAAAAGATCAACCAGTTAAAGCCCAGCAGAAATACTGGCATTGCCGCTAATACACTGTCTATTCTATCGAGCATACCACCATGACCCGGTAATATATTGCCGCTGTCTTTCAATCCTGCTTCGCGTTTTAAAAAGCTGATATATAAATCGCCACTGACGGAAATAAAAGTTAACATCACAGACAGCAGAACCAGCAAGGTAGCTCTGTCGGTATTTAAATCAAAGTAATAACTCGCCAGTAAAGTATAAAGCGTAGTGGCAACCACGGCGCCCATCAAACCTTCTTTGGTTTTACCCGGACTGATATGCGGAGCGAGTTTATTTTTTCCGAATTTTTTACCTGAAAAATAAGCACCTATATCGGCAACCCAGACTAATGATAAGGCATAAAACAGCCAGTAAGGCCCCTGCTTGTCTAGACCAATATAAATAGAGTGTATTTCCTGCATTGCCAGTGCGGCGGCCGGTAATACTATAAAAGCGATAAACAACTTATCCAACTTTACTGCTGAATCTACGGCTTTAGGTTTTGCGATTTTCAGGTAATAGCTAATGCTAATCCACCACATAACGCTGACATAAATCGGCCAGAGAATGTATTCAGCCGCGTATTGCTGAAAAGCCCAGGTAATAACCGTAATCACCGCGGCAAATAAAATTCTTAATAGACTGTTTGTTACGCCCGCTAATTTTGCCCACTCATAAGCAGAAATTAACACTATAAATAATACAAAATAAAGAAACACAGAGCTGGGCTGAAAGAATATCATCCAGAAAACAAATGCTGCCAGTGGTACTGCTGTTAATATGCGCTGATACAACATTTTATATTTTATTCACGATTAATTATTATTCCAGGGATATAGTAAAAGCTTTAATTGTGCTTCTGCTTGCCGGCCACATCTTGATCGGCAGGCTCTTGATCGACTGGCTCTTGATCAACTGGTTTTTGCTCAACTAACTGTTGCCCGGTCTTACCGAACCGCCGCTGCCTGCCGGCATACCAGCTTAAAGCAGCCGTAAAATCATCATCTGAAAAATCAGGCCACAAGGTATCGACAAAATATAATTCACTGTATGCCAGTTGCCAGATTAAAAAGTTGCTTATGCGCTGCTCACCGCCAGTGCGGATAAACAGGTCTGGCGCAGGCACATCACTTAACGAAATATAGGAATTAAATAAATCCTCGGTGATGTCATCCGCTGTTTTATTATTTTCATTCAAGTCAGCCAGCAGTAATTTACAGGCATTGACTATATCCCAACGGCCACCGTAGTTTGCCGCTATATTCAAACACAGGCCGGTGTTATCTTTGGTCAGGGCCTGAGATTCGTTGATGCTTTTTTGCAGGCTTATAGAAAAACGGCTGCTATCACCGATAAACCGCACACAAACATTTTTTTTATGTAATTTTTTAACCTCAGCCGTTATCGTTAAAATAAACAACGACATTAAACTACTGACTTCTGTTTGTGGACGGTTCCAGTTCTCGCTGCTAAAAGCAAACAGGGTCAAAACTTCTACGGCATTTTTAGCACAGTTTTCAACTATTTTTCGCGTCGCATTAACGCCTGCCTTGTGGCCAGCAGCTCTTGGTAAGTGCCGTTTATTCGCCCAGCGGCCATTACCATCCATGACCACTGCCACATGCCGCGGCAATGCTGCTGCACTGTCAGCTAACCTGGTGCGTACTGATTCAGCATCTGCCAGGCCGCTATCTTGGGAATTTTCACTCATCAGTATCTGTATCAGCTGAGCTTAAATTTCCATTAACTCTTTTTCTTTTTCTGCAATCACTTCATCAACACTGGTGACAAATTTATCCGTATGTTTTTGCACCGTGTCTTCTGCCTGCCGGCATTCATCTTCTGAAATATCTTTCTCTTTTAACAGCTCTTTGAAATCACTGTTTGCATCACGCCGGATATTTCGAATAGCAATTTTTGCATTTTCGCCATCCGCTTTTACCACTTTAACCAGGTCACGGCGGCGCTCTTCAGTTAATGGCGGCAATGGGATACGGATTAAATTGCCGGCCGTTGACGGATTCAGGCCTAAGCCGGAATTGATAATGGCTTTTTCAACGACCGCAACCATTTGTTTTTCCCAGGGTGCTACCGCCAGCGTTCTTGAATCTTCTACCGTCACATTAGCCACCTGGTTAATCGCTGTAGCGGTACCATAATAATCAACCTGTATCTGGTCGAGCAAACTGGGGTGCGCACGCCCGGTTCTTATTTTTGTCAATTCGGCACGTAATGAATCAACACTTTTACTCATACGCGCTGCGGCGTCTGTAAGAATTTCGTCAATCACTAAACTACTCCTCCCATTGTTACGGTAGTACCTATTGTTTTGTCGTTCATTGTTGCGGGTAAAGAACCGACATCATTTAAATTGAAAATTCGCAGTGGTAAATTATTATCACGGCATAATACAATGGCTGTGGCATCCATTACCTGTAAGTTCTTATCAAGGACTTCATCAAAGCTTAGTGATTCATAGCGCACAGCATCCGGGTTTTTGACAGGATCAGAATCAAAAACACCATCAACTTTAGTTGCTTTGAGTACACAATCTGCGTGAATTTCTACCGCGCGCAGACAGCCTGCAGTATCTGTGGTGAAAAACGGGTTACCGAGACCGGCAGCAAAAATAACGACACGGCCTTTTTCAAGATGGCGAGTCGCACGGCGCTGTACATATTCTTCGCACATACGGTTTATTTTTACTGCAGACATAACACGGCAGGTCATGCCCTGTTTTTCCAGTGCATCCTGCATAGCCAGACAATTTATTACCGTCGCCAGCATCCCCATGTGGTCGCCGGTGACGCGATCTATGCCTGATTCAACCAGGCCGGCGCCGCGAAATATGTTGCCGCCGCCAATGACAAGGGCAACTTCAACACCCATATTGACCACTTCGGCAATTTCAGTGGCAACGCGTTTTAACATATCTGCATGAATGCCATAATCGAGATCACCCATCAGGGCTTCACCGCTAAGCTTTAGTAAGACACGTTTATATATTGCTGACATTAAAATATTCGCCTGTTTTTATTATTGATGATTGTTAATGATGGATAACAGTTTCACTATTATATTATTTTTTTACACACAAAAAACCGGGAGATGTCCCCCGGTTATTTTTACCACTATAGTCGCCGTCCATTAGGCATAAAAAAATGTGCCGTATTTATAAGAAATCTTTGTAAATACATATTGCCGCTCCATTTAATACCTGGATAATACCTGGATAATGCCTTGATAATACCTTGACCGTTGTTTCTAAGCGGTGACTTAACTTTTTACCTGGGCCATGACTTCTTCAGCAAAGTTTTCCTGCTTCTTCTCGATGCCTTCACCCACTTCGTAGCGAATAAAACGATTCACCTTAGCACCGGCATCAGCAAGCAGTGTTTCAATCGTAATATCCGGGTTTTTAACAAAAGGCTGGCCAAGCAAGGTCACTTCTGCCAGATATTTGCGCACGCGACCGACAAGCATTTTCTCAACGATATCGGCAGGTTTACCGCTTTCCAGCGCCTGGGCACGTAATATGTCTTTTTCTTTTTCAAGAACATCAGCAGGAACATCCGCTTCGCTAACACAAAGCGGGTTACTCGCTGCAATGTGCATGGCAACGTCTTTAATTAAATTTTCATTGCCTGCGTCTTTATCAGCCATCTCCATTTCAACGAGCACACCGATACGTGCACCGTGCAGGTAACTGCCGAAAGATCCCGTTGTCGTTTCAAGGTTCTCGAAACGACGAAGCTGCATGTTCTCGCCAATTTTTGCTATTTTTTCCTTGCGCGCTTCTTCAATGGTTTCTGAACTACCATCGAGCGTCATTGCAGACAAGGCAGCAACATCAGCAGGTTTGTTTGCTAATGCCGTTTTAGCAATAGCGGTAACAAATGACAGGAAGTCATCGCCGCCTGAGACAAAGTCTGTTTCACAGTTCACTTCGACCACGACAGCAGATTTTCCGTTTTCGCTAATTTCAATAACCACACGGCCCTCAGCTGCGACTCGGCCTGATTTTTTATCAGCCTTTGCCATGCCCGATTTACGCATATTCTCGATGGCTGCATCGATGTCGCCATCCACTTCCTGCAGCGCTTTTTTACATTCCATCATGCCTGAACCTGTACGTTCACGCAGTTCTTTAACCATTGAAGCTGTAATTTGCATCACAGTAACCTCTTATAAATAATTCAAAACAATATTACCAATTTACACCCTTAAGCAATGATGCAGCTCTTATTCAGCATCAGCTTTCTTTTTAGGCGCAGCTTTTTTCTTAACAGCCGCTTTTTTCTTTACTGTTTTTTTCTTAACAGCCGCTTTCTTTTTAGGCGCAGCTTTTTTCTCGCTAGCGACTTCTTCGACGGCTTCAACCGCGGCTTCTTCAACAGCTGCTTGCTTCTGCTACAGCTGCTTCAGCTACAACTGCTTCAGCGACAACTTCTTCGCTAACGGCTTCTTCAGCTTCGCTTCAGCTTTAGCTTTACGCTTTGCTTTAGCTGCCACTTTTTTAGGTGCTGCTTTTTTTGCTGCCGGTTCTTCACTGCGCTGAATCACTGCAGAGGCACGACCTTCAATAATCGCATCAGCAATACCCTGCGCATACAATTGAATCGCTTTAATCGCATCGTCATTACCCGGAATAACATAATCAACGCCATCGGGTGAGTTATTTGAATCAACGATACCAAATACCGGAATGCCGAGTGTGTTTGCTTCTTTAATAGCAATGTCTTCATGGCCCACGTCGATAACGAAAACCGCACTGGGCAATCCTTTCATGTCCTTAATACCACCCAGGACTTTTTCTTTTTTCAGCATTTCACGCGTCAGCATCAACTGCTCTTTTTTATTCAAACGGTCAAAACTGCCATTTTCTGACATTTCTTCCAGTTCTTTTAAACGTGAAATTGACTGGCGAATGGTTTTGTAGTTGGTCAACATACCGCCTAACCAGCGGTGCCCAACATAAGGCATGCTGCAGCGCTGAGCTTCTTCGGCGATGATAGTACGCGCCGCACGTTTAGTACCGACAAACAGGATGGTTCCGCGGCTAGCCGCTATTTTACCGAGCGCATTCACTGCATCAAGGTATAACGGCAGTGTTTTCTCTAAATTGATAATGTGAATTTTGTTACGTGATCCGAAAATGTACTCAGACATTTGCGGGTTCCAGAAACGGGTTTGGTGACCAAAATGCACGCCTGCTTCAAGCATCAGACGCATAGTTACGTTAGACATTAGTATTTCTCCAGTTGGGGTTAAGCCTCCATATACCCCATGTAATAACCGGTTTAAGCACATAGTTAGCTATGTATTTTTGCTTAAATCAGCACCCAATCACATGTGTCGGTATATGTGCGTATTTAAATAAGATATAGTTAGCCCTGCTGAGCTGAGCTGATGATCTGAATCAACGATAAGTTGCTTTCACACAACCATCTTTATCTGCCATCAACGGACTACAATATCGCTTGTTTTCGCTAAGCTTTTATTAGCGCGGGCGCTTTATACCATAACCAGCTGAAATAAACAACGATATTTTATTGCACCAATATCGTAAAATACAAGCTATACAATTGATTTTAAAGAAAATAACAACATGGCAATATTAATCAAAGATGACCAGGAAATAGAAAAAATGCGAGTCGCAGGACGACTCGCCGGTGAGGTACTGCAGATGATACGTCCTTACGTAAAAGCAGGCATCACCACCGATGAACTGGACAAAATATGTCACGATTATATCGTCGATGTTCAACAGGCCATCCCGGCGCCGCTTAATTATCATGGTTTTCCCAAATCGATCTGCACCTCGGTCAATCATCAGATATGCCACGGCATTCCGAGCGATAAAAAACTGAAAAAAGGCGATATCATCAATATTGATATCACCGTGATAAAAGACGACTACCATGGCGACACCAGTAAAATGTTTTTTGTTGGCGAGCCGCCGGTGCGCGGCAGACGCGTCAGCCAGGTATCGCACGAATGCATGATCCGCGGCATTGAGCTGGTAAAACCCGGCGCCTACCTGGGTGATATTGGCCATGCCATTCAACAGCATGCCGAAGCCAATCACTTTTCAGTGGTCAGGGAATATTGCGGCCATGGCATCGGCAAAGGCTTTCACGAAGACCCGCAGGTGCTGCATTACGGCAAAGCCGGTACCGGCGTGAGAATTGAAGCGGGCATGATCTTCACTATCGAACCGATGATTAATGCCGGTAAACGCGATGTAAAATTACTCAACGATAACTGGACCGTTGTCACCAAGGATCACAGCCTGTCCGCACAATGGGAACACACCATACTGGTAACCCCTGATGGCCATGAAGTGTTAACACAGTGCGAAGGCGATGAAGTTTAATGGCCACGGTAAAGCCAATGAATGCTGAAGCCAGTGAAGATAATACCGTCAAGCAGGCTGATTGATTTTAAAACACTAGACCAGCAACTTGAGCGTTACTGCACGGAGTCAGGCACGGATTCAGGCACGGAACCCGCTCCGCTCAAGCCCGAGCTCATTAGCCTGTTAAAAGATGTCGTTACTCGCATTAATGACGGTTTAAAACAAGCTTATGAGAACGGCAGTGATGTCAATGTCATTGTCTACGGCCGCTCCAACCTGACCGACCAGTTAATTAACCTCATCTATAAACACCTGTTTAAAGATATCGATCAGGAAATCGCACTGATCGCTGTTGGCGGCTATGGCCGTGGTGAACTGCATCCAAAATCAGATATCGATCTGATGCTTTTATTAAAACAGGAAGAAAACCAGAAAACAAAAGACATCCTGGAAAAGTTTTTGACACTGTTATGGGACATTCGTCTCGAGATCGGCCACAGTGTTCGCACCCTCGACGAATGCGTCAGCGAGGCTGAAAAAGACATTACCGTCGCGACAAACATCATGGAAGCAAGACTGCTTGCCGGCAGTGAACCACTGTTTGCCGAGATGAAAGAAAAAACCAGCACCGAGCATATCTGGGATTCAAAATCTTTTTTTCAGGCAAAACTCGACGAACAAATTCAACGCAACGGAAAATATAACGACACCGCCTATAACCTTGAACCGAATATAAAAGAAAGCAGCGGCGGTTTGCGCGACATTCAAATGATTGGCTGGGTCGCGAAACGGTATTTTAACGCGCACAGTTTGCATGACCTGCTTACCGAAGGCTTTCTGCTGGAAGATGAATTAAACAGCTTATTAGAGGGGCAGCATTTACTCTGGCGCATTCGTTGCAGCCTGCACTACCTTTCCGGTCGCCGAGAAGACCGCCTGATATTTGACCACCAGCGCGACCTGGCCATTGAATTCGGCTTTGCCGACAACAAGGAAAATCCAAAAAACGAAGCCATCGAACAGTTCATGCAGCAATATTACCGAACCGTTATTGAACTGCAACGGCTCAACGAAATGTTATTGCAACATTTTAGAGAAGCCATCATTTACGCAGACGTGGGCGAAGAAGCTGAAGTAATCAATAAAAGTTTTCAGGTACGTAATGGCTACCTCGAAACCACCGGCGAAAATGTATTTCAAGATGACCCCTGCGCGCTGCTTGAATGTTTTACCACTTTGCAGGATTACCCGCAAATTCAAGGTGTCTGTGCAGCCACGATTCGCCAGATAAGAAAAAACCGGCATTTAATTAATGATAATTTCAGGTACTCGCCGCGCGCACATCGGCTATTCATGAAAATAATGAATAACCCTCGCGGCGTCACGCACGAACTCAGGCGGATGAATCGCTACGGCATACTGGCTGCCTATATCCCTGCCTTTGATTCTATTGTCGGCAGAATGCAATACGATTTATTTCATGCCTATACCGTCGATCAGCACACATTATTTGTCATCAGAAACATGCGGCGCCTGTCGGTACCGGAATATTGCCACGAATTCCCGTTAGCCAGCGGTGTGTTTCAACATTTAGCCAATCCCGGTTTACTCTACTTATCCGGCCTGTTTCACGACATTGCTAAAGGCCGTAACGGCGACCACTCAGAGCTTGGCGCTGTTGACGCCAGAGAATTCTGTAAAATACACGGACTAAGCGACAAAGACAGCGAACTGGTTAGCTGGCTGGTCAGCAGCCATTTAATCATGTCGATGACGGCGCAGCGAAAAGACATTAGCGATCCTGACGTGGTCGGCGCGTTTGCAGAACATGTACAAACGCTAGAGCGACTGGATTACCTTTATTTGCTGACCATTTCAGACATACGCGCCACCAATCCAAAACAATGGAATGACTGGAAAGACAAATTACTGGGTGAGTTATATAACACCACTGCCGCCGTATTAAACAAGGGCATCGATCAGCTAGGCGATAAAGAAAGCAACATATTAGAAATTCAAACCGCCAGTTTAAGAAGGCTGGCGCTGCTGGGCATTGATTCACACCAGGCGAATGATTTATGGAAAACCTTCAATACAAAATATTTCCAGAGCCATACTTATGGCCAGATCGCATGGCATACCTCGCTGATTATAAATGCCAAACAAAAACAAAAACTTGATCAGCCGCTGATACAAACACGGGTGCATGAATCCAGTAACAGCATCCAGCTGCTGGTTTACAGCAAGGATAGAGATTACATTTTGTATGACGTGGTAACAGTGATCAGTAGCAGTGAAGTTGATATTGTCAATGCTCAAATACTGAATACGAGCGATGGTTATGCTTTGCAAACTTTTCGACTGGCGCCGGTCAATACCAATAATGTCGAAATGCCACAGATCGCCGACCACATCGTGCATCGACTACAGGAGAGACTGTCCAGCAGCACCAGCGCCACTATGGCGTCACTGCTTACCGGTACTAGAAATAAATTTTTCTCCTCTCCGACAAAAGTTAAATTCAAAAACATGGCTGAAAAAAACAGCACGCGTTTAACGATTGAAACCATGAATCGTATTGGCGTACTGGAAAATATTGCGAAGACATTTGTCGACTGCAAAGTCAAAGTTCTCGACGCACGCATCACTTCCGCGGGAGAAAAAGCGCTCGACTATTTCATCATTCGAACGCGTGATGATAATGCCTTATCGAAAGAACAAAAAAGCCACCTGAAACAACAATTAAAAGAATCACTATAAAAAACATGACTGCAACACTCGAGCTGGCAAAACAACTCATTAGCATTCCCTCTGTCACGCCGGAGGATTTAGGCTGCCAAAAAATACTGGCGCAAAGATTAAGCGCGATCGGCTTTGAAATTGAACACCTGCGATTTGGTGAAGTCGACAACTTATGGGCCAGGCACGGCACACAGTCGCCTTTATTCGTTTTTGCCGGCCATACCGATGTCGTGCCTACCGGCCCGGTTGAACAATGGCGCAGTGATCCTTTCACGCCGACGATAAAAGATAATGTGATGACCGGGCGCGGCACGGCGGACATGAAAAGCAGCATTGCCGCCATGGTCACCGCCTGTGAAAACTTTTTCCAGGACAATAAAACAATCAATGGCTCCATCGCGTTTTTAATTACCAGTGACGAAGAAGGCCCGGCGATTGACGGCACGGTAAAAGTGATTGAGCATCTGACTAACAACAATGAAAAAATAGACTGGTGCCTGGTTGGCGAACCCACAAGCACAAACACCGTGGGCGATGTCATCAAAAACGGCCGGCGCGGTTCATTCCTGGGCGATCTGACCATTCATGGCGTACAGGGACACATCGCCTACCCGCAGCTGGCAAAAAACCCCATTCATCTATTTGCCGGCGCGCTGCAGGAATTAACCAGTGAAGTCTGGGACCAGGGCAATGAATTCTTCCCGCCAACCAGTTTTCAAATATCCAATATACATGCCGGCACCGG
>CAVYHC010000012.1:0-34258 GCA_963768125.1 uncultured Gammaproteobacteria bacterium
CCACCAATTGCCTTTCAGGCCGCTAACCGCATGAGGCAACTGCGTAATAATAATTTCATCACCAGGCTTTAAAGTATCACTGCGCACCAGCACAAACTGTTTGCTTGCAACAGACTGTACCCCCAGCTTTTCCACCTGCACTGCAACCAGTCTGTCATCTTCAACACGGTATATTCGATTGGTACCATATATTGATGACACCGGGATACTGTACACATGGTCGATTTCAGGCAGGCTCAATAATACTTCCAGAACCTCTCCCATTAGCAGTAAATCAGCATCCTCGGTTTTTATTTCGAACAAGGCATCGACACCATTGCCGGACTCCGCTATGGCACCGGAGACACGATGCAAGACAACCGCTATTTCACCCCGATTAGTTTTAACAACACCGTGCAGGGGAATATTCTGCGCCAGTGACTGTTGCACAACAGTGATAAATTTTTGCGGTAACTGTGCACGTAACTCCACATTTTCTATTGAGTAGATGACGAGCAGTTCTTCACTCGGGCGCACCCGTTCGCCCGGCGACACTTTTGTTTCAAGTACAATGCCGTCAAACGGTGCAATCACGGTAGCGCGTTGCAGGTCTTTTTCTGCCTGCTGCGCGAGCGCACGTTTATGCGCAAGCCTTGCTTCTAGCTGGGCCAGTCGTGCTGGATGATCCGTTACATTTAACTGCCGCGCTTTTAATGCCAGAGTCTGGTTTTGCAGTGCCTGCTTCTGAGAATCGTAGCTGCTTTGACTGGTCAAATTTGACTGGCTGGTCTTCTCTTCTCGTAACAGCTTTTTCTCCGCCAGTGCGACTAAAGATTTTTCAAGCTTTAACGCGCTGAGATCGTTTTCATGACGATTTTTTTCCGACGCAATTAATGCCTCCAGCTCGGCAACATCAGACAGTCTTTGATCCAGGGTCAGCTGCGCATCAGATTGATCCAGTGAAATCAATAACTGGCCCTTTACTACGGATTGCCCCTCTTTGACATCAAGTGAGATTACATCGGCATTAATACTGGCGGTTAGCGTGGCGGTAAAGGGTGATTCTACCTGGCCATAAAGGTCCAGCTGCGGAGACTTGGCACCCGCGACCAGTCGGTGAGTCTGCACGGTCCAGACTTTCTCTTGTTTCGCTTTTACCGGTGGCTCGGGCTGCACCAGTTTGAAAAACACTAATAAAGCCACTGTCACAAACACCACCAGCAACGGAAAAAACCTGGGTGAGTTGCGATTTTGCCGCCAAATCGACCGTAGCGGGCTGAATAATTGTGAAAAAAGCTCGCGCATCATAAATCTACAATAATTGAGTGAGGAGAAATAAACCGGCATTGTACCCATTTAGCCAATCAAACTGCATGACATAACGCATAGATACTGTTTTTCTTATCTATTTTATAAATAATTCAATAGTTTACAATGATACACACAAAATAGGCATAGAGAAAAGGTCTACTTATATAGAAGCCCCGTAGTCGTTAGCGGCATTTTTTTGCAAGCCAAATATCGTTTTCATCCGATAACGTACTATCCTGTAGAGATGCCCCGTGCGCTTTAGCGTACCAAAACACTCTTGATTTAAAGGATTACAGCTATGGTAGAAGAAGTCATTATTGCTGACACGGCTTTTGATGTTCCCTCGGATAACTATGATGAATTCGATCAGGATATTAATCCTGCAAAACTCGGCGCCAGGCTAGTGCAAACAAATACACTGAAAGGCACTATTCGGCAATACCAGTTTTACGCACCCAGATATTTACTGCTAAGTTTTGTTGAAAAGAAAAAGGCTAATGCTAAAAAATTTCGTCTTGATCTTGCCTCGCTGCAAGCTGAACCTGAGCATAATAAAATCATTGTATGGAAATGGCTATACGGTTCTTTTGCTGCGGCTTCGCTATTGGGATTGTGTGTGTATTTAGCGCTTACTGAAACCGTCAAAGAAGAATACTGCTTAATCGCTGGCACTATCGCATTAACAACCATGTTAATTTGTATTTTATTTTTTATTTATTGCATGCGAGATGAGTACATATTCAAAAGTCATTTTGGTAATGCCCGCTTATTTTTAATTGAAAACAAAAAACCGGACCAGCAGGCATTCGATAGTTTTTTTATTCGCCTGCAACAAGCTATAGATAAAACGCAAGCGGCGCTCTCTGTAGCCGACAGACTGGTAGGCGAACTAAAAATGTGTCGCCGACTAAGAGACGAAGGCATTATTGATGACAACTGCTATACCATTGTCAGAACCGCAATATTCAAACACGAGCAATATAAAACCTGACATTAAAATGCTATCCAGTATCATTGGTCTGCTGTTCTTTTCAGCACTTAACATTGAAAACCTGATCGCTCCTGATGGTTTCAAGATTGAGGCATTTGCCAGCGACGTCATCAATGCAAGGCAAATGGCATTAGCTGAAAATGGAACAATATTTGTTGGCACACGTAAAGAAGGCAAAGTCTATGCGCTTGTTGATAACAACAATGATGGCAAAGCAGACAAACAATATTTAATCGACAAAAACCTTAACATGCCAAGTGGCGTTGCTTTCAAAAACGGCGCCTTGTATGTTGCAGCAGTCAATAGAATTTTACGTTACGACAACATCGAAAAACAATTAAGGCATCCGCCTGAACCTGTTGTTGTCATCGACGATTTGCCGGATGACTCGCATCATGGCTGGAAAGCCATTGAATTTAACGCCAGTGGAAATTTATTAATACCCGTTGGCATGCCCTGCAATATCTGCCTTAGCAATGATCAGCGTCACGGCACGATCATCGAGCTCAATGTTAAGACAGGTAAATATAAAATATTTGCCAGCGGCATTCGCAACAGTGTTGGCCTGGCTATTCATCCTGAAGACAAAACATTATGGTTTAGCGACAACGGCCGTGACTGGCTGGGCGATGATTTACCGCCGGATGAAATTAATCATGCAAAAAAACCGGGGTTAAATTTCGGCTTTCCCTATCTGCATGGAAAAAACACGCTTGATCCTGAATACGCTGAACAGGCGGAAGTAAGGGAGTACACGCTGCCGGTCGTTGAACTGGGCGCCCATGTTGCACCACTAGGCCTGGGCTTTTATTCAGGCAAACAGTTCCCACAAGAATATCATCATAGTCTGTTCGTGGCCGAACATGGCTCGTGGAACCGCAGTGAAAAAACCGGTTACCGAATTATAAATATTCAATTCAATGGTAACGATGTAAAAGTTAAGCCTTTCATTACCGGCTGGTTAGATAAAGAAGAAGATAGCGCCTGGGGCAGACCCGTTGATATTTTAAATTTACCTGATGGTTCTATCTTGATTTCCGATGACTACGCAGATGTTATTTATCGTGTGACTTATCAGAAAAAATGAAATGTCTTCAGCACTATAAAATACGAACCCTCTGCCACTAAAAGTCGATGGCCAAATAAAAGAATATAAAACGCCCCTGCTCAATATCTATTTTTAGTTTTGCGCCATGATATAAGGCGTAATCAATATAACCCGGTATTGCGCTATCAACATGGCACTCACTGGAATGCTGCGGTGACTCAAAATCTCGGTCACGGTCATACCATGCCAGCAGCATATTATCGCCGATCAACTTTTCGGCCTCTTCGTTTGCAACAGCCATTGCCTGCAGATAATCAGTCAATGCCGGATCCGGTGATAATTCAACTATCGTTACACCTGTGTAATCAGGCTGTTGCGGTATATTGCATATAGGTGATGACATTGTTTATGGCTCATATTCAGTGGTCATTTTCTCATGACAAAGAAACACTTCAATTAATCATAGGCCTTTTGCCTGACGAATTCACCTCTTGTTTAGTTAATAACCATTGAAGGCAGCTATTCATCAGCACTGTTTATCGCATTGCCTGGGTTGTGAGTTGCCGGCATATAATGCAATATGATAGCTGCTCAATTTTATTGGGCCTCACTATAGCCATAAGAGGTAATTACTATGTATATGATTAAGCATGTTTTTTATATTTTAGTCGTCGCATTATTAGCTTTACCTGTCAGCGCTTATGCCGACTCATGGAGTTGCAGCAAAAATAATGATGTTCGTGAAATCCATATAGAAACCACAAACTCCGACGCTACCCCATGCAATGTTGTTTACAAGAAACCAACCGAGGGCGTTGAAGACCGCACGCTCTGGCATGCTGAAACCGATGATGATTATTGCGAGGAAAAAGCAAAAGGTCTTATTGCTAAACTGGAAACCTGGGGATGGGTCTGTGCCGAAACAATCCGTGATGATAGCAACAACAATGCTGTTGAAGGAGGACTGCCACAGACTCAGGATCTTGAGTAAAATATTTTAAATACGCACAGGGGTAAAGCTACTAATTGAGCAAATAGACCTACCCCTGCCAAATAAAAGCACTATGTTGCCGCGAAGGACGCAAAGCGCGCGAAGAAAATTTTTTTCAATCCTTTAGACCGTAGCTCGGGCTAGTGCAGCATTACTCAACGTTTTGTGACCCTGATGTCCATTACTGAATTATGCTAACGCTAATCCAGGCTACAAAAATACGAAAGCAAAATACTTTCTTTTACGCTGACCTGCATGGATGAACTAATGTCGCGGGCGCATGGAGCGCAGCAACTACCTTTGCGTCATCTTGAACAGCAGCGAAAGATCTTAATAACCTAAATATTATAAAGGCTCATCGTTTTACTCTGAGCACAATGTGTTCGTATCATTATTCTACGGTTACTTTGGCATCTTCAATCAACAGTTCATAGGCATAACCATAACCAAAGTCTTTGTCGAGTATGAGCGTTCCTTCAATAACAATTATCTGCTCAGTAGTTACTACCTGATCGGTAGTGACAGTCAGGTCGTTATCAGCACTGCCATCAATCATGTGAATCCAGTTTTTACCCATAACGCCACCGGTAAATTTTGTTACCTTGCCACGCACTTTAACCACCTTGCCTGAAAGCTCTTTTTTATTGGCGATGATTTCGGCGATGGTTTGACCATCTTCGGCACGCTCAACAGGCTGGCTTAATGCTACTGTTTTGCTGGCCATGGTTTTGATATCAGCAATGGCTTGATGACCTGCCGGTAATTCCGTTGCAGATGCAGGTGCAGAAGGTAAGGCTGAAGCACTTTGTACCGCGCTGCCAGAGAAACCACTGACAAAATAAACAACAGGGAAGTCACGATTCAAGGACTTACTGTGAAAATTAGTCATTGGTGCGCGCCTGTCGACATTGATGGAGCTACCCTGAGTAATTGTTGTTTTTGGGCCTGCCAGCCAGATATTTTCACCATCCATCTCTACCTGAACATAGGTGTAGACAGACGCGTCGATACTTTCAATAACCGTGCCTGTAGGCGTTTTTTCCAACTGAGCTGCTGACTGTGCGGCAGAAGACTGTACTGCTGCCTGAGTTGCTGATGTTTCTGCACGCTGCGCTGTAGGCGTTTCCTCATTTTGACAGCCGAGTAGAAGATTAAGACTAATGAAGAGAGATGTTACGATGATAGCACGATGATTTAACACAGAGACTCCGGGGCGATGTTTGCATTAGGCAGCGGTGTTTTGCTGCTGGATATATTTTAAAGCCGAAGATTATCGCACAAATGGCAATAACAGAAGTTTTGTTTTTTCTTATTGTGGCTAACCCGGGATACGGTCTAAAAGATTAAAAAGTCTTTGTTCGCGCGTTTTGTGTACTTCGCGGCACAAGAATGCTTTTAAAGTGTGCTTTTATTGGTCAGATCAGGCCTGAGCTCACAAGTTATCCGACAGCTAGATCTAGAACTAGGCCACTCATGTTACTGCGGGCTATCCCTGCCCTTCGCCCTGCGGGCGGTATAAAAGCACACAATCAATTTTACGCCTGGAAAATTATCATGCAACCAGGTTTTGCACAGGTATTGCAGCAACAGGTATTTCAACTACTAGGCTTTGGAGTAGATCTCTGATCCTTTTTCCCTAAACTCCTTCGCTTTCTCTTTCATGCCTTCGTCCAAAGCAAGCTCAATTTTTCCAAAGCCATGTTGCGATGCGTAATCTCGTACATCCTGCGAGATTTTCATCGAACAAAATTTCGGCCCACACATTGAACAAAAGTGCGCAACTTTATGCGCATCTTTCGGCATGGTCTCATCGTGGTATTCACGCGCACGCTCCGGGTCGAGCGCAAGGTTGAACTGATCCTGCCATCTAAATTCAAAGCGTGCTTTTGACATCGCATTGTCACGTATCTGTGCGCCGGGGTGTCCCTTTGCCAGGTCTGCAGCATGCGCTGCAATTTTGTAAGTGATGATACCGACGCGCACGTCTTCTTTATTTGGCAGACCTAAATGTTCTTTGGGTGTGACGTAACACAGCATGGCGCAACCGTACCAGCCAATTTGTGCCGCGCCGATACCGGAAGTAATGTGGTCATAACCGGGAGCAATATCAGTCGTTAAGGGGCCGAGCGTATAAAACGGTGCCTCGTAACAATCTTCAAGTTCCTTGTCCATGTTTTCCTTGATCATTTGCATGGGCACATGACCGGGGCCTTCGATCATTACCTGTACATCGTGCTGCCATGCAATTTTTGTTAACTCGCCCAGCGTTTCCAGTTCACCAAATTGCGCCTCATCGTTGGCGTCAGCAATCGAACCTGGACGTAAACCGTCGCCTAATGAGAATGACACGTCATAGGCTTTCATGATTTCGCAGATGTCTTCAAAGTGGGTGTACAGGAAGCTCTCTTCATGATGCGCGAGACACCATTTCGCCATGATAGAACCACCGCGTGAAACAATGCCGGTGACGCGTTTCGCGGTCATGGGTACATATTTAAGGCGCACACCCGCATGAATGGTGAAGTAATCGACGCCCTGCTCGGCCTGTTCGATTAATGTATCTTTAAAAATTTCCCAGGTCAGGTCTTCGGCAACGCCGCCGACTTTTTCCAGCGCCTGGTAAATAGGCACGGTACCGATGGGCACCGGAGAATTACGTAATATCCATTCACGGGTTTCGTGTATGTTTTTTCCGGTGGACAAATCCATAATGGTATCGGAACCCCAGCGGATGCCCCAGACCATTTTTTCGACTTCTTCAGTAATGGATGAAGTAACGGCTGAATTACCCAGGTTACCGTTAATTTTCACCAGGAAATTACGGCCGATAATCATCGGTTCCAGTTCTGGATGATTGATATTGGCTGGAATAATGGCGCGACCGCTGGCCACTTCATCACGGACAAATTCAGGCGTAATTTCATTCGGTAAATTAGCGCCAAATGACATGCCAGCATGCTGCATTAACACTTTTTTGTATTCAGGGTTTTTGCGCAGCTCCTGTAACTTCATGCTTTCACGAATGGCAATATATTCCATTTCCGGGGTAATGACGCCCTGTTTTGCATAATGCATTTGCGATACATTTTTACCCGCTACAGCGCGTCGTGGTGTACGAATATGCTCAAAACGCAAATCGGCCAGTGCCGGATCAGTTTGACGCTGCTGGCCAAAATCAGAGCTGGGGCCATCCAGCGCCGCTGTATCATTTCGCTCTGCAATCCAGTTACTGCGCACGTCTGCCAGACCGTTTAGCAGATCAATCTGTACATTCGGGTCAGTATAGGGTCCCGATGTGTCGTATACAGGAATAGGCGGATTGGGCTCTGCACCAAAGCTGGAAGCGGTATCTTCAAGGTAAATTTGCCGCATGGGCACCTGAATATCTGGACGAGAACCCTCGACATATATCTTTTTTGAGCCATCTAGCGGTTTTGTAGAATCGGATGACAGCACTGCTGCGCGATCAAGGAAGTCTTGCGGTATTGCACTCATATTGGGTACTCATTAAATTTGAATCAGATTCGTCTGAAAATATCAGTGCTCAATGATACCCGATTCTAGCGCCCAATAAACACACTACAGCCTGTACATTAAGCAATTCGAGCGAAAATACTGCAAAACCATCATTTTTTAACGAATGGCGCACGACTGTTAGTGGCATTTTGTTGCTGAATAACTGCGGATTATCTGCCCAATATACCTACCCTGGCGCGCCCTCTCAGGGTAGAATGCGCCTCTTTCATTAATAAATGCAATATTAGTAAGGCGCTCTATGGACTTCGAACAAGCTCGATTTAATATGGTTGAACAGCAGGTACGCCCATGGGATGTACTGAACCCCCGTGTACTGGATGTCATCAGAGAAATCCCCAGGGAAAATTTTGCGCCAGATAAATATCGAAACCTGGCTTATGTTGACACCCGCATTCCTCTCGGCAGCTATGAAGATCACCCGTGCAATATGGCCAAACCCATTATTGACGGCCGCATTCTTCAGGAACTTGATATACAGGATGAAGATCTAATCCTGGAAATTGGCACTGGCAGCGGCTACCTTACCGCCTGTTTGGCAAAACTGGGGCGTCATGTGGATACGGTTGATATCAATGAAGAAATGACCGCCATGGCGACAAAAAATCTTCAGGCACTCAATATTAACAACGTCAACCTTGCCACCGGCGATGCTTCAAAAGGCTGGGAACAAAAGTGCAACTACGATGTAATCGTGATTACTGCAGCAATGCGCGCCATTCCCAGCAGCTATAAAAATCTACTTAAAATAGGCGGCAGAATGTTTGTTGTAACCGGCGACGCGCCCGCAATGACAGCCTATCGGGTGACCAGAACTGAGAAAAACGAATGGCGCGTCGAAGAACTGTTTGAAACATCCATTGAACCGATGATTGAAACCGTGAAACAGGAATTTACCTTTTAAATATGCGTGAATTAAGTGCGCTGCAATTAAAAGAATATCTTGAAACATGCGATGAACAGCCATTACTGCTTGATGTTCGCCAGCCCTGGGAATATGACGCCTGTAAAATTGAAAACAGCGTTTTAGTTCCCATGTCCACCATTCCAGCAACTGTCGCATCACTTGATGCAGACCGTGAGACTGTGGTTATATGCCACCATGGTATTCGAAGCCGCAGCGTTGGCCGTTACCTGGAACAGGCAGGTTTCAGCAATATTATTAATTTATCCGGCGGCGTTGCTCAATGGGCAAAAACGGTCGACACAGAAATGGCCACTTACTAAAGAACTGGATTTATAAAGAGATTAAAATGAAGCCATTATTACGATCGACTATCAGTTTATTTCTTTGCTCTGTTGCAACCACATCATCGGCACTTGATTTAAAAGAGGCCATGGATCTTGCTCAGCAATACGATACAACTTTTCAGGCAGCTTATGCAGCCTATTTAGCCGCATCTGAAGCGTCCTCACAAAGTACTGCCGCGATATTGCCACAGATTGGTTTCAACGCGTTTTTACAGCGCGGCCAAACCGAAATTGACAGAGCGGGCACGGTTGTAGACTCAGACAACAATAGTGATGGTTACTCACTGGACCTGAACCAGGTCATCTTTGATAAAAGCGTGTTCGACAATCTGGATCAGGGGGATGCTATTGTCGCCAAAGCGGTGGCTGATCTTGAAGTTGCCAAACAAGAGACTATTGTTCGTGTTGCCAGCGCTTATTTTGATGTTTTAACGGCCATTGATACATTGGAAACGGCCAGTGCAGAGAAAAAAGCTATTGGTAAACAACTGGAACAAAGCAAAGAGCGTTTCAATGTGGGCTTGTCTGCAATCACAGATGTAAAAGAGGTACAGGCAAGTTATGACATATCCGTGGCTGATGAAATTATCGCCGCCAATGATTTATCGAATAAACGTGAAGCCTTGCGTTTTATTATAAATACCTACCCGGAAAACCTGAAAATTGCCCGGGAAGACATGCCTTTAGTCATACCCGAGCCGATGGACATCGATGCCTGGCAGGAAAAGTCATTACAAAATAATTTTTCAATCGTATCCGCTAAATACTCGCTTGTTGCTGCGCAAAGCGCCTACGATGGCAGCAAGGGCGGTCATTATCCAACACTAGGGCTAAATGCATCCTATGGTGTTGTTAATTCAGACGACCGAAACATCACTGATACATTTGTAAGCCCTGCCAGCGAAAATACCGATGCCAAAGTTATTTTAAATTTTAATATACCTATCTACAGTGGCGGTTTTACCAGTTCAACGGTACGCCAGAAAGCATCAGAGCGGGATCAGGCAACAGCGTTACTCGAACAGGAAAAACGACTCACCATTGGCCTCGCACGTAGCGCCTACTTAAGCCTCGAAGCCGATATTGCAAACGTCAAAGCAAGAAAACAGGCGGTGATCTCTACCCAGACATCACTGGATGCCACGCTGGCCGGCTACGATGCTGGCACGCGCACCAGTGTTGACGTACTGTTATCACAGCGCCAGTTATACAGCAGCCAACGGGATTACTCGGTAGCACGTTATACCTATCTAACGAATAGCCTGATATTAAAACAGGTTGCCGGAATTCTTACCACGGTAGATGTCGATGCAATTAATAAATGGCTTATCCCCAGGCCTGCTGATGAAACACAGGCCGGCCAGCAATAATCGCAACACCCAGCCAATCTAACAAACGACACTGGTGAATAAAACAACAGACAAATCATTACAGCTGAGTTCTTATATAGCAGTCAAATACTGGCCATTATGGTTTGCATTTGGATCATTACGATTGATATCATTTTTACCCATTTCCGTACTGCAAACAACGGGCTCTGTTTTAGGCCTCTTCATCTATCGTATCATCCCGTCCAGAAGACGTGCCGCTCGCATTAATTTAAAACAGGCATATCCTGATTTCACGGAAAAAGAAATTGATGAGCTGAATAAAAAAGCATTTAGAAGCCTGGGCATCTCAATTTTTGAAACCGGTATTGCCTGGTTCACTAAAAGTGATGTATTACAGAAACAGTGTCAAATCGAAGGTAAAGAACATCTCGATCAGGCAATGGCACTAAACAAAGGTGTGCTGTTATTAACCGGTCACTTCACCACGCTGGAAATCGGTGGACATTTGATTGGCACCTACGTAAATAAATATAACGCTGTTTTTAAAAAAGCACACGACCCTTTATTCAATGCGCTGATGGTGCACTACCGATCAAAAATGGGTAATGACTTAATTGAAACCAAAAATGTACGGGGCATTATTCGTGGATTAAAAAGCGGTCATGCCACCTGGTTTGGTCCTGATCAGGATTTTGCGGATCAGGAACTTGTCTTTACACCGTTCCTCGGCGGTATGGCTTCGACACTAACGGCTACAGCTAAAATAGCCAAAATGACGGGCGCAGCCGTGGTGCCTTTTTATCCAGTTCGCCTGGAAAATGGCAAAGGATATAAACTCATTGTATTACCCGCGCTGGATAACTTTCCTTCTGACGATATAGAGGCCGATAGTGCACGTGTCAACAAAACAATCGAAAACATGGTTTATGATTGCCCCGAACAGTACCTGTGGTCTCATAAACGTTTTAAAACACAAGCCGACAGAAAAACCAACATTTACGCTTAACACATAGATGCTCTTCTATCGTCTGTTAATTATTATTTTAAGCCCAGTCATCCTGGGCCATATAATCTGGAAGTCTGCAAGTAATAAACAGGGCCGTTATTTCTTGCAGACGACTGGGATTTAATTATGCAAAACTACCTAAAAATTGCCTATGGTTCCACTGCGCATCTGTCGGCGAAGTAAATACCTTATTACCGCTGTTAAAAAACCTACATTCAAAAAATCATCAATTAAAATTTATTATCACAACCAATACCATTACCGGTGGTAAAATTGTTAAACAGCAAAAACTTAATTACCTGTTTCACAGTTACCTGCCTGTTGACTGGCGATTTAGTATTAAGTGTTTTTTAAAAATAGTAAACCCGGCAACACTCTATGTTTTAGAAACTGAAATATGGCCAAATCTTTTTGACTTATGTTTTAATAACGGTGTAGCAATACACATAATAAATGCGCGTTTATCGAGTAAAACCACCACTGCAAAACCCTGGATTAAATCCCTGCTTAAAACTGCTCTGTCGAAAGTTGACACTATTTCTGCCCGCCTGGAACAGGAGGCTTTTGCATATGAGTTACTCGGTGCCGATAAAAGCAAAATATCAACTACAGGTAATTTAAAATTAACCACTACTCTGAACTACCATCAATGTGCAGATGATAATAACTTTACGATAAACCGTGACTATATCCTTATTGCCTCCACACATGATGATGAAGAATGTCAGATATATAACGTATGGAAAAAACTAAATCGAGAAGAGCTTCTTATTATTGCGCCAAGACACCCTGAACGAGCAAGTTCTATAGTCAAAAAACTCAATTGTGATAATCTTTCCATAAGAAGTAAAAAACAGCCCATAACTGATAAAACCAACGTGTTTTTACTCGACACAGTAGGCGAGTTAAAAAACTATTTTGAAAACGCAAAACTTGTCATTATGGGCGGTTCGTTTACACCAATAGGCGGGCACAATATATTAGAGCCTGCCAGCTATAATAATGCGGTCATCACCGGGCCTTACATGGAAAACTTTAAAGAAGAACTGGAATTAATGATTGACAAAAATGCGATTATTCAAGTTAGTTCTTATGATTCCTTAGGTAGAGAATTAACAAAATTGCTGGATAATGAAAATCACAGAACATTATTACAAAACAATACGAAAGAATTAACACATAACGCAGAAGTAATACTGGATAGCTATACCACTCTGATACTCAATCAACAAAGCCAACGTTAATACTTGTTAATCTAGACTAAGCTGACGGTTAACCAGTCGAGTCCATATTTGATGTGCCGACTCAGATAAAACCCCATGCAAAACACCATAATCTGACGTCCGTGATTGCGGCTGGCAGGGAAAAATGCCGCCCAAAAACGGACAATTAGAACCTATTAAATTCCAACCCCTCCCTTGCTTTCGATTGCGGACTTGTACACATATATGGTTATGCACCCAGACGCCGTAATAAACGATTTAATTCTTTTTTAAGGCGTTTAGTGAGGCTTATTTTAGGAAATTTGTAATCTGGGAAAAGCTGCATCCCTGTGTGTAAATGAACAGGTTCCTCCATAGTTCGCTTTTCAATAACCAGAACGCTGTCATAATAATGTAATGAGTGAACCGATTTGGTAAACTCATTCACACTTAAGCGGCTTGTTTTTGAATGCCATGCATTTATGTAGTCGATAAATCGTTTGCTGTATTCAATATATGAATCACTCTTTTTATAGCCTCCGCCGAATCCATGCCAGTATGAAGTGTGTAAATCTTCACAAAGATAGACACCATTTTCCTCGACTTTGAAGAAAAGCTCCTCAAAAGTGTTAATTTGTTGCTTCATTGTGTGACCGCCGTCATCGATTAAAATATCAATGCGTGGTATTTTTCCGGCTAGTGATTTTAAAAACGCTCGATCTTCCTGGTCACCTATAAATATTTGAACTTGATCATCTGCAAACTGACTGCAATCTGGATTAATATCGACGCCGTATATTTTACAATCTGGACCAAAATAGTCCTTCCACATTAGTAGAGAACCACCTTGTGATACACCAAACTCAACAATGTGAACGTCAGTACCTCTGTAGCGCGAAAAATGTCGATCATAAATTTCAAAATAATGTTGCCATTTGTCAATCAGTCGCCCTGTATTGTTTGTGAAAAATTTATCTAAATCATTCATATCTGGGTACTCAGCTCTAATTGCTTTATTTAATCATTATACCAATACACTGGATTAAGAGTATTGTCGAATGCCCAAAATGGGGCAGCGCCCCCAGTTTATCCATAATTATTAAGCATCCGTTATGGTTGATCCATGTCTATTAATATAGGTAGAAATGAATATTTGAAATGGTTGATTAGGTTTGAGCTACTAGCGTTTATTGTTTTTACTAAAAACTGCCCGCTGCCCACTTAAAACTATCTTTTCACATACCCACCTAAAAAAGCAGACCAATCGTCTTCATCAAAGTTAAAACCATCTGTGTTATTTTTAAACTTTAACAATGACCGCTTCAAACGCGAAAGATTAGCCATCTTCCAGGAATCTTGACCTATCCGGATATAACTATTATCGAAATCAATTAAATAAATATCATCAGCATCTGTTAACAGGATGTTCCTCGCATTTAAATCCGCGTGATAAATATCAAGCAGGTGGAAATGCTTAATACACTTGCCAATTTTTTTCCATTGCCCTGTATCTAAACCTTGATGCAATAAGAAATCAGCCAATGTTATGCAATTTTCTATTTCCCTGGTAAGCAAATCTGCGCGGTAAAACAACAAACCCTTCTCTACATGAGCGGCGACTGCCTCCGGCACAGGAAGCTCGAAGCTGCGCATTTTTTTCAACAGCCGCCACTCTTTAAAAGCACGGGTATTCTCTATATTAAAGCCCAGGTAGCGGTCTTTTATAAAAGAGGCCACCGCACCGCCGCGGTAATAATGTTTTAGTACCAGTGGAATATCTTCATGTTGATAATAGGTGACTTTTGCTCTACCAATGCCAGCGCCTGTCGTCGGCTCATCAGCTAATGCTGAATTATTTTGCTGAGCACCTGAATTAGTGTGATAATCAGCGTCAAATAACTGTAATGTCGGTTCAGCGATAATGCTGGCATCATATAAAATATATGAATTTCCTGTCTTTTTTATTTTGAACTGATCTTTCGATGACATTTTATCAAACCTATTCTTTGGCAAGACCACCAAAGACATTATGTATCCTTCGATTGTCTGCACTTGGAGATATTACGCATGTTTTACCCACATTGCGAACATTACAGAGGCACTGGCCAGAAACTAAAATCAGCTGGATTATCGGTAAAACGGAATACCAGTTAGTCAAAGATATAGACCATGTCAATTTCATTATTTTCGATAAATCAGCCGGCATCCGAGCTTACTTCGATCTCAACAAAAAAATAAATAAACACCTCAATAAAATGCCTTTTGACGTTTTAATGCATATGCAATTGTCATTGCGCGCCTCTGTGGCCAGTTTATTTATACCGGCACAGATTAAACTGGGCTTTGATAAAGCACGTGCGAAAGACTTGCAGTCCTTGTTTTGCAATCAGCAAATCGTCGCCACATCAACACGACAGCATGTTCTGGACAGCTTTCTGGAATTCCCGCGTTACTTTAACCTTGACCCGGTAATGGAGTGGCAACTGCCTGTTTCGACAACGGCCATAGAATCGATAAGACAGCGAATGCCGCCGGATAAAAAGCTGTTTATTATTAATCCCTGTGCTATCGCTAAATCCAGAAACTGGCGCAACTGGACAGCAGAAGGTTATGCTGCAATCGCAGATTATGTAACTGAAAAACATAACATGCAGGTCGTTTTAACCGGTGGTTTCAGCCTGCTCGAAAAAAACACGGCAAATGATATTCTAGCTTTATGTAAAAAATCTAAACCCGTTAACCTGGTGGCATCAACAAACATAAACGAACTGGTCGCCATCTTGCATCTGGCAGAGCTTGTACTGGCTCCGGATACCGGCCCTGTTCACATTGCCAGTGCATTAAACACAAAAACCATCGGACTGTATGCAGCAACAAACCCTGATCGTGCCGGACCCTATAATTTTAAAAACAATGTGGTTAACAAATATGCCGAAGCCCTGTTAAAGTACAATGGCGAATCTGTCGATAGCGCCGCCTGGGGCGAACGCATCAAAACAGATGACTGCATGAAATTAATCTCCGTTGATGACGTAATCGAAAAGATCGACAGTATTTTATAAAGAACATGACAAACACATACAAAATCGTTGGCTGCATACCTGCAAGATACTCATCATCACGCTTACCCGGTAAGCCGCTAATCGATATTGCCGGAAAACCCATGATTCTGCATGTCGCTGATAAAGCAAAGCAATGCTTAACCCTGTCAGATGTTTTTGTTTTAACCGATGATCAGCGAATCTACGATGTCGTTTATGCGGCAGGTTACAAAGTTGCCATGACTTCAGAAAGCTGCGCCTCGGGAACTGATCGCATCGCGGAGTTTATGCAGCAGTCGGATGCCGATATTTTTGTCAACATACAGGGTGATGAAGTCACCTTAAATCCGCAACACATTGACCAGCTGGTGAACAAGTTCATCACCCAAAAAAACCCTCAAATGGGTACGCTTTCTCACTGGTGCACAGACAAAAAAACATTATCCGCGCCTTCTAATGTAAAAGTGGTTACCTCCACCAGTGGCAATGCGCTCTACTTTTCCAGAAACATGATCCCTGTCACACAGCAGGGTGAAGTCGCAGAAAAAGGACAAATTCATATTGGTGTTTATATTTATACGCGCGAGACATTGTCAAAGTTAATGCAACTTGAACAAACGCCTTTGGAGCAAACAGAAAAACTTGAACAACTAAGGGCACTGGAAAATGATATCGCTATCAATGTAACAACTCTGGATGACTATCAGGGACTGGCGGTAGACACGCCGGAAGATCTGGAAAAAGCGCGAGAGATATTTAAATAGCGGTCATTATGCATATTCAAAAGCTTAAAAATATTAGTCCGCAGATGAACGCAAATGAACGCAAATGAACGCAGATAAAAAACAACATATTTTGTCTTTAACGACAGTGAAAGATCTTAATAGCCTAAATATTATACAGGTGGCAAGATCCTTCACTGTCGTTCAGGGTAGCACCAATTAATATAATTTTTTATTTGCGTTCATTTGCGTTCATCTGCGGATAAAAATATTTTTGTTTCTAAGAACGGTAGTGGCCAAATCAAACCCGAGCTCAATATGTTATCTATCAGCTCATCTTTTAATTAAACAACTACAACAAAAGACCTGTATTACAATTCACAGCCCTGGTAAGTACTCTTGTATTCGGCTTCTTTCGTAATACTAAACTCATCCCTGACCTGGCCTTCCTGGTTTATAAAACGTGCAGTGAGTTTATTGCCGTCGATATCCACGACAACGGAACCGGCTTCCTCTAAACCAACGTGATGCGCCGGATGGTCTAGCGGACCACTATCCACTTTTGAGGAAGAGCCGGCCACAACATACACGGTTCCCTGATTTCCTTTAACTGCCAATGGCTTAATATAGTCTTGATGCTTGCCATTTACACCGTCTGAAACCCTGTTTTTAGCTGAAAAACTTGCCGAATTTTCATAGGCACAATCCAGCAAATAAGAACGTTCATACATGTGACTATGGCCGGACAGCACCAGGTCAACACCGGCCTTCTCCAGAATCGGTAAAATATTTTCTCTCATTTCCTGCATCCTGCCTCTACTGTCTGAGCTATCGTCAGAGTCATGACTGCCGCGGGTATATGGCGGATGATGAAATGCGACAATAACCCAGGGCAGTGTATTTTCAGCCAGGTCCTCTTTTAACCATTTCGCCATACCTGCCGTTTTCGAGCGGTTACTGTCTTGTGAGTCAAGCATGACGAAATGCGCATTCGAATAATCGAATGAATAATAGTTTTCTGTATGTGAGGCAACGCCACCCGATTCAGCCTTTTCCGGCAGATCGAATATTTTGAAATAAGTCCATCGGCGTTCATCATGATTACCATAAACCGGCCATAAGGCTGTATTTGCCGTTATTTCTTCAAAAGTATCAAAAACGGACGCCTGATACTGATCATTGGTCCCTGAACGATAAGCAATATCACCTAATGCCAGCCAAACATCAATTAATGGATGGCTGACAGAACGGTGTTTATCGGAATCCAGTGGATTAGCTTTCATCCAGTTAAACGCCGAGTCTCTCACCTGGTTCAGGGTTTCACCCGCCTCTCCTGAGTCACCCATCACCCAAATCCGTGTCGCCACCGCTTTATCAGTATGCGTATAAAACCAGTGTTTTCCTGGATCGAAAGCATGAGCATTACCGATTTCACCAGTGTTGTAATAATATCGCGTAGCTGGCTTTAAATTTGCTAATTTCACCATATGATTTTTAGTTCGCGAATTCTCAAGCCTTACATTTGACATATGCGCACTATCTTCGCCAAAACGGACCACGCCCAGCTGGTTTTCTTCCGTCATCCAGTGAATGACAACACTGTCTGCTGACAACATTTGAATATAAGGTGCCCGATCACCCGTTAGCCGGCTATCTTTGTAGACAACCACAAAACGCCCGACAGCATAAGCCAGTGCAATAATAATTAAAAACTTAATGAGTTTTTTTAACAATGCTTTTTCCGAGGTAATGAAGAGCAATCAACATATATATCTTGTTGATTATGATACAATATGCAGCGTTTGATAAGCTCCTTATTAGATTGATTTCAGCAAAATAAATTACAAATAATGCTCCCTGTCATTTCATCTTCGCATAATACCCCGTCATGAAGTCCTTTATTAGTAAAATTCCACGACTTCATCTTTACGTTATAACCGTTTTAATCCTGTTTCTTGTCATACAGAGCGGTATGCGGCTCATTTTCTGGCTGAAATTTAATAATCCAGCTGATCCTGTTGCTGACAATGACCTGCTGTGGTCGTTTTATCTCGGCATGAAATTCGATTTACAGGCCTCACTTGGCACGCTGCTTCCGATATTGCTGCTCGGCTGGATAAAACCGCTGCACCCAGTTTACAGTCAATTCGGCAAATCCTTATGGGCCATTTATATCAGCCTGGCTTTTTTTCTGATGTACCTGGTATACATTACCGATGCCGGCCATTTTGCTTATTTACAGCAGCGGCTTAACGCCACGGCATTACGCTTTGCGGAAAACCCGCTAATTTCAGCCAACATGGTGTGGCAAACCTACCCCGTCATCAGTGGTGCTTTAATATTTATTTTTATTTTTACCGTTAGCATGATGCTCTATCTCAAGCTAGTCGCGCAGATTGATGACAGTGAAGCGGTTAAATCGTACTGGAAACAAAAACGCTGGCACTACAAAACCGGGCTTGTCATTACCACTTTTTTTGTCGTATTTTTTAGCCTGATGGCAAAAGTGTCATGGTACCCGCTGCGCTGGAGCGATGCTTTTTTCAGCACCCATGCATTCAGCTCTCAGCTCGCGTCAAATCCGGTTATTTACTTTTCCAACACGCTGAAAAATGTTGCAGAAAGCTATGATCTGGAGGCGGCAAAACAAGCCTACCCTGCCATGGCTGTGTATTTATCCCTGGCCGAACAACAATACACGGATGGCCAGCCGCTGGATTACCATCGTCAAACGACTTTTGAGCCGGGCCTTAGCAATAAAAACATCGTCGTTGTTGTACTTGAATCCTTTGCCTCATATAAAACAAGTTTATCTAACAATCCGCTCAACCCGACACCCAACATACAAAACATTGCGCAGCAAGGTTATTACTTTAAAAACTTTTTTACACCCAGCACCGGCACTGCCCGCTCAATATGGACTTTTGTAACGGGTTTACCCGATATCGAAAAAAATAAAACATCCAGCCGAAATCCATTAATTGTCGATCAGTACAGCATAATCAACGCTTTTAAGGACCATAAAAAGCTGTATTTTTTAGGCGGTAGTGCGAGCTGGGCAAATATTCGTGGCCTGCTGTCATCAAATTTGCCCGATTTAACACTGTTCGAAGAAGGCAGTTACGATTCCCCCGATATTGATGTCTGGGGCATATCGGATTTAAGCCTGTTCCGTGAAGCAGATGCTGTACTAAAAAGTCAAAAGCAGCCATTTTTCGCCATCATTCAAACATCAGGCAACCACCGTCCCTATACCATACCCGATGACAATGAAGGTTTTGTAACATGGACCAAGGACGATGTGCCCGGTGACATTAAAAATTATGGCTTTGCCTCACTGGGCGAGCTCAATTCATTTCGCTTTATGGACCACAGTATCGGGCATTTAATGAAAATGGCCAAAAAGTCGCCCTATTTCGACAATACGTTATTCGTGTTTTTTGGCGACCATGGCATTCATGCCCCAACCGGCAACCATGTGCCTGCTTATGAGGCTCAACTCAATCTGCAGGGCTTGCACGTACCACTGGTTTTATACGGAAAAAGCATTATCAAACAGGCCAAAGTCTTTGATACAATAGCCAGTGAAGTTGACGTGTTGCCAACCATTGCGTCATTAACAAAAACCAGTTACTTAAATACAACACTCGGCCGGGACTTAACAGACCAGACATTTAACGATAATCGCTATGCCTTTACCATCGAACATGGCAGTGATCGCACCATAGGATTATTATCAGACGAATATTATTTACTGATGCAGGCTGATGGCAGCAAGAAAAGCTTACACCACCTGAGCGGTAACAACCCTCGTGCTGATGTTTCAAATACAAACAGGGCCATGTCAGAGAAGTTGACACAAAAGTTATCTGACATATGGAATACCATACGTTACATGCGCGAAAATAATAAACCTGAAAAATAAACCTGAATAATCATCCGTAATACAGTAATAAATCAGGCTCGGATACTAACTATTTAAATTTTTATACAGGAATTAAACATGAATATCTCTGTTATTGGTACCGGTTATGTGGGGCTTGTTACAGGCACCTGTTTTGCTGAAATGGGACATAATGTTATTTGCGTAGATATCGATGAAAAAAAAATCGAAAATCTAAAAAAAGGCATACTACCCATTTATGAGCCTGGACTTGAAGAACTGGTTCACAGTAATGCCCATTCAGACAGGCTTACGTTCACCACTTCTATAGAGCAAGGCGCCAGTAATTCATCGATACATTTTATTGCTGTAGGCACACCACCGGATGCCGACAGTGCAGCCGACCTCCAATTTGTTCTTGAAGTGGCCAAACATTTAGGCCAAACCATGACGCAGGATTATAACGTGGTGGTCGACAAGTCAACCGTGCCCGTTGGTACCGCCGATAAAGTGACTGCAGTTATTCAAAAAGAACTTGACGAACGCGGCATCAGCATCAAATTTGATGTTGTCAGCAATCCCGAATTTCTCAAGGAAGGCGCTGCCATCAATGATTTTATGCGTCCCAACCGGGTTATTATTGGCGCCAGTAATGAACGCGCCGGAAAAGTCATGCAAGATCTATACGCCCCCTTTATGACCAGCCACGAACGCATTATAAGCATGGGTGTTCGCGATGCAGAAATGACCAAGTATGCTTCCAACGCCATGCTTGCGACTAAAATTTCATTTATGAATGAAGTTGCAGAACTGTGCGAACGCCTAAACGTCGATGTCGGCAATGTTAGATTAGGTATGGGTTCAGATGAGCGTATCGGTTATTCATTTATTTATCCAGGCGCCGGTTACGGTGGTTCCTGTTTTCCCAAGGACGTGAAAGCACTTGTCGCCATGGCAAAAGATAACAGTGTGCCATCCGACATATTACATGCCGTCGAATTACGCAATCAACGGCAGAAAGAGCGTATCGCTGTAAAAGTTAAAAAACAGTTCGGTGGAAATATCGAAGGCAAGACATTCTGCCTGTGGGGGCTTGCCTTCAAACCCGGTACAGACGATATGCGGGAAGCACCCTCATTACAAATCATCAATGACCTGGTCAGTGCCGGCGCAAAAGTTCGGGCTTATGATCCTGTTGCAACTGAACCTGCCTTAGACTCTCTGCCAAAAACATGGTTAGACGCAGGCCTGGTAGCACTATTCGATGATTCGTATACCGCTCTTGAGACATGTGATGCGTTAATTTTAGTCACTGAATGGAAACAATTCAGGCGCCCAGACTTTGATAGAATCAAACAAGCACTAACACAGCCATTAATTTTTGATGGCCGCAATCAGTACGAACCAGATACCATGAAAGAACTTGGTATAACCCACATTGGTATAGGCAGAGGTAATCAATAGCATGAACGCAAAAAAAATTCTCATTACGGGCGGTGGCGGCTTTCTTGGCTCTCACCTTAGCGAAAGATTACTGAACGAAGGCAATGAAATCATTTGTCTGGACAATTTTTTTACCGGCAACAAACAGAACATTATTCACCTGATGTCTAATCCGCGTTTTGAACTACTGCGCCACGACGTAACCATGCCACTGTATATAGAAGTGGATGAAATATATAACCTGGCCTGCCCGGCTTCACCCATTCACTACCAGCATGATCCCGTACAAACAACCAAAACTTGCGTACACGGCGCCATCAATATGCTGGGACTGGCCAAACGCACTGGCGCAAAGATAATGCAGGCATCAACCAGTGAAGTTTATGGCGACCCGGAAATACATCCACAGGTTGAATCATACTGGGGCCGAGTTAATCCTATCGGAATTCGCTCCTGTTATGATGAAGGCAAACGTTGTGCTGAAACTCTGTTTTTAGATTATTACAGACAACATAATCTGGATATAAAAATTGCACGTATCTTTAACACCTATGGCCCAAAAATGCATGCCAATGATGGACGCGTGGTATCTAACTTTATTGTACAGGCGCTTAAAGGTGAAGATATAACGATATACGGTGATGGACAACAATCCCGTTCATTTTGTTATGTCGATGAAATGGTTGATGCCTTTATACGATTAATGGCTACTGATCGCGACTTTATCGGCCCGGTTAACCTGGGTAACCCGGGTGAATTCACCATACGCGAACTGGCAGAAAAAACATTGGCCATGGTTGGTTCAAAATCATCACTCATCAATGAACCACTGCCAGAAGACGATCCAAGGCAGCGCCAACCCGATATTAGCCTGGCAAAAGAGAAATTTGGATGGGAACCTGTGATCAAGCTAGATGAAGGTCTGGCTAGAACGATTGAATACTTCAAGTCCGTTTTGTAGCAACTACTGATTTTTAGTAACGTAATGACTAAAATCAGCGCCTGCATCATTTCATTTAATGAAGAAAAGAAGATTGAAGACTGCCTGAAGAGCCTTCAACCCGTTGTTGATGAGATCATAGTCGTTGACTCACTGAGTACTGATTCAACACTGCAGATCGCCGGACGATATACCGATAAGATATTTCACCAAAAATTTTTAGGCCATATCGAACAAAAAAATCTGGCTGTCGAAAAAGCCAGCCACGACTGGATACTCAGCCTCGATTGCGACGAAAGACTTTCTGAAGACTTACAGAGATCAATCATGGAGATCAAAGAGCATCTGGAAAAAGCAGATGCTTATCGCATGCCTCGCAAAACTTTTTATATCTATCGCTGGCTGAACCATTGCTGGTACCCGGATCTAAAGACGAGATTATTCAATCGCAACACATCACATTGGGGCGGCACCAATCCACATGACCATATCGTCACTCAGGGTAAAAACATACAGCGACTGAACGGCGACATCTACCATTATTCATTCGACAGCATTTCTGATCACCTAAAGACCATCGACAGTTTTACCGAGATCGGCGCCGACGAACTGGTGAGAAAACAAAAGGCAGTATCTATTTTCAGCCCGGTCACGCACGCCAGCTGGACCTTCATTAAGCTGTACTTCATCAAACGCGGATTCCTCGACGGTTTTGCCGGTTTTCTAGTTTCGATCCTTTCGTATTTTCACGTATTCGTCAAATACAGCAAAGCCTACATAAAATATAAGCAGGCAAACACCAAATGAATGTGCTTGAGTTATGTCTGTCTGCAGGCCTCGGCGGGCTTGAACTCTATGTTTTTCGTTCAGGTATCGAGCTCACTAATAGCAGTTCTGAAAAGAATACCGTACTCGCGGTACTAAACAAAAACAGCAAACTCGATGATTATTTCAAGAACAATGCCTCGATACCACGTCGATACATCAAGCATTTCTTTAACCCGCTGCCCCTGATCAATGCGTTCAGACTGGCAAACATCATCGATAAAAATAAGATAGATGTCATCCATATGCACTGGGGCAAAGATTTACCTCTCGCCGTATTCGCAAAAGTTTTTTCTCGACGAAAACCGGCACTGGTCTACACCCGACAGATGATGATCACCCGCCAAAAGGACGACTTCTATCATAATTTTCTGTATCAGACAACTCGATTTGATGTTAACCATCACCAGAGAACTTGAAGGTCTATGCAAAAAGTTTATCCCTTTATTTAAAGAAAAAATAACCACGCTCTATTATGGCGTTAAACCGCCTGAGAAATTCCTCAGTAAAGAAGAAATACAAATTCAGCGCGAAGAACTAGGCTTTAGAAAAGACGATTTTATCGCCGGATTAATCGGCAGGCTGGAAGAGAGCAAAGGCCAGCACCTGCTGATAGAAGCTATCCATACAGCAAAGAATAAAGGACATGACAATAATGGCTTTGATCGTCGGCCACGAGATGAAGCCAGGCTATCGAGATACGTTAAAACAGCAGGCTGAGTCTCTAGACGTACTTGACCACATCATTTTTCAAGACTTTACTCCTGCCCCGCAACAGCTGATGCAAGTATGCGATTGCGTGATCCTTGCTTCAGGACAGGAGACCTTCGGTCTGGTATTGCCCGAAGCCATGCGTGCAGGTGTCGCAGTCATCGGCAGTAACAGTGGCGGTGTACCGGAAATAATCGATCACGAAAAAACAGGTTTACTGTTTGAAACAAAAAACACAGGCGACCTTTATCAGCAGGTCGAGCGCCTATTTTTAAATCCTGAATTTCAAGAACAAAATAGCACTACAGGGAAAAGACAGTGCTGACCAGCGTTTTGACAGCGCCGCACATTTTCAAGTACTGGAAAGACACATGCAATCTGCAATAACACAAAAGCATAAGCAATTATGAAACTCTGGTTTGATAAAGGTATCTGGACTCGAAAAAATACAGAAAAAAAAATCAAAGACCTGTCTTTTTCTGATATTAAAAAAATCGCCATCCTACGTCATGCAGCACTTGGCGATATGGTACTGACACGCAGTTTTATCATCGAAGCCAGAAAAGCATTCCCTAATGCCGTTATTACCTTAAGTATTGTGAGCAACTATAGTCGGGGAACACCAGAAGATCTGGTTGACCGCGTCCACGTTGTGTTTGGCTCTGACCATAAAAATATTTCGATAAAAGAACGCTATAAACGTATCAAAGAGCTGGGAGACCAGGACATTATATTCGATCTGGCATCTTCTGGTCGTTCAAACATGACATGTTTACTTAACCGAGCAACACTAAAGATTGGTTTTCCTTACAGAAAACTACAGGCAAAATTACTTTTCGATATTGCCACACCTAGAAGTGACTTGAATTTTGAAGGCTGCGATATGATGAGCATGTTAAATGCTTTAGGCATTAAAACGGCCTATCCGCATCAGTATGACATGCCTGGTGAAGCACTGAAAAGAGAAAAACCGTACATCATCTACTTTATCGGCGCATCAACACCAGACAAAGTTTGGCCAGCAGAGCGTTTTAGCGATCTGATAAAGGTAATGTCAAAAGACTACCCGGATCATGACCATCTTGTTCTTGAAGGCATTCAAGCGTGGGAAACTGCAGACAATATACTGGCACCATTGCAGAAAACTGACAATGTTGATGTTATTAATGCAGATACAATCGATGAAACAGTGAGTGTACTAAAAGGCGCTGACCTGGTGATATCCAACGATACCGGTATCCGCCACCTTGCCATTGTTTCAGAAATACCTACGGTGGGAATTTTTTTCCAGGCCCCCTACCGCTACTGGCCAAGATTCGAAATACATGATGTAGCCATGCCTGACGAAAATGGTCCAGCATCTGCTGCAGAAGTGCACAAGTGTTGTACTAACATATTAGCTAAAAGATTAAAGACTGCCGATTAATACTCTTCATAGGATTTTTCCTCAACAAAGTCAGAGCCTAACTTCAAATTAATGCTCCGCTTGATATCACTGCGCTTATCATTGGTAATATAAACTGCCCTAGCCAGCTCAACAAACTTCTCATCAAACACCTTTTTCGATTCTTTTTCACGAATATCGTCTTCAATTTCCCATAGCATTCCATTTATTTTCTTCAGCTCCAGTACTTCCTGTGATACATCTTCTCGCGAAAACGTTAATCGCATAAATAAGTTATTCAGACCGTCCAGCTCCTTATTAATATTAACAAGTTTGTCTACGCTACTTATGCGCTCCTTCTTAATCTCAAGAATGGTGATCTTGTCAAAAAATTCACCGATAGAAATTTCTACATTCACGTTCATGATATACTTTTCGCTAATTTGAATTAGCTTAATTATACTTGATTATACAAAAATGAAAATTCTTGTCGTTAGAGTTGGCCGAGTGGGTGATACCGTCATGATAACCCCGGCGTTATCGGAGATCATCCAATTTTACCCCGATGCCGAAATCACTCTTCTGACGAGCCCGGTTGGCAAAAATCTACTCACTAATTTTCACCCGAACATCACCGACATCTGGTCATGGCAGCGTAGCGGCGTATTTAAACCCTATATAGATAAGTACCATCTAAGACAGCTGATAAAAAGAACACAGTTTGATGAAATTTTCTGCTTTGACACAAGCCCTCGCATCGCTGCACTATTTTCTGAGTCTACCGGTGACTTCTACTGGAACCAGCATCATGTTACCGCCGAGATCAAACATTGTGCAAAGTCATATCTGGATTTTGTTGCAACCGCCTGTAATCGACCTGCACTGCCGCTCTACAACACACTGCCCGTTGACGAAGAAGCAAGTGAACAAGCTGAAAAAGAACTGGCAGATATCGGTATAAATAATGATGACATATTGATCATGTTCCACCCGACATTCAGCGGTTTCACGAAATCTGGCTTCAGAAAAAAACAGGCCCGTTTGCGGAAACTATGGCCAGTGAACTGTTATGGTGAACTTGCGAAAAAATTATCTGACCTACGGTTAGACAGTGGCCGTACACCCAAAACACTTATGGTGCTGCTGCCGGATGAGATGTCATACGGAGAAGAGATCGTTGCAAGCAGTGGAGGGATAATCAAGCTACTTAGATCTAAGTCAACGTTTGAACGCTACAAAGCCATACTCAAACGAGCAGACCTGTTGATTACACCTGACTCCGGTCCCATGCATGTAGCCTCTGCCCTCGGCACAAAAATCATTGCCTTCTTTTCGATGAAAGACCCGGGTGACTGCGGTCCTTATATGCCAGCTGACAGGTTCACAATCCTGCGTACGGAAGATACTGCCACGCCGGATAAAGGGGTCGCTGCCATTGATGTCGACACCGTTTTCAATGCCTGCAAGGATATTCTCTGAGGCACTGGCTAATTTTCCAATATGGACCCATTGTAGAAATGTCAGACGATAAAAACATCCTCGTAATAAGAAACGACAAACTCGGTGATTTCATGCTCGCCTGGCCCGCTTTGTCATTATTAAAAAAACAATATCCGGAATCAAAAGTAACAGTATTAATCCCTTCTTATACAAAACCAATGGCTGAAATTTGTCCGTGGATAGATGACTGCATTACCGATAGGCAGCACAAATCAGTACTCTCTGACGCAATATTTCTAAAAAATAAAATAAAAAATAAAAACTTTGATGCATCGATTTCATTGTTCACTGAATCTCGAACTGCAGTAGCTACCTTTCTGTCACGCATACCTTTGCGCCTTGCGCCAGCGACAAAAATAGCTCAGATATTTAGTAACAGGCGACTACCACAGCGGCGCTCACGCTCGTCCAGGCCAGAACATGAATACAATACTGACCTTGTCAGATTTTTTATAACACTACAGGGGGACACACCCGTTCCTCTTCAGCAACCGCCTTTCTTACGGTTTGATGCAACACTAACGCAGAATCTACGCGCTCAGTACATTACTGAGCACAACATAAGCGTTGAATCCATGCTGATTATTGTTCACCCAGGGACAGGTGGATCGGCGATAAATTTTTCAGTCAAGCAATATGCCGAATTGATAAAACGCATTGCAAAACAAATAGACGCACATTTTATTATCACTGCCGGTCCAGGAGAAGATGACACAGTACAAGCTTTATCTTCACTTATTCTGGATACTGATCACAGTGTGTATGTTTCAAGCGAAGGAATTGTTGAATTTAGCCATTTTATTGCCATAAGCAACCTTTTCATTAGCGGTTCAACCGGTACTTTACACATCGCTGGTGCACTTGATATACCGACGGCGGCCTTCTATCCTGCACGAAAATCAGCCACAGCCTTACGCTGGCAAACACTTAATCAAGCCAGTCGAAGACTCGCTTTTTCACCCGAAAAATACACTGGTGATAATGATATGGATACAATTGACCCTGTAGCATGCGCACAGCAAATAGCAGACCTTCTGAAGCGACTATATGCGCCCAAAGGCAATGTCTGACGAACTAATCCTCTGCATTAAACTGCCATACCATTAATATTAAGTACTACCAATCACGTTTATTAGCATAAGCCATTCAATCGGCGTCATGCCACCTGAATACATTGATCACCTTCTATTCGAGAAATATTTTTGACTATAGACAAGATGGATTAATTTTTTCTAAACAAACCAATCCACGCTTTTGGCTGTCCTATCAATCTAAACGATAAACGATAAATCAGATGAAACAGGCGGTTTATCGTTCTCGGAATCCGGTATAACAGCGTATGTATTTCAAGTGTACGATAAAACTTAAGCTGGTAAGCCAAACGAAGATAATAAATATCTATCAGCTCCAGCGTATGCTGAGAATGATACTGCACCTGCGTTGCCTTACCACCGAAAATACTCAGTATACCTATATGAGTGTATGGTTTGACATGATCAAAGTCATCGTAGAAAGAAGGGTTCATTAGCGGTGTCGCTATCAACAACAAACCATCCTGCTTCAGACATCCAAGATAGGACTCCATAAACTGTATTAGATCCTGGTACTGGAAGTGTTCAATAATATGTGACATCACAAGCACATCATACCGTTCCTTGTTCTGCTCCATATCGAACGAGTCAACAGCTACCACATTCAACCCTTTATCACACGCCTTATCCACTAGTGTTTTATTGATTTCGACACCAGAAACATTGGTGAAACCTAAGGACATAAGCTCATCAATCTTATCTCCATAACCACAGCCAATATCTAAAACCTTTGAATCAGATTCAATATACTTTGAAAGGAGCTTACCTATTCTCCGTGATTCATATGACGCCATACTTCTCTCGTAATGTTACCGTTAAACTAAAACCCTGATATGATTCAAACATGTCTATAACTAACACAAATTCTAAAAGCTATAATATCATACAATATAAATATCTATTCACCCTGCTAGGGCAACTCAGTCCAGCTTGGCAACTTAATTATTGAACACATGAAAAAGATACGTATAAGCCTTATTGCTGCATTTTATAAAGATCTCACCGCACTTGAGTTGATTATTAACTCACTGAAGAAACAAAACTATAATAACTTCGAGCTTATAGTAGCCGAAGACAATGATGACCCTGCAACTCGTGCATTCCTTGGCACCATAAAAAATATAGACATCATACATACCTCACAGGCTGATCAGGGTAATCAGAAAGCGCGCTCACTCAATAATGCAATACTGGCAAGCACCGGTGACTACCTCGTATTCATCGACGCCGATTGCATCCCATGCAAAAATTTTTTACATGCACATGCAAGTCTTGCAGAAGCCGGTAAAGTCCTCAGCGGTCGTCGAGTTAACCTTGGTCCACGAATGAGCCATCTGCTACGTAGCAGAAAGCTCAGCATTCAAACCGTTGAAAACTATTATTTATTTTTCGCACCACTGTTACTAATTGATGACGCAACACATATCGACCAGGGCCTCTATTTCAACCCACAAGGCTGGTTCTATCAAAACGTTATAGCAAAACGAAAAAGGAGCAATCTTGGTCTGCTTGGCTGCAATTACTCCTGCTTTCGTAAGGATATGATTGAAATTGACGGCTACGATGAGTGTTACGGTGGAACGGCTGTAGCAGATGATACCGACCTTCAGTGGCGTTTTGCCAAGCTCGGGCTAAAGATGAAATCTTGTAAAATGGCAGCTATTGTTTACCACCTGCACCATGGAGATGGCCACCGCACGACGACCACACCTGTAGAAGTTGCTCTGATGGAATCCAGAAAAGCAGCTGGGGATTACCATGCGCACACCGGGTTAAAATCACACCAAACCTGATATTTTTTCCAGCAAAAATCTCGCTCTAGCTACATCAGTATGATATTGCAGCAAATGCTGCTTGCCCGATAGCGCGATTGCCTCGCGTTTACTATCGTTTTTCAGGTAGTAATCACATAAATCTGTGAGATCAGACAAATCATCACTACAGTACACGACATCTCTGCCATCAACAAAATCATTAGCTATCTTGATACCAGGTTTCTGCGTGATCATAAATGCACCCACTGCGGGTACCTCCCAGTAACGCATCGTATCCCAGCCACCTCCTCTGAAATTCAACACGATGCGACATTGTGATAACTCCTGTAAATAAAACTCACCTTTACGCTTATATTTACTGAACTTCTGATTTTGCACCGTACCATTCTGTTGACAATCATAACGGTCTTCCAGCAGCTTTAAGGCTCGCGTACGGATACCAGCGGTTTCAACAGCCCAGAATGACACATCGTATTTGTAGCCTGCCGATATTTTCGGCAAACGGTCCATATTAAATGAAATTGGAAATGGAAATACATTATCGCCATATGAATTATCCAGGTTATATTCACGCTTGAAAACAAGGTCGAACGGGCGTTTTTCTAGCGCTTCAATCAGCAGTTCAGAACGCCCGTAAACAGTGAGATCCTCACCGATCTTTGAACGGTCGCCGCCATCAACAAATATCACTGGCACCCTGGATGGAATTCGGTCAACAATCTCCAGATAGGTTTCGAAACAACCCACCTTGGATGCAGCAATAACGACTGCATCAAAATTTTTAAGCGGTCTTCGCAGCAGCGAAACCAGTATCGTGCCAGGTGTATAACCAAGATTTTTGGGATACTTTTTGTAAGGTATGTGGAATTTTTTATTCCAGTGATAATCAATTACCTTACTAACACCCAGCTGTTTGACTAAACCACTGTATGTCAGGTCCTGCACATAATCAGCAGAATGACTATTTAAAAACAGTATATTGATAATTGACCCCTTAATCAGTTACGCAATCTTAATTTACACTGCATAAAACAGATACATCATCACGTGTCACCCGATCAGATAACAAGCTAGATTGTAGAACATCAAACAATAAAAGAATACAATTAAAACACTTAACTCTTTTGGTAAAATACAATAGAATTAGCAGGTTATACAATAGATCACAGTAATACAAAGACCTCAAGATTTACAGTCAGATTTTTACATTACTCATGCATCATGGGAGATAGACTTAGAAGAAACCACGACTGTTTTAATACATCTGTATTTTTCCAAGAACGCTGGCTTCACTACTACCACTGATGACGGTACAATAAATCTGCGGATAAATTAAATAATAGGCCTAGAAAAACACTTAAGATTTAAAAACGCCAAATAAGATATTCTTTAATATCTACCCAGCTGTAGCACTGGCAACTTTAATCTGCATAACATAATAATTTATAATATGGCATTTTTTTAAACCTCAAACATTAGCCCATCAATGATAAAGTCAAGAGTCCTTAACACAGAAATATTATTTCAACTATTTGTTAAATATTTTAAACCAGAAATCATATGTGATGTAGGCACCATGGATGCATCACACTCTGTACTTTTGCGTAAAATGTCTGGGGCAGCTCAAATATTTGCATTTGAGGCAAACCCGTACAACTATCAGAGAATTATTCGCAGAGGAATTGCAGAATCAAATAACATCGAAGTTGTTCATAAAGCGGTCAGCAACAATTCGAAACAATTGGTATTTCATGTTCAGAAATGCACCGATAATAGCGAAGACCAGTGGAAAACAGGAACAAGCTCAATCCTTGAACGTAGAGAAGCCGTAGGCGATACAGAAGAAGTAAGCGTTGAAGCAGTAAGACTTGATGACTTTCTAAACGAAACAGAGCGACCAGGAAAAAGTACAGCACTTTGGATTGATGTAGAGGGTGCCGGCTTTGAAGTATTAGAAGGAATAAAAAATATCTCTGATAACGTTATTTTCTTACAGGTCGAAGTTGAAAGCGTAGAAGTCTGGCAAGGGCAAAAGCTAAAGATCGACGTTCAAAAGCTAATGTCTGGTTACGGCTTCATAGAAGTTGGCCGTGGCAAACATGATAAACAGCATGACCTCGTCTATGTAAATAAATATTTCCTGGAGAAAAATAGTAAAAAATGCACTATCCTGGTAAATCTCGCGCTAACATTTTACTATGTGAGAAAGTTTGGCGGTCATGCCTTATCAAATATGTTGCTCCTACCTATCCTGGGTATATGGCGGAAAGATTAATAAACCTTCCTTAATTATTACATTATTGACAACCACTCACGCGCCTCCCTTTCATAACTAATTAATTGCTTAACTAAATCAATATAAATCAACTAATTTCTACTACTTTATATGCCAGTATCAGTAATTTTGATTACATATTTTCTAAATAAGAACCCCTTGCCAATCTGACAATTCTCTTTCGACCTGAAAATACTCTCTTGCCAGTTCACTATTGTCCTTTGAGCGTTGTTTTTCATTATCAATATCCAGGGCGACATCAATCAATGCCTGAGATAATGCATCCACATCCCCATCCTTAACCAGGTGCAAATAAAACCCCATCTCAATAAACTCTGGAAATACGGTATTATCATAAACAATACATACAGCAGCATAATGCATAGCTTCGATGAAGGCATTTGCCATACCTTCACCCGAACTTGGAAAAAGAAAAATGTCTGTTGCCTGCAAGTATTCAGTCACATTAGTTACATGACCTCTTACACGTATCCGGCTAGAAAAATCATCAGTACCTATCTCAGCATTTAATGCTTCCGCATATTCATCACCTTCGAATCCGCCCAGTATATCAAACTGAAAATTGATACCTTTATTATACAACTGCTTACAGGCACGCACAGCATCAACCTGGCCTTTGCCTGGGGCAACGCGACCAACATGTGTTATAAACAACTTATCTTTACTTTCAGGTTCGGCTAAAGGTTGTTTTACGCAAGTTATTTCGTAGGACGGGTAAATGATTTTATACGACGCCTTGTCTGTAACCGGTACGATATATTTTACATTATTCAGTAAATGCTTAGACAGCACGATATGATAATTTACACGCGAGTAAATCAACCTGTGAAACCAGTCCGTTTTAGCTTTACTTTTAGTTGTTCCATGTCTTATCAACAAATTAAGATTAAAGCCAAAAAATGAAAAATATAATGTCTTTAATTCAGAAGCACCAAAAAATATGACATTATCAAATGAATACTGTTTGATTAGCGAGCGTACACGTAACAACATTGACAAACTAAATAACCGGCTTGAGAAAGTAACCGGCTCGAGGCTGTAATCTCTATTTACGCCCTGATGTGAATGATGAATAAATCCACCTTCTTTACAAAGCAGAACAACTTCCATCTCCTTGCAAAGCAACCGAGCCAGCTTAATTGCATCAATTTCCATACCACCAGAACCACTGGAGAAGCACATAATGGCAACGTTTTTTTTATGATTTTTCAAGGTTTTCACTAGGGACAAGTTAGTTTTATGAATATTTTATGTTATTCGGGTGTATTGTATTTTTTCAATATAAAACCTTTGCTTCATTGCTGATAATAAAAATATACTGATAGACTACTACATATCTTTTTTATATGCAGTTTTGACTAAATACTTATATATATTTACACCATCATCACATAAAATGATGGCCTTTATATTATGTTGGCATAAATATTAATCTTCATCTTTTTTTATACCCGTACAAAAGAATTAAATAACTTACCTATTGAAAAAAAACATACGACTATAGCAATACATCAAATATCAAGCATGAAAAAAGTACTTTCTAAAATCAATGTGGATTCTATATTCTTTTACATACTAAGTGTTTTCATTCTAACATTACCTTACAACATAAGCACATGGTGGTTAGGTGCTTTTTCAATTATTCTCTTTTTGATAACATTGGTCAATCCATTAAGAAAAAAGTCAGTCAGTACAATTATTCACGAAAGGTCATTGCAGATACTTTTTATTTTTATACTTTTCACTTATGCATCGGTTTTATGGTCAGAATCACCAACTCTATTCAATGGTGATTTAAAAACAAATATTGGACGTTTTAAATATTATTTTCTTATTATTCCTGCAATATATCTCTCTAATCTAACAAAAAGAGACATAAAAAATATTTTCACCATTATCGCGCTCGCCCCATCATTATCGATTCTGCTTTATTACACAAATTATTTTGACATTACCGGTATATTTGCCGCACAAAATCAAAACAGCGATCTAATCTTACGCCA
>CAVYHC010000013.1:0-10492 GCA_963768125.1 uncultured Gammaproteobacteria bacterium
TGCGATCTGCTGACTATCTCGCCCGATCTTATGGAAGAGCTGCGCGGTAGCGAAGGTGATGTGCCTCGTCATCTTGATCCGGATAAAGCCAGGGCAATGACGATCGAGACGATTCCGATGCATGAGTCAGCATTCCGCTGGATGATGAATGAAGATCCGATGGCCACTGAAAAACTTGCGGAGGGCATTCGTAACTTCGCCAAAGATGCGTTAAAACTCGAGGTGTTTGCCTGTCATAAGTGTGAAGAGCAGGAATAGCTATGAAGAGAAAAAGCCTGTGTACCTGAGCTATGCAGACACTAGCAGCACAGATAAAGGGGGCAGACCCTAATTAATTTTCGCCCTAATTAACTTGTAATAGCCCGGATAAGCTTTGTAATGGAAAAGCTAACAGCTTCTCGTTTTTGATTTATTATGATGCCAATTCTCAAAGCTATCCTGGGTTTCTTTAAAGCTGAAAAAACGACGTATTCACACCGTAATCGTACGATCGAAATTATCGCGTTAGAGAAAGGTATCGATATTAATTCGATCAAACAGGAAACTAAAGCTATCCTGGAAAGCGAAGGAAGCATTGAAGCAGTAATTAAACTTAGAAAACGCTTCCATGTGACATCTTCAGCCGCCTGGCGATTTGTGGATAAGCTTGATGTAATTAAAGGGGACGGAGGGGTTAAATAATGATCAATTCAAAAAAGTGGTTAAAAAATAATCCCTCCGTCCCCTTTAATCTTTAATCCTAATTAACCGACCCAAATACGTTTTTCAATAAATCGGTTGTTCTTTCTACCGGGTTATCCCTGATCTTCTTTTCTTCTTGCGCAATCATGGTAAACAGCCCATCCATCGTTTTGTCGGTAATATAACTATCAATATCATAATCCTCAGGTTTCATGAAATTACCCATGTAACCAAGCTTGCCATACATATCCTTATAGACGCGTGTCATGCCGGCTTTATCAGTGGCATCTTTTACAATGGGAGAAATTTTCTCTCTCATGCTGTCGCTGCCAGTTTTGCGTAAATATTCAGTGGCGGCATTGTCAGTGCCACTTAGAATTTGTTTGGCATCGTCAAATGTCATGTTTTTTACGCCATCCTTGAGTACCTCAAGCGTTAGCGGCACTGCGGCTTCGGCTGCCTGATTCATGGTGCCGACAAATTCATCGGCATATTTATCTTGTCCGACCTTGCGTAATAGGGTTTCAACTTTTTCCAGTTTTTCTGGCATGGGTATCCGTACGGCTTCATTGTTTGAAAAGCCACCGGTTTGACCTAGATTATCAACTGCATAAGTGACACCTTTATCGAGTGCCTGTTTTAATCCGTTGGCAATGTCTTCATTACTGAGTGCATTGCTTAGGGTTTCTGTGTTGATGTTGTCGCTGTTGAGAGCCTCTTCTTTTACTGTCTCAACTGTATCCATGAGATCATCGAACCAGCCGGCAGATGCGTTGTTGGAGAAAAGTAATGCTGTGCCTAGAAATATAGCTGGAAAAAACGTTTTGATGTTCATGATTCCTCGTTCACTTTTGTGTATGACTGTTAATATAAAGTTCAATCAGTACTTGTTATTCATTTGCGATATTATCGCCTTTAAGAGTAACGTTTTTATCGCCAGTTTTAAAGCCCTTATCGAGGCATCCTAACTCCATCCCTTTTATTTTAATATTCCGTATTGTCTTCTTCATCTTCTTCCCAGTTATATTTTTTCTCTGCCAGGTTGGGATCATAGTTTCTCAGCAGTATGGCCAGAATAATGCCAAACAGGGCTCCAAAAAAGTGGCTTTCATAGGAAATGCCGGGCTCGCTTGGGAAGATGCCCCAGATCATTCCACCGTATAAAAAGAACACAACCATGGAGAGTGCAATGGCACGTTTGTCCCATCTCATTGTGCCAATAGTAAAAACGAAGAACATAAAACCGAATGTCAGGCCGCTAGCGCCTATGTGATAAAACGGGCGTGCAAAAAGCCAGACACCCAGACCGGTACCGATGTATAAAGCTGTGACTACAATCTTTGCTGATTTCGGGTAACCGTATAAAAGCGCCGTACCCAGTATAAGAAGCGGTGCTGTGTTGGCAAACAGGTGTGAGAATGAACTATGAATCAATGGCGCCCAGAGTACACCCGTCAGTCCGCTCAACTGTCCAGGGTGAATACCATATTTGTACAGCCTGGTGTCTATCACTGTTTCAACTATTTTTATTAACCACAGGACTACAGTGAAAGCTGCCACTGTGGTGAAAGATCGCTTCAGATGAAGGGAATCTTTTTGTGGATTATACAGAGTATGGGTTTCTGTGTGCATGGCTTTGAGTACAGAGAGAAGAAATATTTTCCTGTGTTTGACAATGTGAATTCATTCACTTTATCTGGTGACTGAATAGGGTTATTCAATGTTTTGACTGTTGTTAATGATTTCTGCCCGTTAAAAAAACTGCGGACAGAACACAATTGTTGCTAACATGCATAACTATAACAATTAGCGGTAATCCACGGTAATAATACTCTAGAAAGCAATAATAATTGTGACCTGTTCCTGATTGTCCACTACAGCCTCATTATGAATATAAACGAAGAGAGACATAAATGTATAAAGAAACGAATCAAACAGAAAATACAGTGCAAACAATCAGTCAGCAGGATTTAACGGGCAATCCAGCCCCGCTTGGTTTGATGGGTTTTGGCATGACCACAGTGCTTTTAAATTTTCACAATGCTGGATTTTTTGAGCTGAGTTCCATGATATTGGCGATGGGTTTCTTTTATGGCGGTATCGCCCAAATCATGGCCGGTGTCATGGAATGGAAAAAAGGAAATACCTTTGCGACAACAGCGTTTACCTCGTATGGTTTTTTCTGGCTATCATTGGTTTTGTTGGTGGTTATGCCCACAATGGGGTTGGTTGAAGCACCTGGACAGTCAGCGATGGTCGCCTATTTAATAATGTGGGGTATTTTCACGGCAGTATTATTTATTGCCACGCTCAGATTGAACCGTGCTCTGCAAGTCGTGTTTGCCTCTTTGACGTTACTGTTCTTTTTATTAGCTCTCGGTGATTTTACCAATAGCAGTACTGTAAAAATTATTGCAGGTTATGAGGGAATCTTTTGCGGCTTTTGTGCAATTTATACCGGCCTGGCGCAAGTGCTTAACGAAGTTTATGGCAAAGTTGTCGCTCCCATTGGGCCTGTAAAGAATTAGACGCCAGGTTAACCATAATCAAGGGGTCAGTCTGCATGCTTTTATTGATCTAACGTCCAGGTCATCGGTGAGTTGAGCACGGGTAGATGTTGCTTCATACTATTATTCACTTCGGGCAGTTCGAATGCGAGCACGCCATAACTGCTGTAATGCGGCAACTTACTTGCTAGTAAAGCGATTACTTTTGCATCGTCTGCGCCGATAAAGCCCAACGGTGTGCGGCTATTGTCCGCATCAAGCAGTACTACTGCGTGTGTGTTTGCATGCAGTTGTTGCTTGTCGATGGTTGCCGTATTGCCTGACAGTTCGTGTGCTGTTGAGCTGAGGTATTGTCGTCTGTGTTTTAACCATGCGTTATTCCAGCCCAGCAGCCAGACTGCTGCGCCTTCGGGGTTAAGCTTCAATTCGCTATCGTCCGCGTTATCATCCTGGTTATCGTAAATCAGCTCGACATTTTTATATCGCTCGGACCATGCAGCGGCTAACAGCTGCCATGCTTTCATCTGTTCTGCCGTGCCATTGGCGGGCAACACCAGGATTTGTTTTTTTGCGCCAAACAAACGGCCCAGGGTAGCAGGGCGTTCGTTAGTATGCAGCAGTCGAAACACATCGTAATCCGGGTCCAGTGTTAGCGCCTGCGGGCGTTGTTTATATTTGAATGTAAGCAGGCTGTTTTTCTCTGTTAGAAAAAGTGTCTCGCGTACCACGTGTGTTTTAGCTTGCAGTGTTACCTCAAGCGGTATCTGCATCTGATAAGCAGGGCCCTGTTGTTGCTGACTGATTTTTATCGATAATAAATAGCCGTCATCCAGCTTGCTGACACTAACGTCATCCAGTGATATTTCAGGCGCGCCGGTTCTGTTCAGCCATTGCTCAACAAAAAGTCGGTAGCCATTATTATTGTCAGCGTCATTGCCGGGATACAGTTGCTGGATGAGATCAAGGAAGTTCGCATATTGAACTGGTAGCGTTGCCAGAATTGGTTGATACGGTTGTTGAATGCTGCATCGCCTGGCTCTACGTTTGCCGCTATGGCTGCCTGGCTTCGTAACATGTGGAACAGCATCAGCGATTTACTGTAACCGATGGCCTGACTGGCCTCATCATGTCGCGAGCGGAAGTCCGCCAGCGCAAAATCACCTTGCTCAGCGGCAAAGTTTGCGTAACGTTCAAGTGCCTTGCGACGGTATTCGCTGCCTTTGCCTTGCTGTTCACTGGTGAAGTGGTCAGACATGTAGGCAGTCAGTCCTTCGCTCCAGTTACCTTTCGAGTAATCGACATAGACACCGTTACCCCACCAGTTATGCAGAATTTCGTGTGGCAGCGATGTGTTCAGAATGAACGGCAGGCGTATCACTCTTGAGCCGAGCAGGGTAAAGGAAGGCATGCCGTAACCCGTTTGCCAGTGATTTTCCACGATGGCGAACTTGGCATAAGGATAGCGGCCGATCCAGTCGCTATACATGCTGATATAGTCGGCACTGGTTTGCAGGTATTTTTCGGCCAGTGCAGTATCTGCTTCATACAGGTAGACCACGATCTCGATGCCATCGTGTGTTTTCGCGTATCGCTGGTAAGGTCCAGCTAACAGGTAGACATCATCCTGTGGCTGCGGCATGTCAAAAATGTAAGCCCCGGCGCCATCACTACCTTTGGTGCTGCGTTTTCCCTGGCTGATTATTTGCCAGTGTTGCGGCGCTGCAACCTGTAAACGGAATGTGTATAAGGGGTGGGCATCGAAGCGTGGCACCCAGGCGCTGCTGTTATCAAGGTATACGTTTTCTGTGTTTAACACTGCATCAGGCATATTGAAGGGACCTTTTGTTTTGCCTGATACTATTTTTCCTTCATAGTTGAGCTGAACCTTGCCGTCAGCGGGCAGTCTGTTAATTCGATAGTGGTGCAAACGACCCGCTTCGGATTCACCGAGTAAGGTGAGTTCAACGCCGCTTGCTTTGACAGTCAAACTGTTGCGTAGCGAAAATTCTGCACTGTCAGTGCCTGCTGGCAGTTGCACGGTATCGCTGACACTAATGCTGTTTTCAGCCGGACGCAGTTTGACATGTAATTCATGATGGATAGTTTCTGCAGCAAAAATGTTAGAAACTGTCAGAATAAGAACCAGCAATAACCAGAGAGATTTTTTATGACACTGTCCATGCCAGAACCTGTTGAACGTCATCATTTTCTTACGCCGCGTCTTAAGCTGCAAATAAGACAGACAGTCATGAGTGGCACATTGTTGCTGCTGGCTACAACCGTGCTTGTTTTTTGTATTTGCGATAACGTGTCTGCCGGGACGCGCATACCGCAGGTCGCCACGAATACCACTACGCAGGCCGACACAAGCAGCATTATAAACCTGCCCGTTGTGCAACTGCAGCAGACCGATTCTCTGGCGCAGACCATAGCGCAGAATAATGCTGCCCGGGTAGTACTGGTAGGGGAAAAGCACACTCGATGGGACCATCACCTGGTTCAACTGGGAATATTGAAGTTGTTATATCAGAAATCAGCAAAGCTTGCTATCGGCGTTGAATGGTTCCAGCAGCCATATCAAAAATATCTGGATGCTTATGTTGCCGGTGAAATATCTGAACAGGAGATGCTTCACCTGACCGAGTATTACGAGCGCTGGCGTTACGATTACCGTCTTTACCGGCCAATACTTCAGTATGCCCGTGAACATAATATTCCTATCATTGCACTGAATGCCTCGCAAGAACTCACTAATGCCCTGAGCAAGTCAGGCTTCGATGATTTACCGGCTGAACTTAAAGCACAGCTCCCCGCAAGCTATGACTGGTCTGACAAAGGCTATGAACAACGCCTGCGCAGCGTATTCGAATCGCATCCGGATTATGCGGGTGAATTTGAGGATTTCCTACGTGGCCAGCTGACATGGGATGAAAGCATGGCCGAGCGTGCGGTACACTATCTGGATGAAAACCCTGAGTCACGCTTGCTCATTTTCGCAGGCAATGGCCACATCGCCTATGGCTCGGGTATTCCCAACCGCATCAAACGGCGCACTGATGTTGAGCAGTATTCAATACTGGTTTCGGAAGACTTCTTGCCCATATCGGAAGACATTGCCGATTTTCTGGTGCTATCCGCAAAACAGTCACTGCAACCCGTTGGCCTTATCGGTGCTCTGCTGGAAACCGCGGGCAAGCTGGTTGTGGTCAAGGGTTTTTCAGATAACAGCGCGATTAAAGATGCCGGACTGGAAAAAGGCGCAGTCATTATAAGTGTTGATGATGAAAAAGTAGAAAGTTTTGCTGACTTCAAATTGGCCATAATGGGCAAGAAACCGGGAGACAGCATTGAGCTTCATTATCTTGAAAATGCTAAAGCCGGCAGCAAAGACAAAAAGTCGATTAAGCTTGAACTTAGATAATACCTGCAAGTTAAAGGGGCAGAGGGATTAAATTTTAATCACAAGCACAGCGAACTTGACTAGCCGCATGTTTTTGCATATGAGTATTTGTTAAAATGCTTTTTTTGTCGGCTATAAATCCCCCCCACTATTTTGTAACACAAGCATAAGGAAACCAGTATGAACACTGAAGTCAGTACGGCATTGAAACGACTGGATAGTATACTGCCGTTGCTCACGGGTCTGAAATCACTCGCCAGCGATGACGCCATGCTGTATTGCAAGCTGCTCAATAGCTATGTGCAGCAGGGCCGTACGCTTACCCGTGACGAAGTCGCAGAACTAGTCAGCAATGCGGATCAGGCGCTGGCCAACATTGCTGACAGCAAGCTCATCGTGATTGATACTGATGGCAACCCGGCCGGTGCCTACCCGTTTACGTCAGAAGAGCGTGAACATACGGTGCATATTAATGGTGTTACGGCTCACTGCATGTGTGCTCTGGATGCGTTATCCGTCAGCACTATGTTTAATGTGCCGACTGCTATTGATTCGGAATGCCGGGTAAGCGGTGAAAAAATCCACCTCGAGCAAAATGGTACCCGCTTCAGCGATGGCAATGTGGATGCCTGGTTTGGCATCAACTGGGGCGCAGCAACTTCAGATATCGTCTGTGCCGAATCGCTTTGCATGGAAATGATGTTCCTGGCCAACGAAAGTGTGGCACGCAACTGGCTCGCTGAATCGCCGGACACGCGTGAAATCTTTGACCTGCCATCCGCCGTTGAATTTGCCGCAGGTTTCTTTGTGCCACTTGCTGAAACCTGCCGGCAAGCTGCCTGACACTCTTCCGGTAGATATGGATGTCTCAGCTATTTGCAGTCGTCATAAAGTGCCGCATTGCCGGGAAGTCGGGTGTAAGAACTGAAAAAATACAGCTCAGGGAGCACACACTCTACTGTTCGAAACCATTGTTCTCTGCTCCCGGTTTTTTAATCAACAATTGGTTAAATAATAATCGCGTCCCCTTTAATTTTTTAAATAAAAAGTCCAGCCTGAGTTACTATTTCCTGTATGTTTGAATCAATCATTTTCACTGCCTTTGTTATAGGCATCATCAGTGCACTGTCATTACCGATGGGGGCGATTACGACATTCTTCTGGAAGCCTTCCGATCGAGTCATCGCTATCCTGATGGCGTTTGGCGGTGGCGCACTGCTTGCTGCACTGACCATCGATCTAGTTGCCTCTGCGGTAGAGAAGGGGCACTTTCATGCGCTCGCTATCGGCGCAATCATCGGCGGCCTGATGTTTGTCGGATTGAACCGTATCGTTAATGATTACGGTGGCTTCTTACGTAAAGTATCAACGACCGTCTATTATTTACGGCGTAAACAGTATGAATGGCTACAACATATCGCTAAACATTTGCAGCGGGTTGACCTGTTCAAGGTGCTAAAAAATGCTGACTTGAGAATGCTGGCGGCTTCTATCCATAGCATTAAACTCAAGAAGGGCAGCTGGATTTATCAATGCTGTGATCCGTCAGAGAACCTGTACATAATCATGAGTGGCTCTGTGGACCTCATCAATCCGCGTGATCATATTCATCCTCCGGAGCGTCTTAAAAAGTATGACGTGTTCGGATGGCGTGCACTTATCACCGGATCACCATTCAGTTATTCGGCATTCGCTCTAAGCAATGTTACCTTGCTGGTATTACCGAGGCAGGTATTCGAAACATTAATCCTCAATTCATCTGAAGCACGACAGAAAATTCAGCTCATGCTGAGGAGTGAAAATATTCTGTCGTACTTGCAGGAAGACCAGGGGCTGAGCCAGCAGCAGGCCGAAGACTGGCTGGAATCAGGCGAGCAAAAGCCTGGTTACCAGTGGCGTGGTGCCACCGGCTATCAGGGTTCGGCGTCACAGGCATGCCTTTCGCAATAAGCTTGAGTACATGCAGCATATCCCGCTAACACAGGGGTTATCGCAGGCGGCACAGGAACAGATCAGTGGTCGGCTGATCTTCAAACGGCACGACCGTGGCACGAGTTTCTATCAACGCAATGAACCTGCTGACAGGATGTTCATCATTGAAAAGGGCGAAGTACATCTGTTCGGTGTTGACGGTAACCGGCAGAAATCGCTGTCACTGAAAGACTGCGATGCTTTTGGTGATATTTCGATGATCACCGGCGCAAATCATTCCGTGACAGCCGTCGCTGCGACCGATACCGCGGTATGGGAACTGCGTAAATCTGATTTTGATGAATTACTGGTAGAATTGCCGGAACTGCTCGACCGCGTGCGGACTTATATACAACAGGCTGGCGCTGACGGTTACCTGGTCGGCCGTCACCACATGGATGAGGACAGCACCACGCGCTGGATGCGGCAGGCTATGCGGAATGTAGATGCCGGTCGTCCTATACCCGCAGCTGCCGACATCAGGCGTGAGATCATTGAAAACAAGGGGGCACCGCTGGCGATCTGGCTGGGTATTACTCTCGATGGTATTCCTGAGTCGCTGGTGATCGGTGCCAGCATGATCGACCACCAGATCGAGCTATCTTTGATCGTTGGTCTGTTTCTTTCCAATTACCCGGAAGCGCTCTCTAGCTCGATCGGTATGCGTAAACAGGGATTTTCAAAATCACGGGTTTTGCTTATGTGGAGTTCGTTGATGTTGCTTACTGGTGTCGGCGCAGCATTAGGCAGTATATTTTTTATCGGCGCTTCACCTTCATCCTATGCACTCATCCAGGGAATTGCTGCCGGCGCAATGCTGACGATGATTGCAGAGACCATGCTACCTGAAGCCTATTTCAAAGGCGGCTCGGTTGTCGGAATGTCGACCCTAATGGGTTTTCTCGTTGCAATATTTTCAAAGACGCTGGAATAAAATAACAGGAATAAAAGCGCATACGCTCTAATATAAAAATCATTCTTTGCATGGTTTCATATGAGGCATAAACGGCCTTTTTTATCGATAAAATTACGGGTTACAACAATTAGAGACACGGCTCCATGGCCGTAGAAGATACGATTTCACGGAAGGAATCGGTAGCGTCGAGTCGGCAACAGAGACCGAGATCCCTAATTCTGAAAAAAACGGTTAAATTAAATAAACCAGAGCTTATTCGTTCAATATAGGATCATTATAGGTTCCAGGTGCTAGTCTCCCTGTATCACTGAACAGACTAAAAATATTTAACGCCAGAGAGAACTTGATGTAATGAAGAAAATTAATGACCGTGATATGGACTGTGGCTTTTATCTTTTCATCCTATGAAAATTCCACGCATAGAACTCTTCGACTGGCTTCAGAATAACCACGCACGCGCTGAGTACATTCTGGCCTTCAGCAAGATGAAAGGCCTTTCCAAACGAGAGTATGACGAACTGGTGCAATACGATCTCAAACCAGAACTTGATCTTGGCCGTGGCGACCCCCGTGGTGCTTACGAATTCAAACAGATTCTGATGGAAATATATGGCTGCGGGATAGATAACATCGTTACTACCTCCGGTGGCACCCAGGCCAATTTTCTGGTCTTTCTGGCGACCCTGCAAAAAAAAGATAAATTCATCATTGAGCAGCCCGGTTACCAGCCGATGTGGTTAACACCCAAGATGATGGGGGCTCGAAAGATTTCGTGGCACAGGCGGTTTGAAGATGATTTTCGTCTGGATGTTGACGCACTGGAGGATCTGATCACCCACAGGACAAAACTCATCGTACTGACTAACCCGCACAACCCGACCGGGGTGGTAGCAGACAGAGAAGCTGAGATTAAAAGGATCGCTGAAATTGCGTTGGCCAAAGGCATTTATGTTCTCATCGATGAAATCTTTCTCGACGGTACTGACGTACCCCAGGTTTCCGCCTACGGACTACCTA
>CAVYHC010000014.1:0-15403 GCA_963768125.1 uncultured Gammaproteobacteria bacterium
TGGCCCCTTATCTGGTGTCACAAGGCACCTGGCAGTATTGTTTATGCTAGTGGATTTTTCACAGCAAAGAAAAAGTAAATAGGGACGGAGGAATTAAAAATTGATCAATTCTTAACGACTGCTCCCGACTGCGGTTAGTCGTGTAATTCGACCTCGCAATCCAAAGCGGTCATTCAGCGCAGTTACTTTTAGTTAGCTTCGGGATAGACAGGATAAAAAGTTCTTGGCAACAACATAGGCACGCTTGCCTGATAATCACGATAATCATCCCCGAAGTCTTCGATGAGTTCACGTTCTTCAAGGGTAGTTCCAATCACGATCCATATGGTCCATAAAACATTTAGCAACAACCGGTCGGCAGAAATGGATGGACATGACCAAAACAATACGATTGTAAATAAATAAAGAGGATGCCGAACCCAGCGGTAAGGCCCTCGAACGGTAAATGTTTTGGAATCAGATTGCTTGTCATTCTGATTTTTAGCAACTGCATCCAGACCAAACATATCAACAGAACGCAAGGCCCACATTCCCCAACATGTCCCCAAAATGGCCAGGAAAAAGAAACTGCGCATGATAATGCCAGGCAGTCCCTGCACATCTAAAAGCATATTCTCCGAACTCTGCCAGAAGATCAGCAAAACGAACAGGACCAGACCTGAAACGATGGTGTACACAGCGCCATGATAATGTGGCGGAATGATATTTTGCATGCGCCGTCGAAACTTTCTTCGAACCATGCCGCTATGTTGCAGGAAAAAAATCAAGGAGAGCAGCGTATTCAGCATTAAACCCTGCTCTTCGTTTATACCCAGCTTCACCCAATTAAAGGGCCCTGTATAAAGAAAGATGATAAAGGTTGATAACGCACCAAAACCAATGATTACGGTAATTGGTAGAACGATAATAGCTATGGTTTTACGTATTGTGAATGGCATATGTCAAATAATATCAAATTATAACGTGACCATCATCCGTGATAAATAGCCAGCATTATTATTGATTTCGTCACTTCCCACTTTAAGTCGAAAACGGATATGTTGCAATTCCGCGGACAGTATACCGATTAGCATTTAATGCCAATGTGTAGTGGCATAATGTTTTACAAGGCGGTAAACGATGGCCAGGATGGCGCGCGTAGTTGTACCCGATTATCCACATCATGCGACGCAGCGAGGTAATCGACGACAGAAAACATTTTTCTGTGATGAGGATTACCGGTATTGCATTGAGTTGATCGCTGAGTACTCAAAGCAATCGGCAACAGATGTGTGGGCTTACTGTCTGCTGCCGAATCATGTGCATATCGTGAGGATTCCAAAACAAGAAGATGGGCTGCGAGCAACACCTGGGGAAGCGCATAGACGTTATACGCGGCATATCAATTTTCGCAAGGCTTGGCGAGGGCATTTATGGCCAGAGCGTTTCCACTCATTTTTCATACTTATACAGGAAGGCCGTTAGGTAATGATGGTTTTGTACATAAACTAGAAGTTTTAACTAAAGCGGTGTTGGCGCCTAAAAAACCGGGACGTAAACCTGTGAAAGTAAAATAGGTGTAATGCCCCCAGATGAGACGTTGGGCTTTATTGCACGGCTGGCCGCATTGGTTCCCAGGCCGCTTGTTAATCTGACAAGGTAGCGTGGTGTGTCAGCATCAAACAGTAAACATCGGGCGCTCGTCACTCCAGCACATCGGGGTAAAGGTGCTGATAAACAAACAGGGCTGGAAGCACAAGAGAAAACAACCTTTGCAAAAAAGCGGGGAATGTCCTGGGCGCATCGTCTGAAGCGGGTATTCAATATCGAAGTGTGTGATATCTGCGGTAAAAAAGTGAAAGTAATTACCTGCATTAAGACCCGGCCGTTATCAAGCAAATGCCAGCCACGATAAAATACGTAATAGCAGAAGGCCGGTCACCACAACAAACAAGCCTGTTTACTGATTAAGATGGAAGACCTGGAGAGTAAAAAGAATTGCTACAGATTGTTGGCAGGATGCTGTTCGCCAGTTTCCCTTGGTGATGACACTAATACAGGCGACAACTATCCTGACATAGAGGGATTAATAATAGCTAAATTAGCTAATCTCAGGAATTGTCCGGTCAGAACGAAATATGTCGTCTGCTCATGTGTTGAAGCCGGTCGCTTATAGTTGGCATGCTGCCAGTCTGCCTGCATATAGGCCAGAGCATACTTAATAATATTGCATCGAGATGGTGTGATTAATTTTTCAGATTAGCTAATCTTTTCTTTGCATCGGCCATCTCTGCGAAGTTATTAGAGAGCTTAAGTGCTTTCTCAAATGATTCTTTAGCAGAATTATTTTTATCTAATGCCTGGTATATTACGCCGAGGTGATAATGTACAACTGGATTTTGAGGTGCCAGTTTAAGTGCCTGTTTTTGGATCTGCAGGGCTTCATTGTCGTCGCCCTTGCGAAATAATACCCAACTGTACGTATCAAGAATATTGGCATCATCCGGCGCAATTTTGCTGGCATGCCTTGCAAGTTCCAGTGCGGAGGTGTGGTCATTTTTATTAGAACGCAACATCGCAAGGTTATTGAGTGCCAGTATGTTATCAGGGTCTCTGTCTAGTGCTATCGAGTAACTTCGCTCTGCTTCTTTCAGGTTACCTGCATCTTCATGCAATGCAGCGCTATACAGTATGGCGTTGATATTGTCCGGGTTGAGTTTGGCCAGTCGAGAAGCCGCTTTGGCGGCCTCCTGGTGTTTTCCCAATCTGCTATAGGCGACGATCAGGTTCTTAATCAGGGTGGTATCGTCTGGTACCAGTCTTAGACCTTGATGGTATGTTTTAATCGCTTTATCGTATTGCTGCTGGTAGCCATAGAGGGATGCTAGCTGGTTGTAGCCAAAACTACTCTTTGGATACACTTCGATCATGTGTTTATAACCTGATTCCGCTTTGCCAAACTCGCCCTGATCACGATAAGTTGCAGCCAGTGCGTTCATCAATGAGAGTTGGCCAGAGCTGTTCTGAGGGGTGTTTTCCAACAGTGACAGGTAGACTGCAGTGGCTTCTTTATGGCGCCCTAATAAGAGTGTAGCGGCCATCTTCTGTCGTATCAGTGAGGGGGTGGCGCTAAGTTTTCCGCTTTCTGGTATGCGTTCAGTGCATCTGTGTATTGCTGCATAGCACTGGTTGTTTCACCTTTCTGGAAGTACGCGGTCGACCAGTCAGGTTCTGCCTTGATCACCTTGTCCAGCTCTACGAGGGACGCATCCAGGTCACCCTGTTTGCGGTATGCAATACCCATGGCCATGCCGACTCTTGCTACATTCCCTTTCAGCTCACGTGAGCGTTTGAAGCGAGAGATGGCGTCATCGGTACGATCGAGTCCGAGGTAGCTTGATCCCAGAACCAGGTGTGCAGCCGGGTCTTTATGATCCATGCTGACAACAGGTTCTAGTAATTCTGCGGCTTTGGCAAAGTCGTTGACGGTATTGTAAAGACTTGCAAGTTCGTAGTTTAATTCCCACAGCCTGATCAGGCATTCCCTTTATCCCTTGTTCATACAGTGCTATCGCCAAGCTTGGGTGTTATTAGCCTGCTCTGCCAGGTAGCCCAGACGCTGGTAGTTTAGACGATCACCGGGGTTGATGTTGCGGGCTTGTTTGAACTCACGTTTAGCATCGTTGAAACGTCCCTGTGTCATGTAGATGTCACCGATCTTAGTATGGGCCGTGCTTTGTTGCGGGGCTGCTCCAGCTTGCCGTCCATTGCCAGTGCTGCACCCAGTAATCTAAAGCTTCTGTGACCTCGGGTGTTCGCTGAGATAAGCTTTTGTTTCGACGATTGCCTGGTCTATATCACCTTTATTGAGCTGCTCCAGGGCGCCGAGCAGTTGAGGATCTGAATTCAGTCCCTTTTGGCTAGAGAAGTCGAAGGAAGCCGGTGCCTGTGACTCGCCACCGGGCAGCACCTTTGTTGGGATGGCATAGGCCGTTGTTGCTGATAAGCACGTAACTAGAGCTGCCTTCACCAAAAGTGATTTGATAACAAGAGATGTTCCTGGTGCAGACATTGGGCTTTCCTCTGATGTAGTTCCTGACGGTTTTTTTATCAACACTACGATGGTAGCAAACAGCCCCCGCGTGGACAAGTGTCTATCGGGTGATTAGTGCAAGCAACAAAAAACGGCGACCTCGTAGAGGTCGCCGTCGGTAGTTCAGCTTAACTAAAACTACTGTTGAGCTTAGCTGTTACGACGTCTTGTCAACACAAGCCCCAGAAGACCGCCTGACAACAGGAGTAGAACCGATGGCTCAGCGAACACCCCTGACGATAATCCTGTCAGCTTCCGTTACAGTTGGGAAGCCAGATAAAACGGTATCGTAAGAGTAGTCACCAGAAGCAAGACCGGTAACCGTCATCGCCAAAGTACGTGATTCGCCAGCAGCAACATCGTTACAGCCGAGTACGTCAGTACATGCGTAACTGACATCAATGCCTGCATGTGACGGATCAGCGAACAGTGAGATATCGACAGTGCCTAAAGCTGCACCAACAGCAGCCTCGATGGTGCTAACGATATCGCCAATTGCGACACCGCTGAAGCTGTTGACCAGAGCACCACCGGTACCATCTGTGATAGCAGTAGCCTGACCAAACGCATCGATACCAGTGAGTGCTCCTGAGGAGTTCAGACCGATTACCGTTACACCATTAGCAACCAGTGCAGCGAGAGCTTCTGCCTGGTCAACGGTGTTTGTAAGACTGCTAGGACTAGTAGGGTGAGATGGGTTGTCACCGAACCAGAGTACGACTTTCTGGGTGGCAGCACGCCAGCCGACAGATTCACCACCGCCTACGCCGGTATCATCGTCTCCGATACCATCGGTCGGACCACCATCAGTTGCCGCCTGATGCAGAGCGTAGAAGTTGGCTTCTGGCGTGTCCGCACCACCACCGGCGAACCAGCTGTTAATGCCAGTCTGCGCATCTGCGGTAGTAGTTGTTGACGTTTGGATAACATCATAAGCAGTATCGAGGTCGTATGAAAGCTCACCAGGATCACCGAGATAGCGGCCAACACCAAAAGCGGCATCGGAATATGAAGAACTGAGTGAGGCCAGCAAGGCACCGGCTACTGTTTTAACATTACCGATAATGCCGCCCATACTGCCAGTGTTATCTGCGAGGAAGTAGAAGTCGACTTTTGATGCTACGTCACCTGTCTCGATGGTTACTGTTTTTTCAACTGTGATAGTTTCACCGACATCGATTGTGTCAGTAAAGGTCCCAGGTGTGATTGAGGCTGCATTGGCGACTCCAATTCCACCCCAAAGTATGGCGCTTCCGGCCACGATTAGTTTGATGTTCATTTTATTCTCCCCTTAGTTTAAGGTGTTTCAAAGCCTGCATATAGCTTCAATATTATTGAGCTGTATTTAGCGTTGCAAGTTAGATGCCATGATTTATATGTGCTTGAATTAATGACTGCTTTCTTATTGGTTTTATAATGTCCAGCAGTAATTGTAAAATTTTGTAACAGTTAGGGATAGGTTGTGATTTCATTTGTATGGAGTATTATGCGTTAACTGGTTGATAATACATGAAATCTTTGTGTATTTATTGCTCTCTGGGGAACTGTAAAGATAGTTGACGCCTTTAAGGTTTATTGCTGTGAAGATGTTTTCTAAGCAAGTGATTCTGAAAGTCCTTGCTCTTAAATATGGAGTGTCATGCGTTAACTGGTTGATAATAAATGAAATATTTTTGTATTTATTGCTCCACTGGGGAACCGTAAAGATAGTTGACGCCTTTAAGGTTTATAGCTGTGAAGATGCTTTCTAAGCAAGTGATTCGGGAAAGTCCTTGCTCTTAAATATGGGCTTACTATTTTTTTGTTAGGGAAATTCCGGAGACAGTATACCTATTAGCATTTAATGCCAATGTGTAGTGGCATAATGTTTTACAAGGCGGTAATAGATGGCCAGGATGGCGCGCGTAGTTGTACCCGATTATCCACATCAGGCGACGCAGCGAGGTAATCGACGACAGAAAACATTTTTCTGTGATGATGATTACCGGTATTACATTGAGTTGATCGCTGAGTACTCAAAGCAATCGGAAACAGATGTGTGGGCTTACTGTCTGCTGCCGAATCATGTGCATAAACCTGTGAAAGTAAAATAGGTATACTGTCCCCAGATAACAGAAGTATCTCGCCCGGCTGGTTAATACCAGGCATTAACCCCAGCGGCGAACGCGACCGGTATCGATATGAATAAAGTTCGATTTTGCATAATAACCAACGCCACCGGCCTGGCATGCAATCGCTGCTTTTTGTAATTCCGGCAAGGCGCGGCCAGGCAGGCGAATATCAATGGCTTTACCCTGCATATGCAGGCTCTTTTTAGCGACACCATTGCTTTTTTTGTTTAACACAGCATTTGTTTTTGGGGAGCGGTATCCGGAGATGATCTGGAATGGCTGTTTAGCATCCAGTTTATGATGCAGCGTATTCAACAGGTCAAGCAGATTATTATCAATCTGATGAATATCGCCAGTACGATGATCGCGTAAAATACGGTTGATCGCGGTTAATTCATCGTTTTGATACTGGCCTTCTGCCCAGTAGGTTGCCTCTAAACTTTCACCGGTGTGCAGGTTTAACAGAGAAAGTTTACGTTCCGCGGCAGTAAAGGTATCAGCAGACGAACGGGCAAATGCACTGGGGACAAATAACGCGGTGCTGGCAGCGAGGCCAAGCTTTAACAGGCGGCGGCGATCCAGACGGGTATCAGGGGCTATTTTTTGTGGGAGCAGGTCGAAATTAAACGGCATGGAACATTCTTGGCTATAGATCTAAATTACAGTAATAAACGGATTATAGATGAGTCTGGCAGTAAATTATGGGTATTTAGAGATATTTACTCATTTTTTGATCACGCTGATAACTGTCTGGCGAAAACATCAGCTGCTTATCCTTATGCCAGGCGGTGGCATAAATCACGTAAACCGGTATAGGTTGTTCAAGAGCGGTGTTGTAGCTTTTGTTACTGTTGATGATGTCGACTAATGCCTGCCGGTCAGTATTTCCGGCAAGGCTAAAGTCGGCCAGTGCCAGCGGGTCTGCCACCCGAATGCAGCCGGCACTGAAATTTCGTTGTCTTTGCTGAAATAAGCTTTTTGACGGCGTGTCATGTAAATAGATTCGCCAGGGATTCGGCATAATAAACTTGAGGCGGCCTAAGGCGTTTTTTTCACCGGGATCCTGAATGAGGGAATAGGGGAAATACTGTCCATTGACGTCATGCCAGTCAATAGCGTCAGGATCGATTTCAGTTTTATCGCCATTTTCGTTGCTAAAAACACGGATGTTGTAATGCGAAAAATAATCCGGATTGTTTTGCTGTTTAGGCAGTAAATCCAGACGCGCCAGTTTATTGGGAACATACCAGTGCGGGTTGAGCGCAATATTGGTCATCTGGCTGATAAAGCTGGGTGTAGAGCGGCTGGTTTTACCGACAATGACCGGCATATCCAGTTTGACTTTATTTTCTTCTATGGCGGTTAGTCGATAATTGGCCAGGTTCACCAGCAGATAACGTTTTCCCAGCTCATCAGGTAACCAGCGTAGCCGCTCCAGGTTGATGTGTATTTGTTGTAAGCGGTCGGCAGCAGAGACATTCATTGCCCGCAGTGTCGCTGAGCCGATGATGCCGTCTGCCGGCAGGCTATGGCGCCGCTGGAAACCTTGCACGGCCTGTTTTAAGTTTTCATCGAAAAGACGGGGCTGTTCGGCTGCTGTTAAATCAAGCGCGCTGTCCTCTAATGCCAGTCTTTGGCGAATGCTAGGGATATTTGTATGCCGGTCACCAGCCTGTAATACCGGGCTATCCGGGATTTTTGGCCAGCCGCCGCGATTAATATAACTTTTGTATTCTGCAGCCGCCGCTTTTAACTGGCGGTATTGTTGCGACGCTGGCAGCAGTGTTTGCAGCGCCTGCTTCAGATGGCCTGTTGACAAAGCCTGTTGCAGAAAGGCAACAGCATCAAACTGACCCCGAGGAATCGCCCATTTGGGATCAGCAATCCCGGGATCCAGGCGGCCAATACTGATATCGCGAATAAGTTTTAACAGGCCATCGCTGAGCAGCCGGTCGAACAATTGTGCCTCGATCTGTCCTGCGGCAGGGTCGAGTTGCTGTAGAAAATCGTAATTATAGTCATTTGGCTTGAGGCCATCACCGGAGGAGCCTGCAATAAACTTCAGCGCATGGTAGGCATCATCGTTAAGTTGTTGTTTTTTTAGCCATAAACGATCGCCAAGATGCAGGTATATGCGGGAGAGTGAGATTGCGTCAATGTTATAATCACGGTATTGTGGCGGATTTTCAAAGCGTTGATACGCCCATGCCGGCGCTGAAAAGCAAAACAGAATCAGCTTTACAATAAGCAGGCAGATTGTCGCTTTTCTGGTAATCATAGTAGGTTCATGCAGTAATCCCCTCGTTTCATTTATACCATAATTAATAGACAGTGAGTTAACTGTCCAGGTTCTGTCTCTGGCTAAATACCTGCAATTCCAGGGACAGTATACCGATTAGTATTTAATGCCAATGTTAGTCTCATCATGTTTTGCAAGGAGGTAAAAGATGGCCAGGATGCGCGCGTAGTTGTACCCGATTATCCATATCATGTGACGCAACGAGGTAATCGATGACAGAAAACATTTTTCTGTGATGAGGATTACCCGTATTGCATTGAGTTGATCGCTGAGTACTCAAAGCAATCGGAAACAGACGTGTGGGCTTACTGTCTGCTGCCGAATCATGTGCATATCGTGAGGATTCCAAAACAAGAAGATGGGCTGCGAGCAACACCTGGGGAGGCGCATAGACGTTATACGCGGCGCATCAATTTTCGCAAGGCTTGGCGAGGGCATTTATGGCAAGAGCGTTTTCACACATTTATTCTGGATGAGAGATATCTATTATCGACAGTGCGATACGTAGAAAGAAATCCTGTTGCTGCACGTTTATGTTATCAACAGGAAGACTGGAAATGGTCGAGTGCCCGTGCGCACCTAAAAGGTGAAGATGATCGGTTGGTCAGTGTAAAACCAATGCTAGATCGAATAGATAATTGGCGTTCCTATCTGTCTGATGAAAACAGTAAAAGTGATGAGGAATTATTAAAGTTGCACACTCGTACTGGAAGGCCATTAGGTGATGATAGTTTTGTACATAAACTAGAAGTTTTAACTGGAGCGGTGTTGGCGCCTAAGATACCAGGACGTAAACCTGTGAAAGTAAAATAGGTATACTGTCCCCGGATAACGACGTATTATCCCGAGTTTCTCGACTTTGTGAAAATCCAGGGTAAGACCCTGCCAACACATATAACGAAAGAATTCGAAGCATATCTGAAATCTCGTTTTATACTTTCACTAGCGGCACGTTTTTTCCATCCCTTCCAGTTCTACATTGAGCGCTTTTGCAGAAATGGTGATCTCTATAAGCGAGAGTATCAATGAGACGACCATGAGAATCAGGCTGAAGGCGAAGCTGATATAGCCAAATAAACTGCCGTCAAAGAAATATGACATCATCGATAGTGTGCATGCGATCAGGCTGATCACACCGGTTGCCTGCGTCCAGATGATGAGTTTTATGCGCAGCTTTAGACTGGCAACCTGACGACTGACCTGTGTGTAGTTTTTACCGTTAATTTTTCGACGTAATTGCCGGATCAGTTGTGAGATGCCCATAAACCGGTTGGTGTACGCCAGTAGCAATAAAGAAATAGCCGGAAACAGCAGCGCCGGGGTTGTAACATTAATGTCCATGGTGCTTAATCCGTAAATGGTGAATTATCAGGTAAGTGAATAATTGTTTCAATTGTTTTAGCGTGCGGGTTTTCTGGACGTAGTTATCAGTCCTGAATTAGACATATTTAAGCTTGCCATCTTTATCCCATAGACCCCAGTAAGCGCCGACGTCACCTTCATCACTTACTTTCCATGCTTCGTCAAAAGAGGAAAAATAGATAATGTCGATGTCTTCATTGTCGGCCCATTGATAGGTGTTGATAAAATAAGTCAACGCATTATCTGTACTGGGCACTGCCTCACCGTAGTGCGATCCTGCATTCGGCCAGCCGGTTTCACTGATGATAACTTTTTTGCCATCGGCGATTTTCACTGTACGGCGATACATTTCTTTTATATAGAATAATGAATAATCGATGGGGCAGTGTTCCCAGAACGGGTAACAATTAATCAGTATTACATCACAGGCAGCAGTGACGCGCGGATGACTTTCAAAAAGGAAGTAAGCATCGACATAACCCAAAGGTACATCGGGAACCGCCTGTTTGGCGCGCTGCATGTATGTCAGCAATTCCTCTTCACTTAAATCACCGCGTAGCAGGACTTCGTTGCCGATCGTCAGGATATCGGCATAACCTGATTTTGCTATCGCGATCGCGCTTTCAATTTCGAGCTCATTCATTTCGCGATCTTCGGTCAGGCGAACGCCAACCATGGTTTTTAAGCCATTTTCATGAGCAATACGGGGGGTATGCTGGTTACCCTCGATACATGAAAAGGTTCTTATCCAGTTGGTATAGGGCTTGATGATATTCAGCCTGGAGCGAATCTGCTGTTGTGAGATTTCAGTGCCGTGCGATTGTCCATCCATATAGGGGCTGAAGGAGACTCCGTGAATCTTGTTGCCAAGAATTTTCTTAAACAGTGCTATTTTCTCTGCATGAGAAAGCCTGTTTAAATCTGTTTTAGCAAACACGGATAGCGATGAAGCAAAGTACGCGGTTCTGCCCCATGGGATTGCGCTCGAGCGTGAATGTACTCTAAAAGAATCGCTAAAACCTTTTGACATGATGCTGTCCCGTATATTACCCGATAATATTTTTCTACAATTTAGATTTACTGGCCCCAATTGCAGCCTGATCACGCACTAATTGCACCTGTTGTCTGTGCATGCTATTCTGCTATATAGCAGATTGCCGAATTAGCATCTGATTGTCAAACAAAAAGGCAGTTTTTTTAGCAGGCTAAACCTCAATTTCCTTTAGCTAGAGGCATTTAATCGTGACAAATTATTTGATTAGAGTCGGTCGTATTTCAGTGGTATTATTCGTTATGCAATCTTTCTTCCAGTCGCCTCAGGCATTGGCAGAGTACAGCCAGTCACCCGATAAGTTGCTGAGTGGAGAGGTAATGGCGGTGGCGTATTCCGGTTTTCGTGAAGGCCAGCACCCTGACCGCGGAGAGGGTGCGGTTAATCCGAGTGAAGAACAAATTCTCGAAGATCTGAATATCCTGCTGGCACATCAGTTCAAGCTGATACGGCTTTACGACGCCGGCGAAAATAGTGCTGCCACATTGCGCCTTATTCAGCAGCATAAACTTCCCATCAAGGTGCTGCTGGGCATCTGGCTGAAAGCAGAAGTCAGCAATCATGAGGGCTGTGAGTGGCTCGATAAACCTATTCCAGATGCTGAGCTGGCGGCAAACAAACTGATTAATGCGGATGAGGTCGGCGGCGGCATAGCCCTCGCCAAAGAGTATTCGGATATTGTGATTGCGGTAAACGTCGGTAACGAAGCACTGGTGAGCTGGAATGACCATATGGTTGAGCTGTCGTCTGTTATCGATTACGTGCGCCGGGTTAAGCAAAACATAGAGCAGCCGGTTACCGTGGCGGATAACTACGAATGGTGGATAAAGGATGGCGCGCCGCTGGCGGCAGAAGTTGATTTTCTCGGTGTGCATACTTATCCCGCGTGGGAAAACAAAACCATCGACCAGGCACTGGCTTACACCATTCAGAATATTGAGGACGTGCATCGCGCACTGCCAGGCAAACCAATCGCCATACTCGAAGGCGGTTGGGCTACTACGGCTTCAGAATTTGGTGAGCAGGCGAATGAAGCCAACCAGGCGCGTTATTATCGAGAAGTTGCTGAGTGGGCAGAAAAAACAAATACCACCTTTCTATTTTTTGAAGCCTTTGATGAACCCTGGAAAGGCAATCCTGATAATGCCGAGGGTGCTGAAAAGCACTGGGGTCTATTTAAGGTTGATCGTACGGCAAAACAGGTAGTGCTCGAATTAAAATCAAATCAATGAACATCATTATTAGTACTTTATCGGAATTCCGGTGACAGTATAGCTATTAGTATTTAATGCCAATGTTAGTCTCATCATGTTTTACAAGGAGGTAAAAGATGGCCAGGATGGCGCGCGTAGTTGTACCCGATTGTCCACATCATGTGACGCAACGAGGTAATCGACGACAGAAAACATTTTTCTGTGATGATGATTAGCAGTATTACATTGAGTTACAGGACGTAAACCTGTGAAAGTAAAATAGGTATACTGGCCCAGATAAAAGAACCTATTGAACCAGCACCGTATATTAAAAATCCACGTCGGTTAATTTTACATTATTGACCGTACTTTGACTGCCTCGCAAACTTTTTTCATATAAGCATCTGAATTATAATAAATAAATTTTTGTGGTATATTTATTGCTGCTTCTTTGGTGTATTACTAGTGTATCGTGCAACCATTAAACAGAATAGGGGGCAGACCACTATCAGAAACTGGATTGGAAAATTCATGTTTCATTATTTTATAATTTTTTATTAGGGACAACCTTATGCGCAGTATTCTTTTTACCATCCTTGCTTTTTTTCTACTATCAAATGCCTTTGCGAAACCGAGCCGAATAACACCTGGCAGACCGCGACGGCACTGCCTCAGGACAGCAGTGTTGCCGGAATACAGTCTGATGATGACTGGTATGTTATCAATATTACAGGCAACCAACCTGTCAAACGACTCTTGATCGATCTGACCTTTAGCTCATGCCGATGGCAACATTGACATGACTTTCTATGGTGATGATTTTGTAATTTCGGATCCAACGGGATCAGTTCCCGGAATATTCAGGGATATCAGTGCTGGCACTACTTCTGATGATGAATTTATCGATCATAATATTTCTGGAAGTGGCGCCGGGGCCTATTACATCCAGGTTAGCTGGAGAAAACCTGGGCAATAGTTATACCCTGACCTGGACCGAGCTGACGGGCGCTGATGACGGCTTCGAGTCGAATGATGCAAGTGCAGAGGCGAAGGCAATCACAGAAGATGTCGTCACCTTTGGCGTCGCAGTCGGATGAAGACTGGTACAGTATCGATGTGACCTCGGGCTAAGGACGTGTACTTGCCTCGTTAAGGTTCTACAATACTGAATAGCGGCACTATCGACCTGAACATGGAACTGCTTGATCCAAGTGGTATCTACTCGCTTCATCAACGAATCGCCAGTGGCATAAATGAATCTATGATGTAATGTCGCGTTGTGCCTGCTGCGGGCACTTATCACGTGCGTGATTACTGGTGATAATAATGCTGATGGTTATGCCTTGGACTGGGCAGGCGTAAGTTCAGGCAGCAGTGTCGTTTTCCCAGTGCCTGCTGTGAACAAAGCGCCGCAAGCGATAGCAAATACTGTTTCCACGACTGAAAATATTCCCTATAACTTTATGGCCAGTGATTTCACCTTCAGCGATAGTGAGGGTGACAGCCTGGTGTCGGCGACACTCAGTAGCCTGTCACTCGGCGGCGGAACGCTGACACACAGTAGCGGCACCCCGGTGAATAATACTGACACACTAACGGCAGCGCAGCTGGATACCCTGGTGTATACACCGCCAGTGGATACCAGCGGTTCACCCCTGGCTAGCTTTGCCTTTACGGTCAATGATATTGATGCTGGTACTGTTTCTGCGCAGTTGGACATTAATGTGACGGCTGTAACGACGACTACAGCAACAGATACCGGTAGCTCAAGTGGTGCGCTTGCTCCTGCAGGCTTGCTTGTATTGCTGCTGACTGGGTTACTCAGAAGAAAGTATGTTAGGGCATAGTTGAAGATATTTCTTGGTTGCACCCTGAGTATTGATCGGGGTCTATGCGCAAGAATACCGGTTATCAATGACTAGTCTGTTACTTGAATCGCCCAGTCGTTGGTGTAATCTGGCAAGGAATACATGTCAGAAATCTTTACATATAGATTGTGATATAACATGTTGATTTTATTTAACATACTTGTTTGAACATGATAAGTGAAAAACTTTCGACAGAAGAATTAAATTGGGTGTTCTATATTATGAATCTGTAATGCATTGATTTTATTATGATTAGTTTTTGAGTAGGGAATAGAAATGCTGCGTTAAGTCGGATTTATTTACATATTGATATGGTGAGTAACTCAACTTTTATTTAACTTCATGATTTATATAGTTATTTAAAGTTGGCGTATTTTTTGCATTATCAATTATAGAATTTGATTATTTGTATGAATAATTTAGGGTTATAGGGAATTTGCTTGTTGAGAGCAATTAAAATTCAATCAAACGATTTATGTTACAGGGGGTTAAATTAATGAAAATTATACACATTCTCACTGCAGCCACTTTTATGCTGGCTTCGTCTGTTACAACTGCTGCCACAATATGGGCACCGACTAATATTGATACTGATTTTATTCAGTTTGATTTTGCAGGCAATCCTGATGCGGGTCCCGGTATCCACACCAATGGCGGCATTCTGGCGCTGTTTGATGATGACACGGGCTTTGGCGGGCCTGCCCTGGTCATCGGCGCTGATGGCGGTCATGTGGTCTTCACCGATAATATTGATGGCTCCTGGAATGCTGAAGTTTTTGATGTAACCAATGCGTCAGGTGGTTCAATCACATTGTCTAGTAATACCAATTTCATACTGGGTATGGAATGGGATGGCGTCTATTATGGTGATTCGAACTCGTCACTACTATCCAGCCCGGATACTTACCTGATTGTTTTTGATGGCGTGGTTGATGGTGATATAGAAATATCTGGCAATACACTGGCTGTTGACCTGGCGCCAATTCCTGTGCCAGCGGCTGCCTGGCTGTTCGGCACAGGCCTGCTTGGACTGGTTGCTGTTGCACGTCGTCGCGCCTGATTTAGATAATTCTGTACCCATAAAAACAGCGGCTATTGCCGCTGTTTTTTTTGACTTGAAAAATGTTATCAGTATTCAGATAAGGCGCCAGGAAAAGTTATTTAGTTTAAAAGCGAGCAGGCATTCTCAGTCGTAACGACTTACCATAGTTAGGATCTCTGTGTTAGACGGGTAAGCTCTTCTTGCTTGGGTCAATCACATATTGGCTTGCCACCAGTCTGGCAGTTGTGCAATCGAATCGAGCAGCGCCTCTGGTTTTATGCCCAAGTTAAGATCCTGCGCTGTAAACTTTCCTGTGCGTACCAGTATGGCTTTTAAACCGGCCTGTTGTGAGGCTTCGATGTCGCCTCGAATATCGTCACCAATCATTACTATATTATCGTTTTC
>CAVYHC010000015.1:0-29333 GCA_963768125.1 uncultured Gammaproteobacteria bacterium
GCATGGTATTCCGGCAATGTCGCCATTCAGTCACAAGAATTTTGAAACCAAGGGGCTGCATTGGGTGTTGGTTTTTCGAATACACTTAAGGAACGTTTTACCGGCTCCTGCCCGGACAAGAAACCGATTTCAAGGGGCAGTCCCGCCATGCCGCTTCCCGAACGATTTCCGCATTGGTCATGTCCGGATCGGTCGCGGCCTGCACCCTTCCGGGACCGGGCGACGCACCGGACGGCGTTTGGGACCCGAACGAGAAATTCAACCGGCAAATCCATGACTTCAATCGTGGCGTGGACAGCGCCATCCTGTCTGGCGCGGGCAAGGGCGCCTCGGATAGCGTGCCGCCAGAGGTTCAGGAAATTGTGCTGAATTTCGCCGATACGCTTTCCCTGCCGCGCACCGTGGCCGACCGAATTCTGCAACTTCAACTCGGTCGCGCGACCAAGAACACGCTTCGTTTTGCCATAAACGCGACTTTGGGGATGGGTGGAATCGCCGATCCCGCGACCGACTTCGGCCTGCCGCGCGACGAGAGCGATTTCGGCGAAACGCTCTACGTCTGGGGCGTGCCGGAGGGCGCCTATGTCGAATTGCCGCTAATCGGCCCCTCGACCGAACGCGACGCCTTCGGCAGGGCTGTGGACCTGTTCCTGAACCCGCTGGACTACGCAATGAGCCGGCAGACCCGGCGCTGGAAGACCGGGGTCTGGGCATCAGCCGAGGTGCTGGAGCGCGGACGCTACGGCGACACCGTCAACTCGGTCCTTTACGAAAGCCGGCATGCTTCTAGCCGGTATCCATCGCTCATATTGCTATTTATCCTGATAGCCAATACATACCTGATAAATGGACTCCATCCTTAGGTCCGTAAACGGTGCGTCCATGCATCACTACTCTGGCCTCGACAATTGCTCCTGCATTGTTCTACTACCGTCCATCCATGGACATATGCATTGTTCTCGGTCTCTGTTCCAGACTCGACTCTACCGATTCCATCCTTGGAACCGTACTACCTGCCATCCATGGCAGTATCCGCCAGCATGACAAAATAAAAGCTTTTCTCCGTGCCTCCGTGGTGAATCGCTTTTAAAGTTTTTAACTACTCGTAAGGCTCGTATATTCTCAATCAGACATGCATGCCAAAGGCATGTTTATAGCTTGTATAGTAGCTTTAATCTACTCACCTGCTTATAAACAGAGGGCATTCCGTTGCCTCATGCTTATGCTTTTCTCAGCAACGGACCGTGCCGACAGTACAACAGATTCTGCTGATTGTTTGCCTGTATCTGGCGTTACACTTACTTGGTGTGAACGGTGCAGATTTTATTGATGTGTGCTTCTGCTTTCAACCAGTCTTCAGTCGGATTGACGGTATCATAAGTTCGTTCCAGTGATATGTAATAGGCCGCTTCACAAATCATCTTGTAACGCTGTTCAAGTGTGACTTTGATTTTACCGCTATCCGCAGGTGGTTTTTTTAATGCTATTTTTTTAGTTGCTGGTTTTTTAGTAGCAGGTTTCTTAGCAGCAGGTTTCTTAGCAGCGGGTTTCTTAGCGACGGGTTTCTTAGCGACGGGTTTTTTAGCAGCGGGTGTCTTCGCTACTGTTTTTTTTGTTGTTGTTTTTTTCTTGACGCTTTTCTTTTTGCTGGTGGCCATGTTTTCTCTCGTTATGATGAAGGGTGATTGCTGGTTTGTAGAGTAATAATTATTATTAAAAAACTGGTTTTATCTTAGTGGCTACGCTTTACGTTAATCGTTGCCCGTTCTGTACCTATTCCTGACAGGTATGTAAATAAATTGTATGTAACTATTAAGCGCATCAGAATTTAATTATTCGACTCATGTGAATACAGTGAAGCATAGGCCGATATGTGGCGGCCATCGATATATTTACTGTTGAGTACAACGCAAATGGCGTTGAGGCAAACCCGGCTGCAGTTCAGTTCTACCCAGGCGGAGACTTCGTTTCTGCCTGTATCATTCGACAGATGAATGTTATTTATTATATCCATGTGATCCAGTAATGTTTCAATATCGTCGCAGCTGAAGTTACTGGGTAAATGAGTCAGTAGTATTAGCATCGTCGAAATTCGTTCTTTTGCTTTATTGTGTTTCTAGTTTATCCCGATATATTTTTACATTCAAACTGCTTTTTAGTTTGTGCGGCTATAGCGGTGAAACACTTTGTGTGGCGACGATAAAGCATAAGGGCTGAAGTGTAAAGTGTAAAAATACCAAAGTTTTTAAAAAAATAATAAATAATGCTTAAAAGTTTATCGGTAGTTAAAAATCAGTAAGAAGCGGCTTCGCCAGATTGCCGCGAAGACAGCGCTTATTCGTCGATAATACTGATGTATCCAGTCGGGCATTCAACGGCGCACAGGCCGCATCCTTTGCAGTAGTCATAGTCGAAAACATAAAAAGAGCCGTCAAAAGAGGACTCATCCGTTTTAAGTACGGCACTGTCCGGACAGAGTGTCCAGCAGTTGTCGCAACGCAGGCAACTGCCACAGGCAAAACAGCGGTTGGCTTCATGCGCTGCTTCGTGACCGGATAAACCGCTCTCGATTTCTATTTCAGCAACACGTTCTTCTACCGGCAGTATGGCCTGTTCAATGCGCGCCGCCGGTTCAAAGTATTCCATGTTAAGACTATCGAATTCGATAGCGGCTGAGCGGTTTATCTCGGGCAGAGCCTGCTCTTTGATTATTGCCGCAATCGCCAGTGCGGCAATTCTGCCATTGCCAACGGCTTCGGTAACGGTGCCGCCGTTACCTTCAATGGCATCACCACCGGCATAGATATTATCTTTATCAATCAGCTGTCCCCAGTCATCCACCTTGAAATAGTGTTTACCATGGAGCAGTTTTTTCATGCCGGCAGGTTCTATTACCTGGCCGATTGCCGGAATCACCTGGTCAACATGCAAGATGCTTTCTGTGCCTTCAAAAGCCACACGGTGTAACCGGCCCTGGTCATCGGGCAACTTGCGCATACGCACGATTTCGATGCCGCTCAGTTTCTCGCCACGCAGGATTAAACGTTTAACCCCATGATGGTCGTGAATCTGTACGCCTTCTTCCAGTGCCTGGTTAATTTCGCGGGGAATGGCGCGCATATCCTCTGCTGATGGCGCATCAGGATTCGGCAGGCTGCTGTGGATAACGATGTGGGTGTCGACACCGTTGCGATTTAGAATACGGGCAATATCGATTGCGGTGTTACCGCCGCCAATGACCGCAGCGCTTTTCATTTCGGGCAGGCTGCTGACATCGCTCCATTGTTTAAGCAGGTGCAGGCCATGGTGTAAATCATTTGGCGTAACACCATCAACACTCCATTCGCTGCTTTTCATTATGCCGGGTGCAAGAAACACAGCGGCGTAATTGTGTTGCAAATCCTGTAGATGAATATCGCGTCCCAGGCTGTGGTTGCTTTTGTAGTTAATGCCGGTTGCCAGCAGGCGGGCGATTTCGCTGCGCACCACTTCTCTTGGTAAACGGTAATCCGGAATGGTGAACAGCGTGCCGCCGGCTTCAGACATGTCATCAAAGACAGTAACCTGCAAGCCCTGCGACAGCAAATGATAAGCGGCGGTCAGCCCGGCAGGACCGCCGCCAATGACGGCGACCTGTGCGGCATCAGTTGCCGGTTTGCTCACCGGGTAAGCCCAGTTTTTTTCAATGGCCTGGTCACCGAGAAAACGTTCGATACTATGAATGGCCAGCGGTTCGTCATATTGTCCGCGGTTACAGCCTGATTCACATGGGTGTGGGCAAACCCTGCCGGTAATCGCTGGCATCGGGTTGACGCTGACCAGTAACTCCCAGGCTTGTTGTGGTTTGCCCTCATCGAGTAGTGCCATGTAGGCCTGCGGATCTTCGCCGGCAGGGCATTCTGTGTGGCAGGGTGCACGCTGGTGTTTATGTTCGGGCCGCTGAATGCGCCAGCTGCCTGTTTTGTAATCTAGCGTGGTGCCGGGGTCGGCAAAACCGCCGCGGGTTAGTTTCTTCATTTTATTGTGATCTCAAGTTCTTAGTACCAGCTTTCATTTCTATGCCCAGCGCATGCCGCCACGGTGAACGGTGTCCGCACCTTCTGAATCCAGTGCATCCATACCATCACCACAGAGGTTGTAGTGTTTGATGTTGTGATCAGCCAGTGCCTGTATATGCGCGAGTTCTTCGGTAGCACGTGAATCGTTATCGTTAAACAGATGGCGAAAACGCTGTTGCTGGCTGAGGTAATCGGTCACCGGTCTGGGATTTCGAATCGGCATGCTGCCAATCAGCTCACTGCGTTCAAGTTCAATCACCGGGAACAGGCCGGTCTGCACAGCAAGCCGGGCGACCTTGATGCTGTGCGCGCCATCATGTCCCCAGCCTAGCGGGCAGGGGCTGTGAATCTGGATGAATGTCGGGCCTTCAATTTCCATCGCGCGGCGGATTTTTTTGCGCAGGTCAGAGGGGTATGCGACAGACGTGGTTGCTGCATAAGGGATGTGATGAGCCGCAACAATCGAAAGAATATCTTTTTTAAGATGCCGTTTACCCATGCGCTCACTGCCCGGCGGCGACGTGGTGGTCATCGCGGCATGCGGTGTTGAACTGGAACGTTGAATGCCGGTGTTCATGTAGGCTTCGTTGTCAAAGCAAACATAAAGTACGTTATGGCCGCGCTCAAGCATGCCGGACAGTGCCTGGAAACCGATATCGAAAGTGGCACCGTCACCGCCAAAGGCAAGAACCTTGGTGGGTTTACCCTGGGCCTTCATCGCCGCTTCCATACCAGCAGCAACGGCGCCGGTATTTTCAAACAGGGAATGAATCCATGGCAGTCGCCAGGACGATTCCGGCCATGGCGTGGTAAAAATTTCCAGGCAGCCGGTGGCATTGGCAATCATTACATCAGGACCTGCTGCTTCGGTGACCAGTCTTGCCGCCAGTGCTTCACCGCAACCCAGGCAGGCGCGGTGGCCCGATTCGATGCCTTCAAAACGCGGCTGGTTTTTACGTAACTGTACCAGCAGTTCAGGTGTGGTGGTTTGCTTGTCTGTGCTCATATTAATGCTCTCTGCGCATATTCATATATTCGCTGTAATAGTATTGCCCTGGTCTTCAGTCGGCAGTTTTATGGTTTCGACATCGATAATGGTAAACGGACGCGGTGTGCTCACCATTGAGCTGCTCATGGAGTTTCCGGTAAATTTCCAGTGGGATGTCACGGCCGCCGAGACCGACGGCAAAGCTGTGGATGCGCGGCGTTGTTGCCAAAGCCGATAATGCGGAGTGAACTTCGGAAGAAACAATGCCGCCAAATCCCGGCGATAAGGCACGTTCCAGTACGATCAAATCGCTCAGACCGGCGCATGCCTGGCGTAATGCTTCGGCAGGAAATGGCCGGTAAGCCCGCAGCCGGATCAGTTTCGTCAGCGGTAAATCCGGGTTGGCATCGCGTGCCTCACTCAGGGTGCCGGCTATCGAACCCAGGGTGAGAATGCCAATAACGGCTTCATCGGGTCCGTCCACGTAAAGCAGGCCGCCGGCAGAACGGCCACTGCATTTTTCCCAGTCGGCATCAGCCGCAATAATTTCATCGGCCGCATCAAGTAAAGCATGGTGGTGTGAATGCCTGGCTTCCGGGTAGTAATCCGGTGACACCAGGGTGCCAATACTGATAGGCCGCGATGAATCCAGAGCACGGCTGAACTTGAACGCGGGCAGATAGTCATCAACCATTTCCTGTGATGGTATATCAATCGGTTCCAGGGTGTGGGTCAGGGTAAAGCCATCCATGCAGACCATCACCGGTAATTCGGTGGCTTCCGCGATACGGTAAGCCTGGATAGTGGTATCAACGGCTTCCTGGTTATCGGCGCAGTAAAGCTGAATCCAGCCGGCATCTCTTACCGCCATGGAATCCTGCTGATCATTCCAGATAGACAGCGGTGCAGATATTGCGCGGTTGGCACAGGTCATGACCATCGGTACCCGTAAGCCGGCGATGTTGTACAGCACTTCGCTCATTAATAAAATGCCCTGTGAAGCACTCGCGGTATAGGTTCTGGAACCTGCGCTGGCAGCACCGAGCACCAGCGAGGCGGCAGAAAATTCACTTTCCACGCTGACCAGTTCACAGTCCATTTTGCCATTGGCAACCAGCTTGGCGATATTTTCAACGATGTGTGTTTGCGGTGTAATCGGGTAGGCGGCCACTACCTGTGGCCGGCACAGTGCAACGGTTTGAGCAATGGCCTGAGAGCCTTCCAGTGCTTTACGCATTAGCGGTTTGCTCCCATAGTTTTTCTCTGACGGTTTCAGCGGTCGCCTCGATTAAGGCAACGTTTTTATCTAATACTTTACCTTTAAAACGTTCCTCAAGTGCTTGAATTAATGAAGATTGCGGCAGTATGTTGGATAATTTTAGAAAAGCGGCGAGCAGCGCGGTATTGGGTACCGGGCGTCCCAGATACTGCTGGGCAAGCTGGGTGGCCGGCAAAGTGATCAGCTGGCTTTCGATGTTGTTATCGTTAATATAATCTTCGCTGCTCTTTGCTGAATTCAGCAAAATACTGCCGCCGGCTTTTAGGCCGTCGGTGATGCCGGGAATATTCATTAACGCTTCGTCCTGAATAATCAGGAAGTCTGGCGCAGTAATCTGGCAACGGCGTTTGATCGGCTGATGATGGATGCGAACAAAAGCGACCACTGGCGCGCCTCGGCGTTCTGCACCAAAAGCGGGAAAGGCCTGGGCAAACCAGCCTTCATCAATTGCCGCTGTGGCCAGCAGGTAGGCGGCGACCACGTTTCCCTGGCCGCCACGGCCATGTATTCTAACTTCAATCATTATTTAACTTTCATCCGTATATTATTGATTTAAATTGTTTTTGTTACATACAGGTGCGGCAATGCCTTTGTTATTCCGGTGTGTAAGCGTGTTCAGTTAGTTTAGCCTGTGCCGCAGCGAGCCGGGCAATAGGCACGCGCGGCGCTGAGCAGGAAACGTAGCTCAAACCAATATGATGGCAGAAACGTATCGACTGTGGGTGGCCGCCCTGTTCGCCGCAAATGCCGACTTTTAAATCAGGATTGGTTTTGCGCCCCCATGACACAGCAATTTCCATGAGACGGCCGACACCTTTAACATCGAGAGTTTCAAACGGATTATCCTGCAGAATATTATTCTCTTCATATAAAGGCAGGAACTTGTTCTCTGCATCTTCGCGTGAAAAAGAGAAGCTTGATTGTGTCAGGTCGTTGGTGCCAAAGGAGAAGAATTCGGCGAATTCGGCCAGCCGGCCGGCACGCATACAGGCACGCACGACTTCAATCATTGAGCCGAACTTGAAGTTGAGTTTAATATTTTGCTCGCTTTCGATGGTATCGCGCACCTGGTCAACAATTTTTCTCACCCATATCAGTTCCTGACTGGTGCATACCTGCGGCACCATGATTTCAGGGCGCACATCAAAGCCTTCTTTGTTGCATTCGGCAGCTGCTTCCAGCACGGCGCGTATCTGCATTTCATAAATTTCAGGATAGGTAATGCCCAGACGCACACCGCGGTGGCCCAGCATTGGGTTAACCTCGAACAGTTCACGAACTTTTAACAGCATCTGGTGTTTCTTGGCAATGGCAGAATCCACCAGTTCGCGGCCACCGGGGGCAAACGGTTTAGGCAGTAACTTGGCATCCGCCTGGCGTTTTAGCAGCTGCATGGTATTCATTAAATCATTAACGCCTTCGACCGTTTCTTTCAATCGTTTCAGGTGCTTGATTTCCTGTTCAAGCTGTTTTTCACTGGGCAGAAATTCATGAATAGGCGGGTCGAGTAAACGGATGGTAACCGGTCTGGGTGACATGACTTTAAACAAATCCTTGAAGTCAGCTTTTTGTATCGGCCGCAGTACATCCAGTGCCTGCTGCCTGTCTGCTTTGTCTTTTGCCAGTATCATGTCGATGACCAGCGGCAACCGGTCCTGCGCGTTAAACATGCGCTCGGTACGGCACAGGCCAATGCCCATGGCGCCATAATCGGATGCCAGGCTGGCCGCTACCATGGTGTCGGCATTGCTCATAATTTTTAGATCAGCGATTTCGTCTGCCCAGCTGAGCAGGGTACGCAGTTCGTCGGAAAATGTCGGCGGCACGGTGTCTATTTCGCCAAGGTAGACGTTGCCGTTAGCGCCGTCAATGGTAATCATGTCGCCTTCGTGCAGTGCGGTGTCACCAACGTGTGCGATGTGTTTTTCGACATCAACGACAATGCCTTCGGCGCCAGCAACACAGGGTTTGCCCATGCCGCGTGCGACCACGGCCGCATGCGAGGTTTTACCGCCACGGCTGGTTAATATACCTTCTGCCGCAAAAAATCCGTGGATGTCTTCCGGTTTGGTTTCTTCTCGAACCAGAATAACTTTTTCACCGTCGTCGCGCGCCAGTTCAGCACGGTCGGCATCAAACACGATGCGGCCAGACGCTGCGCCCGGAGAGGCTGACAGACCTTGTGCAATCGGTATATCTTTTGCATCAGGATTGAGTCGCGGATGTAACAGTTGTTCCAGTTCCTCTGGATCGATACGTAACAGTGCTTCATCGCGTGTGATTAAATCTTCGTTGCTCATTTCCAGCGAGGTGCGAACGCGTGCCGCGGCATTCATTTTTCCATCACGTGTCTGCAGGCAAAACAGCACACCGTTTTCGATGGTGTACTCGTAATCCTGTACTTCCCGGTAATGTGCTTCCAGCCGGTCGCGCAAGGCCACCAGTTCCCTGTACATTTGCGGCATATCCTGTTCCAGCTCATGCACCGGTTTGGGTGTACGAATGCCCGCGACCACATCTTCGCCCTGGGCATTAATCAGAAACTCACCGAACATGACGTTTTCACCGGTGCCGGGATTACGGGTGAAGCCAACACCGGTAGCGCAGTTATTGCCCATGTTGCCAAACACCATGGTTTGTATATTGACGGCGGTACCATTAGCCATGTCTGCGGTGATATTAAATTCGCGGCGATAATCAATGGCACGTTTACCCAGCCAGGAATTGAATACCGCTTTAATCGCTATCTGCAGCTGTTCATAAACATCTTCAGGAAAGGGTTTGCCGGTTTCATTGTGCACCACTTCAAGAAAGACGCCGGTAATCTCTTTGAAATGTTCAGCAGAAAGTTCGGTATCTTCGGTTAAGCCTTCGCGTTTTTTCATCGCATCAAACGGTTTATCGAATTTTTCATCGCTGATGCCAAGCGCTACTTTGCCAAACAGCTGTACAAAACGGCGGTAGGCATCCCAGGCAAAACGTTCATTGCCGGTTTGTTTAATCAGGCCGGGCAGGGTTTTAGAATTGAGCCCAAGGTTGAGAATGGTATCCATCATGCCGGGCATCGATAAAGCAGAACCGGAACGCACCGATAGCAGCAGCATATTGTTGGCATCACCAAAACCTTTGCCGGTATCTTTCTCCAGCATTTTGATCTGTTGTTCTACCTGCGCCATCAATGCAGATGGCAAGGCCTGGTTGCCGCTGTCCGTCTCTGGTCGAGATACTCAAGGCAGGCCTGGGTGCTGATAACAAAACCGGGCGGAACGTTAATGCCGATTTGTGTCATTTCGCAAAGGTTGGCGCCTTTGCCGCCCAGCAGCTTTTTGTTCTTGCCGTCACCGTCTTTAAATGAATAGACGTAGGATGAGGTTGCGGCATTGACTGTCATGTTTTACTCCTGGTTAAATTATTCCGGGCCCCGGAAACTGCTGTCGATTTTCAGCCATAGTCTGATAAGCTGTGTTGATACAGATCAAGATTACAGCATACGCTGTATGACAAATTACGGGACTGTCAGATATTATCAATTGATGAACATTTCTTTTACTAAATAACAGTGTTTATCGCAAGCCATTTTTCCAAATCACCTTAAAAATTATAATTTATGTCGAAATTAACGCAGTCAACTACCTGGAAGACACTACAGCAACACTTCAACGAGATGAGTCAGGCACACATGCGAGACATGTTTGCAGAAGACCCGCAGCGCTTTGATAAGTTTTCTCTGCAACTTAACGACATTCTTTTCGATTATTCAAAAAATATTATCAGCAGCGAGACCATGCAGCTACTGCAGGATCTTGCCAAAGACAGCGATGTCAGTGGCTGGATGAAAAAAATGTTTGATGGCGAGGCGATCAATCACACGGAGAACAGGGCAGTTTTACATACCGCATTAAGAAACAGAAGCGGTGATCCCGTTTTGATAGACGGCGTGGATATCATGCCTGAAGTGTGTAAAGAGCATGCCCGTGTTAAAGAACTGGCTGAGGCCATTCGCACACGTTCGTGGCGCGGTTATTTTAATCAGCCGATCACCGATGTGGTCAATATTGGCATTGGCGGTTCACATCTTGGCCCATTAATGGTTACCGAGGCGTTAAGACCTTATGCACTGCATGATCTGAACATACATTATGTATCCAACATTGATGAAAACCATATCAATGACACCCTGGAATTTCTCAATCCGGAAACAACCTTTTTTATCATTGCGTCGAAAAGTTTCACCACGCAGGACACCATGGTGAATGCTGAAACGGCGAGACAGTGGCATGTGGATAAGGCAGGTGATGATTCGCAAATTCACAAACACTTTACCGCGGTAACGTCTAATACAGAAGCGGCAAAAGAATTCGGCATCGATGAAAATAATATTTTCCGCATGTGGGACTGGGTAGGCGGGCGTTATTCATTATGGTCTGCGATTGGTCTGCCCATTGTCATCGCGATTGGCTCTGATAATTTTGACCAGCTGTTAATCGGCGCTTATGAAGCTGACCAGCATTTTAAAAATACACCTTTGCATGAAAATATACCGGTCACCATGGCGCTGCTGGGTATCTGGTACAACAACTTCTTTCAAGCAGAGACCACGGCCGTGCTGCCCTATGACCAGCATTTACATAAATTTCCGGCTTATTTGCAGCAGGCAGATATGGAAAGCAACGGTAAGTATATTGACCGTCAGGGCGAGGCAGTGGATTACACCACCGGCCCGGTACTGTTTGGTGAAATTGGTATAGCCGGACAGCATGCCTTTTTTCAGCTGCTGCACCAGGGCACCAAGCTGGTACCGTCCGACATATTAGCGCCGGTTTCAAACGTGCGCTGTAATGCCCGGCACCACCGAGCACTGATGTCTAACGTATTCGCACAAACCGAAGCCTTAATGAAAGGCAAAACAGAAGAAGAAGCCCATGCCGAGCTGGCCGCATCCGGGCTGGATGAAGCAGCAATAAAAGCCTTGCTGCCGTATAAGGTTTTTCCGGGCAACCGGCCAACCAGTACCTTTTTATTCAACGGCCTGACCCCGGCAACATTGGGCTCATTGATTGCACTGTATGAACACAAGATATTTGTCCAGGGCATTATCTGGAACATCAACTCTTTCGACCAGTGGGGCGTGGAACTGGGCAAACAAATGGCCACCGGTATATTAAAAGAGCTGGATAACAGAGATGCAGTGGATACACATGACAGCTCGACCAATGGACTGATTAATTACTACAAGACAAATCGACCGTTGAAAGAAGGTTGAGGCAGCAAGGTCAAAAAAAATTCACCACAGATTAGGGCAGGACGCCCGTAAGTAGAACAATGCAGGAGCGATTGTCGAGGCACAGAGGGGTCGCTCTTACGCTTCCTGCGTTTACGACATTAGTGCATCCATGCACGTCACACAGAGAAAAGCTTTTATGGGTGGTGGAGCGAAAGAGCGAACGACATGAATTGAAATTACAAATAAAACAAAACAAAACAAAACAAAACAAACCAAACAAAACACCGTCATGCCGGCATGCTCTTAGCCGGTATCCATCGCTCATACGGGCATTAATCCTGATAATCAATACGTACCTGATAAATGGATACCGGCCTTCGCCGGCATGACAAAATTAAAGCTTTTATCTGTGACTCTCTTAGCCTGTCATCCTGAACGATAGTGAAGGATCTTAAGTGGATAGTTGATAACACCACACCCAAATATCCCTCACTATCGTTCAGCATAACAACAAGAAACCGTAGGGTGCGCCGTGCGCACCGGAATACAGTCACAAATGCTTGTACCAAGGTGCGCATGGCGCACCCTACAATAAACAATTGTGTTTTAGACCGTTCGCGTCTTTTGCGTCCTTCGCGGCAATAATGTTTATTTAAACCATATTCCTAAAGGTAGCGAAAGTAAACGTAAACAGCGCTGATCATTACTGAAAACAGCATCATCGGAAAAGCCAATAACATGAATGGCAGAAAACGAATCGGCTGACCGGAGCGCTCGGCGAATCCTGCCACGATCAGATTCGCACTGGCACCGACCAGAGAGCCATTGCCGCCCAGGCAGGCGCCCAATGCCAGTGACCACCAGATGGGGACTAATTCCTCGGCGCCGCCAAAACTCACGGCCATGTTTTTAATTAGCGGGATCATGGTGGCAACAAACGGAATATTATCCACGATGGCAGAGGCGACTGCAGAAACAAATAAAATCGAAATAGCGGTTACCGTTTTATCGCCATCGGTGAGTTCTATTACCTGATTGGCCAGTGATTCCAGCAGTCCGGTAGTTTCGACACCGTACACCAGAATAAATAAACCGATAAAAAAGAAGATAGTAATCCATTCCACGTCACATAAAGATTCAGAAACCAGTTTGCTTTGTTTTTCCTGGTTATGTGGCAGACAGTTCAGGGTTAGCAGCAAAGCTGCACCGAACATCGCGACGGTTGCTGGCTGCAAGCCGTAATCGTGTCCAACAATAAAACCCAGCATCACCAGTGTCAGTACAAACAATGATTTTTTTAGTAATACCCAGTCTTTGATGGCATCTATTTCACGATACAGCATGACTTTGTTGATCAATGCCGGGTCTGCTTTTAGATGTCTTCCCCATATCAGGTAGATAGGAACGATGGTGACCAGCAATATCAGCACTGCAATGGGTGCCAGGTTAAACAGAAAGTCGTTGTAGCTAAGGTCGGTGGCAGAGCCGATCATGATATTGGGCGGGTCACCAATCAAGGTGGCTGTGCCGCCAATATTTGAAGCAAAGATTTCAGCAAACAAATAGGGGTAGGCACTTATTTTTAGCGTATCGGTAATCAGCAGGGTGACCGGGGCGACCAGTAATACCGTGGTAACGTTATCCAGCATTGCCGATAACACGGCAGTCACCACCATCATCATTACCAGTATGCCCCAGGGGTCTGCTTTTACCAGCTTGGCTGAGCGGATGGCCAGGTACTGAAAAACACCTGAATTTTTCGTGATGCCAACAATAATCATCATGCCGGTAAGCAAGCCAATGGTATTGAAATCGACGCCCTGTACCGCGGCTTCCTGGGTAAGTACACCACTGATAATCATTAAAGCGGCTGCCATCATTGCGATAATGGCTCGATTCAATCGCTCGGTAACAATCAGTAAATAGGTGAGTACAAATAAACTGCCGGCAAACCAGACCGGCGAAAAGCCAAAGATGACATCGGCTTGATGGAGGCTATGCATCTTTCTGTTCTCCTGCGGCGAGGATTTTCTCACCAATATCCCAGTAGGAAATCATCCCCAGTAATTTACAGCTGTCGGGATGTACCACCGGAATACTGGCGCGTGTCTGGTAAAGCTGTAACATTGTTTCAGTTAGCGGGGTATCGGGTGCAACGGCTGGAATCTCTTTGTTCATGCAAATGGAGATGGGTAAATGTTTTACTTCGTCGAAGCGATGATAAAGATCTTCGAACGATTCATGAATAAAACTGACATTTTCCAGACCATTAGGCAGGAAAACCGATTTGGGAATGACCTGTTTCAGCAAACAGTTCACGCCAAACATACCCAGGTAGCAGTTATTTTCATCCACTACCGGTAAAGCACGGTAGCGATATTTCATGATGTATTCAGCTGCGCATTCAATAGTGTCAGTTGGTTTTAGTGTCGTTGGATTAGTATCCATTGCTTCAGACGCATTCATCTTGATCACCCGCTAAGTTTTATTGGTTTTGTTGCTTGCTTGTCTTGATGCCATGGTGTCCATTTTTTATAAAGTTATTAGCACTAACAACAGTGCAAACAGACTTATCCTTTGGCTGGTTAAGACTTGAATGCAGATTAAATCATAATTTGGCCAGGATTTTTCTGTATTAAACAATAAATTGTCAATATTTCCTTGGCAGAACCCATAACAAGTGGCATGTGAAAATGTATGTGCTATACATTCAGGGTCGGTGTATTAATATAAAACAGCCTTTTTCCGTGTTTTTTTAATAATAAAAATACATGCTAATCTTTTGTAAGAAGCCTTAAATTTATGATTAAAAATCTGGTTAACAAAATATTCCCTGATGAGGCATTGCCTGGTGAAGAGATGTCGACTGAGTCCTTACCGGTTGTCGATGAGACTTCAGAAAGTAAAAAGCCGGATCTGAATGAACTCAAATTATTTATCACAGCAATTAGCCATGCGACTGAGTTTAAATTTGAGGGTGAGCTTGAAGCCTCAGATATTATGCAGCAACTGGCGAATGAGCTGGTTGAATACATTCATTCCAGCAACGGCACAAAACGTAATGGTCAGATTGATAAGGTTCAGGCTGACAAGGATAATGTGACTCTCGTTTTGACCGAAATGATTAACCGGCTAACATTGCCCGGTGCGTCGAAAAAAGAACAGGTTGATATTGCCGGGGTACTAAGCAGTTCGGGTGATAATAATGAAAACTGGAAAAACGTTACACAGAGGTTGGTAAAGTTAGTCAATAAAAGCATCTGCGCAATAGAACAGGAAAAGCGCGAGCTTGCCAGCTATGCAGCAAAAATTGATGTGCAGCTTGAAAATATAGAATCATTTATTCACGAAATACGTCGTTACAGCGATGAAAAAAAATCACCCGCACAAGCATTAACGGACGCTGCCGAAACAGCTGACCGTATTATAGAGAGTGCCGTTGCTGAAACAACAGAATCTAATGCATCTCAACAACAGCGGCCAGCAAGCTCAGACAACATTGAGCAGCATGTTGAAGTATCCCAGCATCACGATGAAGAAATAGAACAGCTGCCTGCACAAAGTTACGCAGAAATTATGGAAGAACTCTCACGTTCGCAGATGGAGTCTAAAAAATTAAAAGAACAGTTACACACAAGTAAGATTCAATTATTACGTGACCCATTAACCAATATTCCTAACACATTGGCGTTTGATGAAAGGGTAGATGTTGAATTCCATCGCTGGAAACGGCATAAGTCCCCCTTGTGTTTGGCTATCTGGGATATGGATCACTTTAGAACGATAAATGAAAATTATGGGCATGATGTTGGCGACCAGATATTAAAAGTCTTTGCCGATATTATTCATACAAGAGTAAGAAAGGTCGATCTGTTTGCCAGAATCGGTGGTGAGGAATTTGCCCTGTTGATGCCGGATACGCCTATCGATATGGCGCTGATGTTAAATGAACAATTACGTGTCATGGTTGAACAGTGTGATTTCCAGCACGAAGGAAAAGCTGTTGCTATTACCTCATCCGTTGGCCTTGCTGAATTTCAACAGGGTGATGAAATAATAAGCGTGCTGCAAAGAGCGGACCAGGCGCTCTACTGGAGCAAACACGACGGCAGGAATAAATGCACCGTGTTTAAAAATAAAAAATAGTCCTGAAGATCGAATATTGAGTTTAACCGGGCAGGGTGCGCCATGCGCTGCCAACTGCCAACTGCCAACTGCCAACTTTCAACTTATAACTTTTAACTTTCTATTCCCGTTATAACGTATTGAATTTTATTTAATAAATATATATTACTTTTACAAGACGGATACCATTCGTCAATTTGTTTAGTTATTTTGTCGAAAAATTGACAAATAATCCTGAAGTTAGTGTAGAATTCGATAATACTTTAGGCGCAACCGCTTATCGTACTTAAATGTCAGTCATGGTTCTCGTGGCTGAAAAAGAAATTCCAAATCAAATTCAAAAATATTATTACATCTATACGATGTATCAATTTATTTACATACGGGATGTATTTAGATGAAAACTATGATGACTATCTATCATGTAAAAACGCTGTCCATTAAAGTCGTCTTATTGACGACGGCTTTCAGTCTACTAGGGTGTGACCCTGGTCAGCCAGAAAGCAGTTCCGGCTTTAATGCAACTGGTTTTGCAGCGCCTCTCAGTCAGGCAGAATTCAATGCGTTGCCGCCAGAAGATCAGTATCAGGTTGCCAGCAAACTCTACGGCACCTTGTTCCGCGGCATTTCAGCGGAAGACTTTTTTGATCTGAATGCAGGCATTGCCAATTTAAAACCTAAAAGCAGCAGCTTCCTGAACGATACCAAACAGGCTTTAATCCAGCCGTTATCAAACCAGGCATTAATCGCGGCTGATACTTTGATCGAAGGCCTTGATAGCGAAGGTAATCCTATCGAGGATGACGCTAAGTATTCGTTTGATGATGATACCGATGCTAATGAAAATGAAAGGCCGATGCAGTTACCGTTGGCACGTATAAAAGAATACCCGATCAGTCGTGATTTATATGTGCAGTGGATGGCCTATTTCTTGAGCAATACGATTATGTATTCTCCAGCGGTAGAAATGGAAAGCACCGATACGGTTGATGCACAAAATATGTATCGTTTTTTAACCACAAAACTTCGCGATAAAAGTACGGTTAGAGAAATGGTTCGTTCGAATCTGCCCTCATTAGCGCGCTGGCGCGTTTCACGTTCTTCTGAAAACCATGCTTTAGAAGCCTATGAGCTTTACCTGGGACTGTTTGAAACAGAAGAAGATTCTGTAAAGGGCGGTACCGCCTGTAAAGACTTTTATCTGACAGATGAAGATTCCGGTTATGTATTAAGTACCACAAGTTTTCCTAATACTGAACCGCAGCTTATTCTGGAAAGTTACTTTATAACCACCTGTGATGATTTATACGATGTGATTGCGGGTCATCCATTGATACTGCCTCGTGCTGCCGAAGTGCTGGTTAACTATCTATTCTCCGGTCGCTCACAGGAAGACAGGGTCAGTATGATTAATTCTATTGTAGCTAGCGGCGCTGAAAGCTATGAAGATATTTTTACCGCTATGTTGTTTTCCAGAGAGTATTTGTTAAATACAGAAAGACCACGTTCTTTCGAAGAAAGTCTGATGCCATTACTTGATGCATTAAAGTGGGATCCAGCAGCGTTACCTCGCCGTACTAGTAATGGTGATAGCATCGATGATGTACTGGATAATCGAATTTTTGAGCTCATGGGCTCGGGTAGGGTAGATCCAAGTCCAGGCAATACCGGTGAAATGTTCATGTTTTTAGGTAATAAAGGCTGGCATGCAATGCCATTGAAAATTGGTCGTTTGCCTGATGTGCCATTAGATGCATTGAGTTTTGCTAACTACCACCGAGGCGTCCGTAGAGGATTGCTGATGAACGAAAGAAGTTATGATGGTAGTCAACTGGACATACCCGGCTTGATATATAACGGCTTAGGTAATGATGACGATGATTTACGTGATGTTATTTCTAACCTCAATTTAAACGATTATATACACTTTTTGTTTTTGAATACCGTGCAAAGAAAAGCGAGTGCCGATGAGATAACAGGTTTAATTGCTGTTTTTGATGGACGGTCTTTGTTAGAACTAGATGTAGATGGTAATCAGGTAATCAGACCTAGCACCAGCAATAATCGTCATAACGATATCGCCGAGATAACCTTTGACTATATTTCCAGATTGCCAGAATTTTATTATTTTAAGGCAATTAATTAAAGGAACTGACTATGAACAAAAGAAACTTTCTTAAGAGTATTGCCGCATTAGGTGGTTCAGCACTATTGCCATCTTCCATTAATCCACTGGCAATGTATAAGACAGCAAGTGCTGCCGTCAATTATTCAAGTGCTACGGTTGTAGCGCCGGCTGTCATGCCGCAAGTCATTAATATCTTTTTATATGGCGGTCCGTCTGAACTTTCAGGCAATCTGACGAATATGAATGATTCAGTAGTTGGCGCAGCTGATGGTATTGAAAGCAATTCGCAAAATTCATATGTAACAGCATTTGGAACCCGAATATTACAGAATGATGATGATGGCGCTGGAAATACTAGCGGCGGTGCGAATGGATTCATAACAAAAAATGGTTTTTGGCGTGGCACCGAGCGTACACCAGGTCAAGGCAATGTCCATTTAGATATTGGTGGAGCCGGTGGTCGTGCGATGCAGTTTATGCTTGATAACGGGTATATGTCTGTATATCGCACTTTATTTAAAGAGCTTGATGGTACGCGTTCGCATAGGGAAAGCTTACTGCAAAGTTTTAAAGGCTCTTTGGATATTGAAGGTAGTGCAGGTGTTGGTACTCGTATTGCAGCAAATCTATTTCAAAATCGTAGCCAGTATGAAGGTACAACGACACTGGCCGATACGACAACTCCAATAGGTGATATCGTAAATGATTTGTTATTACCTTTTGTTTCATTTGAAGGTGATACTCGTGCTTATCAACAAGATCCTGATTTTCAAATACCGTTAGTATTTCGAGGTTTAACATTAGATCAAGATTTTAATAATGCTTATGAGCGTCTCACTGACCCAAATGCAATTACCCTCGAAGCTCTTGCAAATAATAGAAGAACGGCTGCATATGATGCACGATATGTTAGAGCAGCAAATGGTTTGATTTTAAGAAAAGACTTAGACGATAAAATAGGGGATATAACTGCCGCGAGTGTTTCACTACTTCCAGCAATTAATAATTCTATTGATCCAGCAGATGCTGCGAGGGATGCAGCGTCTATTGGTGTTGCAGTAGGTGATCCTGTTGAGTATCCAGGCGGTGGTAATAGATATACGGAACGTGTACGTGCGGCAGTAACTCTGGCACTAGCTAACCCGAGTTCATTATATATTACTGTTGGTGGTGGCTTAGGCGGTTGGGATGACCATAATAATGGCATAGATAGTTATGGTAACCGTATGAACGACTTATTCGAAGTTATGAAAGCCGCAATGTTACATATCAAATATGCTGATGCTTCAAAAAATGGAGGTGCTTTTACAACGATTAATGGTACGTCACGCTCTACGGATAATATAGTAGTTAATATGTGTGGTGATTTTGGTCGACGTGTTAACCTAAATGGTAATCAGGGCTGGGATCATGGTAACAACCAGAACTTATTTACCTTTGGCGGTGCAGGTGTAAGACAAGGTGGTGCAGCTGCATTGGGTAAGGTCGTAGGTAAAACTGTACGTGTAGGTGCCTCGGGTACCAATGATCAGGTAACTGAACCAGCGCCTGGAAGTTATAAAGCAGAACCTATGTCAGTCGCTGCAACGGTGTATTCTTATTTTGGTGTGCAGAATCCGGAAGTGTTAACGGCTGATGATGAGTTGAATCCTGCAGGTGTGCCTCCGATTGATGAAACAACGCCTGGTGAGCCAGATCTGTTTTAATCGATATATAAAGTTAAAGAGTAATAAAAAAACTCCGCATAGTGCGGAGTTTTTTTATTGTAGGAGTATTTTATTGGGGCAGAAAGGCATGGATACCGGCCTGCGCCGGCATGACGAGCTTTATATAATACGAACTTTATACTTTATTCGTCATGCCGGCGTAGGACGGTATCTACATTCCATAAAAGATAAGTTTAAGGCTCGTCATACCGGCGGAGGCCGGTATCCATGTTCTGTAAAAGTTGAGTTTAAGGTTCATCATACCGGTGAATGCCGGTATCCACATTCCGTAAATATGTATTTAAGGCTCGTCATGCCGGCGAATACTGCCATGGATGGCAGGTAGTACGATTGCAAGGATGGAATCGGTAGAGTCGAGTCTGGAACAGAGACCGAGAACAATGCATATGTCCATGGATGGACGGTAGTAGAGCAATGCATATGTCCATGGACGGACGGTAGTAGAACAATGCAGGAGCTATTGTCGAGGAGCTATTGCCGAGGAGCAATTGTCGAGGCGGTATCCACGTTACATAAAAGTTAAGTTTAAGATTCGTCATGCCGGCGAAGGCCGGTATCCATGCTAGCAAAGGTGTGCATAAGCATTTCTTTGTATCAAGCAGGCATGGATTACTGTTTTCTCCTGAACAACGAAAAATATCTAGCAATCTTAATTACAAAATACTTTCGTATAAATCATCCCATTGTGGATTGGACTCTTCAATCCTTGTGATCTTCCACTCTCGTTTCCAGTTTTTTATTATTTTTTCACGATTAAGTGCAGACATCATGGTGTCATGTAATTCATACCAGACTAAATTATGAACACTATGTTTTTTAGTAAAACCTTCAACAACATTATGTTTATGTTCCCATATACGTTTTACAAGATTAGAAGTAACGCCAACATACAAGGTGCCGTTTTTTTTGCTGGCTAATATATAGACGGCAGGCTGCTTTATATTCATCCCTAAATTCCTTATTGACCATAGCTGGTCGGTTTCCATTACAATAAAATGCACAATACAGTAATGCATTTTTTCTACTCTAACATGGATACCGGCCTCCGCCGGTATGACGGAAAAAGCATAAAGTTCGTATTATATAAAGCTCGTCATGCCAGCTTATATTTTATCCGTCATACCGGCGTCGGCCGGTATCCATGCAAGGCAAAGGGTGCAGTAGAGTCGATTGCACTAGACACATAGACCTCTGAGGTCAATAACATGTGTCTATTTCCAGATCAGAAAACACTCCGCATAGTGCGGAGTTTTATTGTAACGAAGAAAGTTCAGAAGCTATGTCACCCGGAAGCACAGAGTTTTAGTAGAGGCACGCGTAAGTATACATTAACACCAGGCAGGCATGGATTCTGGCCTACGCCAGAATGACGAATTATTTTAGCTGTAGAGTAAAGTTTAAGTTTCGTCATACCGGTGAATACTGCCATGGATGGCAGGTAGTAGAACAATGCAGGAGCGATTGTCGAGGCCGGTATCCATGCTAGCAAAGGCATACATAAATATTTCATTACACTAACCTCTGAGGTGAGTAACAACGTTTGTACTTTTCCAGATCAAAAAAAACTCCGCAATATCGCGGAGTTTTTTTATGAAAAAATTTAAGCTGTAAATGCAGCTTTAGAATTTCTTACTGTATGCAATCTGGAAAATGATTGCTTTGTTAGTATCGAACTCAGAATTATCATACGACTGGTACATATATTCCAGTCGTGCACGTAAATGTCCATTCGCACCGACTTCACGACCGTAACGTATGCCAGGCGTGATGCTTGTCATATCATCAAGTCGATAATCAGCGCTTATGTATTGCGGGAACAAGGTACTAGGATCAAGACCTGCAACGTTATTTACAAAAAACTCATTCTGATAAAAGGAAGCCTTAGTTTGCTGGTAAAGTCGAAGTCTTGGTTCGATGTAATTAGTGTTCGCTAAATTAAAGCGGTAATTAAAATCAAAGGTATGTGAGTCAACATCCCAGTCATCGGTGTAGTAACGATAAGAGCCATGAATAAGATTATTGCTTGGATACAATTGATGATTTAAATGGAAGGTTAAACTGGTCCTTTGTCTTGAGCCGGGTCTGCCTTCATAATAACTTGAATCACTAATAGGTAGATTTGTGCCTATATCAACAACACTGAAAACCTTGTAGGGATCGGTGTGATAACCATTGGATACGCTGTATGCAAGATTAACCTGGCCAACCGTTCTACGATTGATTATACGGGTTACGCCAAGTATCAGGTCGGTTGAGTTTTTCTCACCTTCACCAGCAAGCTGGTTATCACTAATTAGCGTGAGCGGTACCGGTGTGCTTCCAGCGCCAACGCGGAATATTTGATCATAAGTTCCCGCAAGACCGACTGTAAATCGATAATCTTTTTTCTGAGTCTCTTTGTTAACTGTTATCGCGGCACCAAATGAACGGTAATCGTTCTCGATGGAAACGGCACCGTTATAGTCAACAGTCCAGTTGTTATCGTGTGTATGTGTCCAGGTTAAACTATTAGCCAGACGGGTATCATCAAATTCAGCCAATGCAGTCGCATTCGCGTCAGTGACAGCCGTGCCGCCACCGCCAGATGCACCCGTTGTGGTATTAGAGCTGCCACTGGCTTTTACCGCACCGGAAGGAGTGGCGCCAGACATGGTGTCTAGAACTGTTTGTATATTGACGCGATCTCTATCAGTTACGTCGCCGCCTACAGAAGCAACAAGTTTTGCTACGCTAACACGATCATCGGCTTCAGCGTAATAGAGAAAGGAGGTATCAATCTCCCATGCATTCTCAATCGCTAAAGCATTACCGCTTTGTTGCGATAACAACGTGCAGGTGGCCATGGTTAATTTATTCTTAATTGATTTCATTGTTTATCCTTAACCCGATTCATTCATTGGCATGCATATTTTTACTAAAACTGCATCACGTTGTCGGGTACATAATGTGTTTTTTAATATACGGTTACTATTGATAAAAACATTGGCTTTAAAAAATACCGTGTTCTTATGAAATATTGGGCTTGTATTAATTACAGCCGCAACCGCCGCCGCCGACACCATTGCCGCCAGTAGACGCTTCTTTACTAAAGAATATGTGGTCGTCGCTAAACGAATACATTTTATCTGCCGGAATTTGCATGGAGGGCTGTGCGAGTATGTCTTTTTCCCAGGGTTTGACCTCTTCCCGGGTACTCATGTTTTGCAGTGTTGAGCACGCAGTCGTGAGTGTGCAAGCTAATAGGGTTGCTGTCGTTTTCATCATAATGAAGTCTTATTTTGAATTAAGTAGTTGGTGTATTTTTTTCTCAATTTCATTTGTGTCGCCTTCTCGATAACCTTTATGGGCAAAAACTAGCTTGCCTTTTTTGTCAATCAGGTAGGAGCTGGGCATGGCTTTTAAACCATATTTGCCCGCCACTTTCCCCTCTGGATCATAGGCAACGTCAAAGTTGGCAGGCATATTCTTTAAAAACTTCAGTGCATCGGCTTTTTCAGAATCCAGGTTAACCGCGACGATAGTAAACTTTTTGCTGTCATATCGAGAATGTATTTCATTCATCCAGGGAAACGATTTTCTGCAGGGATCACACCATGAAGCCCAGAAATCAAGATACACGACCTTGCCTTTAAGCCGCTCGAGATTGATTGTTTTGTTGTCGCCGGGCAAGCTAAATGCCGGTGCTTTTTGTGCATAGGCAGAGGTGGCGAATAACGGACCGAGACAAACGACGAGGCAAATCAATAGGTTTGCCATAAGCTTTTGATTTATCATGATTAAATGAGATGTATCCTTAAAAAAATAATGTGCAAAATAGTAAAGCTATTATAGACAATTAATAGCGAAAAAGCCGGCTTTTCTGTCATTATTTCGACAGTTTTATTGCGAATTATTAACCGTGGTTATTTAGTGAATAAAAGACCATAAAACAGCATATAATACACATAATTTTATTCATCATTAGTATCTATATACAGCTTATTTAGCAAGATCAGTTTTATTAGGCTTTGCTAAATATTGACAGCGCACTACAGAAAAAAGGCAAATTTCTTCTCTATACTAAGGTGATGGCTCTACTTAGCAGCAGGATATTTAAAAAATGATAACGCCAGTAATTTTATCGGGTGGTTCAGGTACACGTTTGTGGCCACTCTCAAGAAAATCACACCCTAAACAGCTTTTGCCCTTGTTAAATGAAACCTCATTATTGCAAGACACGATTAATCGTCTGCAGGGTTTGCATCAGCTTGAACCGGCAATCGTCATCTGTAACGAAGACTATCGTTTCATGGTGGCTGAGCAGGCGCATACCGCCAATATTAAAACCGGTGCCATTATCCTGGAACCGATCGGCCGTAATACCGCGCCGGCTATTGCACTGGCCGCATTTAATGCAGTAAAGACTGACGCGAATGCGGTATTGCTGGTATTGCCGGCTGACCATGACATAAAAAACACCGAAGTCCTTTCACCAGGCAATAGAAACCGGCTTGCAGCAGGCGCTTGACGGGCATTTTGTTACATTCGGTATAGTGCCGGACAGCCCGGAAACCGGTTATGGATATATCAAATCCGCAGATACTGTCGCTGTTAATGAAGTCTCAGCCATTGAAAAGTTTGTAGAAAAACCGGATCTTGCAACGGCAACGCAATACCTGCAAGCGGGCGGTTACTACTGGAATAGCGGCATGTTTATGTTTAAAGCCAGTGAGTATTTAAAAGCGCTGCAAACATTCGCTCCACAAATATACACAGCCAGTAAAAAATCGATAGAAGCTGCAGTTAATGATATGGACTTTATCCGTGTTGGTATCGAAGAGTTCAAACACTGTCCGGCAGATTCCATCGATTATGCCGTTATGGAAAAAGTAAAAAATGCAGTGGTTATTCCTGTCGACATTGGCTGGAATGATGTGGGTTCATGGTCGGCGTTACACGAAATCGGTGATCAGGACAAAGACAATAATATTTTTATTGGCGATACGAAAAGCGAATCAACCAAAAACTGTTATGTCCGTGCAGAGCACAAACTGGTGACAACACTGGGCGTTGAAGATTTAATTGTTGTTGATACCGTTGATGCCTTGCTGGTTGCGCACAAAAATCATGTGCAGGATATCAAAAACATCGTTGAGGTATTAGCCAACGAAGAGCGCGATGAAGTGGTACTGCACAAACGCGTTTGCCGACCTTGGGGCTGTTACCAGGGCGTCGATCAATCCGATCGTTTCCAGGTAAAAAGAATTACCGTCAACCCCGGTGCAACACTGTCACTGCAAATGCATCACCACCGCGCCGAACACTGGATTATTGTCAATGGCACCGCAAAAGTAACAAAAGACAAGGAAACCTTTGTGCTGCATGAAAATGAGTCAACCTTCATTCCACTCGGCACAACACACCGCCTGGAGAATATCGGAAAAATTCCGCTGGAACTCATCGAAGTGCAGACAGGCAGTTACCTGGGTGAAGACGATATCGTACGTTTTGATGATGTTTATGGACGAGAAGGCAAGCCAGAAGGAAAAGCAGAATGAAAGCACTGGTTACCGGCGGTGCCGGGTTTATCGGCTCGCATATTGTAGATCGATTATTAAACGACGGACACGAAGTCATCGTGCTGGATGATTTTTCCACCGGCCACCGAAGTAATTTAGCTGATCATAATTCGCTAACGATCATTGAAGGCGATATAAGCAATTACAACACGGTGCAGAAATGTATGCATGGTGTTGACTGGGTGTTTCACAAAGCAGCCGTCGCTTCAGTGCCAAAAACAGTAAATGACCCTATCGGCAGTAGTTTGGTCAATTACCAGGGCACCTTGCATTTACTGGAAGCGGCAAGAGCTAACAAGGTAAAACGTTTTGTCTTCGCCTCCAGCGCAGCCTTGTATGGTGATGAACCGACATTGCCAAAAGTAGAAAGCATGTGCCCGGTAACATTGTCGCCTTATGCAGTGGATAAACTGGCATCGGAATACGCCTGCGGCATGTATACAAAACTATATGGTTTAGAAACCGTCTGTTTACGCTATTTTAATGTTTACGGCCCAAAGCAGGATCCATCTTCGCCATACTCTGGCGTCATTTCTATTTTTACAGACAAACTAAAAAACAAACAAACACCAACCATATTCGGCGACGGCGAACAGACCCGTGATTTTGTCTTTGTCAGCGATGTTGTCGAAGCCAATATGAAAGCCATCAAAGCAGAAAATGGTGTAGGCGAATATTACAATATCGCAACAGGCAACAAGATAACCCTGAACGAATCTATTAAAAATCCTGAGTGATATTTACAACATAGAATTTAACGTGAATTATGGCTGAAGTAAGGCATGGGCGACATCAAAGAATCCTACGCAAAAATCGATAAAGCAATTGCAAAATTAAAATGGAACCCAACGGTAGATTTAGAACATGGCTTGAAAATGCTTTGTGATAGTTTAAAGTGACTATACAAAAAAAATTATTCACCACAGAGGCACAGAGCGCACAGAGAAAAGATTTTATGATGGCATAAAAAACGCAAAAGACGTGAATTAAAATGACAAACAATTAGAGTACCGTCATGCCGGCATGTTTTTGGCCGGTATCCACCGTTCATATTGGCATTAATCTTGATAACTGATTACTCACCTGATAAATGGATACTGGCCTCCGCCAGCATGACGATAAAGTCTTTCTCTGTGTGCTCTGTGTCTCGGCAACTGCTCCATGCGTTGCTCTACCACCAGCATCCATGCCGGCGTCTGTGGTGAATAATGACTTATGTTTTTTTATAATATTAGATTATATAATTTTGGATAGATATAAACATGAAACAACAATTAATAAATAAGTTAACAGACAAAACAGCAGTCATCGGCATCGTTGGTTTAGGCTATGTCGGTATTCCATTAGCAATACGCTATGCAGAAGTTGGCTATAAAGTTCTCGGTTTTGATATCGACGCAGAAAAGATCGAAAAAATATCGGCAGGTAAAACATACATCAAACATATTCCAGATGAAGCAATCAAGTCGGCTGTAGAAAAAGGCTTTGAAGTAACAGCGGATTTCTCACGTGCGACTGAAGCAGACTCATTAATCCTCTGTGTGCCAACGCCACTAGATCTTCATCGTGAACCAGATCTCAGTTACGTATTAAATACCATGGATAGCTTATTGCCATACTTAAGAAAAGGGCAGGTCGTCTCGTTAGAAAGCACAACCTATCCGGGCACCACCGATGAGGAACTAAAGCCGCGCATGGAAGGTGCTGGTTTAAATGTTGGTGTTGATGCATTCCTTGTCTATTCACCCGAACGTGAAGACCCAGGCAATCAACATTTCAATACACAGACGATTCCAAAAGTCTGTGGTGGTGACACAGAAGCCTGCCAGGAAGTGGGTGTGGCTTTATATGGTCAGGTTATCGATAAAGTTGTTTCTGTCAGTTCAACACGTGCTGCTGAAATGACCAAGCTGCTGGAGAATATCCACAGGGCAGTGAATATCGGACTCGTCAATGAGATGAAGATAGTCGCCGACAAAATGGGTATCAACATCTATGAAGTTATTGATGCCGCTGCGACCAAACCTTTTGGATTCGTGCCTTATTATCCTGGCCCAGGTTTAGGCGGACACTGCATACCAATCGATCCATTCTACTTAACATGGAAGGCGCGCGAATATGGCGTGAACACACGCTTTATCGAACTCGCGGGTGAAGTAAACAGTTCGATGCCTGAGTATGTAGTGAGTAAAGTCGTACAGGGATTGAATGAACACAAAAAATCAGTAAATGGCAGCAGAATACTGGTGCTGGGTATAGCCTATAAAAAGAATGTGGATGATATGCGTGAATCACCCTCGGTAGAAATTATGGAACAGTTGCAGGAACATGGTGCACAAGTTGAATATTCAGATATGTATGTTCCTGTGTTTCCAAAAATGCGCCGCTACAGCTTTGATCTTAAGACAATAGAGCTCACTAAAGAAAACATACAGTCATATGATTGCATAGTGGTGGCCACTAACCATGATGACTTCGATTACCCAATGATTCTTGATTATGCGAAGTTAATAATTGATACACGTGGCGTGTATAGAGGAAAACACAAGAATGTAGTGCATGCATAAAACAATATTCACCACAGATGAAAGTTTAGTAGTAAAAAAACTGAAAAATATTCACCACAGATTAGGGCAGGACGCCCGTAAGTACGATTCCAAGGATGGAATCGGTACGACTATATGGATATAGGAGGTAGAGCAATGCATATGTCCATGGACGGACGGTAGTAGAACAATGCATATGTCCATGGACGGACGGTAGTAGAACAATGCAGGAGCTATTGTCGAGGAGCTATTGCTCGAGGAGCAATTGTCGAGGCACAGAGAAAAGCCTTTATGAGGTGCATAAAGAAGGCGAAAGACGTGAACTAAAACGACAAAGAAATAGGGCGTCGTCATGCCGGCATGCTTTTAGCCGGTATCCATCGTTCATATTGGACATTATCCAGATAACCCTTGCTCACCTTATAAATGGATGCCTGTTTATGAATATGTTTCATGAAGGGACGCGTAAATCACTATTTTTGTTAGCCTATGGACAAAAAAATGCGATTGTGGTGAAAAAAGACTAAAATAAGGCCAGGGAATTTCTAATTAACTTGATCAGAGCGTCCCTATGTGAATAACCTTAAAAAGGGCATTAATCATGGCAACAACACCGGATTATCTTAAGCAACTACAGGAAGAAATCGAACAAACACCGGAAGAGTACCGAGGCTTGTTGTTGCGTATCGTACACTCGTTTCGTGAAGGTGTGATGCTGCCTTCGGCTGAAGACAGCATGCGCGAAGGCTGGCAAGATGTTAAGCAAGGTAACACCCAGCCAGTTGATACACTGTGGGATGATGTGGATGCACAATTAAGTGATGATATTAGCTTAATGGATAAGGAATACCATGGCTTTAATTAACGTCACAATGAAATGACCAGATTAAGTCCAATTTAACCGCTGCTTGCACTATTGTGTAATTACATTATAATTACTTACGTGTTTCATTTTGCACAATGAGGTTATGGCATGGCACATTTAATTAAAATTGGCAATTCTCAAGGTATCAGGATACCTAAACCACTGATACAGCAAGCACACCTTGAAGGCAAAGAACTTGATATACAGGTAGTGAATCAAGGTATTTTGGTAACGCCCAGTAAAAAGCCAAGACAAGGCTGGAAAGAAGCTATTGAAATATCCCTTGCAAACAAAGGACCAGAAAAAGCTGATGCTGAATGGCTGGATGCCACATTAACAGCTGATGATGATTTGGAGTGGTAATGCCAATAGTTAGTCGATTTCAGGTTTGGCTTGTCAGTCTTAATCCAACTAAAGGCAAAGAAATAAACAAAACTAGGCCCTGTGTTGTTATTTCTCCAGGCGAAATGTCTGCATTATCAACAGTGCTTGTTGTACCAATGACCACCAAAGGTTTTGATTTTCCATGCAGAATTACATGCACCTTCAAAGGAAAAAATGGGTTAATACTTTTAGATCAAATCAGGGCCGTTGATAAAATAAGGTTAGTAAAAAAATTAGGCACCATTGATAAAGATACCCAAGTAGAATTATGCAATACTTTGCAGGAGTTATTCGCATATTAAAATCATAAAAGGCACTCTATCTAACAGGTAAAAAAGACGTGCCTGACCGTTAACTTAAGCTACCGAATACCGTCATTCCAGCATGCTGACCCTATGAATAATATCGTCATGCCGGCCTGAAAATAACACCGTCATGCCGGCATGCTTCT
>CAVYHC010000016.1:0-101069 GCA_963768125.1 uncultured Gammaproteobacteria bacterium
CCGGGCTCATCAGGATGCTGACGTGCTCAAATGGCTTGCTCTCGATGATCGTCTGGGTGCCACTGCCGACGATCGTTCCGTCCCAGGTCATCGTTGCACCGACGCCCCTGTTATTGCCGAGTAAAGGATTCGTGCGTTTGGGTCAGTATCGACCAGTGGCGACCAGAGCGCATATCGACGAAAATCATTGACCAACGCGAACACGGTTGCCGGATGGGCATCGATCTCGGTTGAAACCTCCACGTGATGCGTGCGCGGGCGGCACGATGCCAATAATGATCAGCAGCGCGATGGCAGCGGCCACACCGTATAGCAGTTTTTGCACGTTTTCGATTTCCGTCAGCAAAGGATTCGGACAGGATTATTCCACAGTTGACCATCCTTCGCCCCGAATTCGCCAGCTGGGCAGACAAGATCGCCGATCTGATGTTGTATTAAAAAATCAAGATTACTTTCCGCAAATGAACGCAAATGAACGCAAAATAAATGAAATAAAAACAGTTTTTATTTGCGTTCATTTGCGTTCATTTGCGGAAGATAATAGCTTTTTATCTTTTTTTCTTTATTAAAACGAGTATGAGTACTGATCCCGATGTAGAGAAAAAACTTGCGACTGCCAGAACACGTTTGATTCTGGATAAGCCATTTCTGGGCGCGCTGGTATTACGTTTACCAATGGTGCCGGGTGACCCCAAGTGGTGTGAAACAACATTTAGTAACGGTAAAACGTTTTATTATAATCCTGATTACATTGATGCACTGGATCAGGAGCAAACACAATTTGCTCTTTCTCATGAAGCCCTGCACTGTGCCTTATCTCATTTTCACCGTCGCGGCCATCGCGTAAAACTTCGTTGGGATTTGGCCTGCGACTATGCGGTTAATCCATTATTGATTAATGACGGTTTAAAACCGACACCAGACGCTATGCATCTTCGTGAATACGAAGGCATGACCGCGGAAGAAATTTACCCCTGCCTGGAAGACAATGATAATGAGGGTGAACGCGATTTAGAGAATGAAAAAAAATCTGATCAGGCTGATAACGATAATCAGCAGTCACGCCAGGATAATAGTGGTGGCGGTAAAGAAAAGGAAAAAGAAAACGACGAACAAAGTGAAGGCCAGGGCGAGCAGGATAAAGATCAGGATGATGCCGGGCAGGGTGGCCTGGCGCCGCAACCGGCAGGCATGTCGCCGCAGGAAGAAGATGAATTAAGTTTACAGTGGGAGCAGCGTTTAGCCGGTGCAGCACAACAGGCGTTACAGTCGGGTAAGCTGGAAGGCGAAATGGCAAGAATGGTTGACCATCTGCTTCAACCCAAGCTGCCCTGGCGGATGTTACTGGCACGCTACATGTCAGCAACCGCACGCGAAGATTATAGTTATACCCGGCCGTCATCACGTCGTGGTGACCCTGCGGTTTATCCCAGTATGCGCAGTAACGAAACTAATATCGTTGTTGCAGTTGATACCAGTGGTTCGATTGATCAGGAAGAGATACAGGAATTTATTTCCGAAATTGATGCGATTAAAAGTCAGGTGCGTGCCAGTGTCACCCTGCTTACCTGTGATTCAAAATTAAATTATGGCTGTCCGTGGCGATTTGAAGCCTGGGATAGCTTTCAGTTTGATATCGAAATACGGGGTGGCGGCGGGACAAGCTTCAAGCCGGTATTTGAGTGGGTTGAAGAGCAGGATAAAGCGCCAGATTTACTGCTTTACTTTACTGATGCTGAAGGTGTCTTTCCTGAAGTTGAACCTATGTTTCCGGTGACCTGGCTAGTCAAAGGAAAAGCTAAAGTGCCGTTTGGTGTTCGGGTTCAGTTGAATTGATTTTTTGTCCGCAAATGAACGCTAATAAACGCAAATGTTTTTACAACCATTAATGTTTTTATTTGCGTCTTTTGCGTTCATTTGCGGATAAATTTAGTTTTCTATTTTAACTATCGGTAATGTATCTATAAATGGCACTCTCAGCAGAAGATAATCTACGGCTAAATGTTTTGCTTGCGCAGGAGTTGTATGCTGTACGTATTGATGAGTCCAAGATGACGGTCTTTGCCTTGACGGCAAAGGGCGAAGCGAAGGTGCCATTAAATGCAATAGGTAAGGACGAAGCTTATATCAAAGAAGTGAAAGCTTTATTCAGTACGCATGTCATGGGTTCGCCTGGCGGTTACCCGGTGTATTTAAAACGCTGGACTCGAATGGGGCAGGCGCGTGATGAAAGCCTGGCGCAATTATTGTTACTGGGTGAACCTGAAGCGGTTGTCGCCGCTGTTCATGCATCAGGGTTATCGGACGAGTTGGCTGCCCGTGCGTGGTGGGCAATGCCCACTGCTGAAAATGCAAGGCGCATGTTAGAAAAACAGGCGGTGGTCGAAGGTGAAACCGGCAAGCTACTGGCAGAATTTTTGCTTGAATTTTTACCTTTTGAAGAAGAGCAGAGCGATATCATTGAATCTGTTCGTCTGGTGTTACAGCCTGGCCTTATTAGTCAGCAGGAAAAAGAAAAACTCTGGTCGAAGACAAAAACAAAACGCAGTTTTTATGTGGGGTTTTTACATGCATCTGCCGATGACTTGCCAATCGATATCGATGAACACCCTGATTACGAGAAAATCAATCAGCAGCTGGCGCGGTTAATCGAACAAGGTAATGCTTATGCATTAATGCTTGAAAAAGTATTAAGTGCAAAAGGCCAGGCCACGATTAAAACCATAGAAGATGCGTTGAAAAAACCGGGTAATCAGGATGTGGTTGTCTCTTTGCTTGCCGCGGTATCAAAGTATTTTGAAACGATACTGCCACAGCAGTTTACCAGGGACGATATAAGTTCTATTTGCACACAGGCCGATACATTGTGCTGCGGCGATAATGACGAAATCAATCAGCTTATTGCTGCTTTAAATGGCGATGCCGAAAAAGTGAAAAAGTATCTATCTGCCATGACGATATTAGCCTGTTTAAGTGTCGAACTGGTTAACCCGATATTTGCGCGCAGTGATGCGATAGGTACGGTCATGCGAAAAAAGATAAAACCAGTAACCGATCCCGTGTTAGAGCAATTGCATATTTTGCGTCATTAGGAAACAGACACTGTCATGCGTTTTGATAAAGTGCTGGTTAGCATTAATGTGCAGTTAAAAGCAGAAGACCTGCGGCAACATTTACCCTGTTCGGCAAATGTTATCGGAAGGACACTGGCGAATATTGCCAGTGATTATGCTAAAGAAAATAAAACAGGTTATTACCCCGCCATTGATTTTTTTAAAACACTGGATTATGTCGATCCGGATTTAATAAGCTCTGCAGAGCAGGTTTCCTGGCTGGTTTCAAAACTGGCACGTGAAACAGTTCAGTCAACATTACGTCCAATATTTTCATCCGTACAGTTTCAGTCGATTCAAACGCTGGCCTTTACCTTGCCGAAAATACGTCCTAATCAGCCTGCTGCCATTGAACAACTGGCAAAACATTACACGCCTGACAGTGTGAAAATAGAATTAATACTGACCATGATGCGCAGAGACAGTGAAGTGGATGATGAACGTGCCGAGCCTTATGCCAGAAAGATGATGTTTCGCTGGTTGCAGACGAAATTCGAATCTATTGAAGTGACCAATTCAAAGGCCTTGTAAGAAGTCAGTATTTGTTCTGAGGTGGACTATAGAGCAGCTCATAATACAAGTACAAATCTGGTGCACGGTGCGCACTGCGCACCCTACAAAAGCGTTTTATACTCGTTTTCTTTAAAGCCAATCAGTAGCAAATTATCTTTTTCCAGAACAGGGCGTTTGATGGCACTCGGGTTTTCAAGCATTACCTGTATTGAAGACGTTTCATCTATGCTGTTTTTTATATTATCAGCAAGCTTGCGCCAGGTCGTGCCACGTTTGTTTAAAACAGCTTCCCAGCCTGCCTGTTTAATCCATTGTTTCAGGTTTTTTTCTGGTACGCCCTTTTTTTTATAATCATGGAATTCATAATCAAGATTATTATTGTCCAGCCAGTTGCGGGCTTTTTTCATGGAGTCGCAGTTAGGGATACCGTATATTTTTATCATTTATTAAGGCCTTAGAAGATTAAAGACTTTAACCACAGAGGCACAGAGAGCACAGAGTTTTTTTCTTTGTTACGCCTACGGCGGAGAAACAATAAAAGTATTTCCTCTGTGCCCTCTGTGTCTCGACAATCGCTCCTGCATTGTTCTACTTACGGGCATCCTGCCCTAATCTGTGGTGAATAATCTTTTAATCGATATCACGAAGCAGTTCGTTTAAGCCCACTTTGCCGCGTGTTTTTTCGTCAACCTGTTTTACAATTACTGCACAGTAAAGGCTGTAGCTACCGTCTTTAGATGGCAGGTTGCCTGAAACAACGACTGAACCCGCAGGAATTCGGCCGTATGTAATTTCACCCGTCATGCGATTGAAAATCTTTGTGCTTTGTCCGAGGTAAACCCCCATTGAAATCACCGAGCCCTGTTCTACGATCACGCCTTCCACAACTTCTGAGCGAGCACCGATAAAGCAGTCGTCTTCAATAATCGTTGGTGCCGCTTGCAGCGGTTCTAAAACACCGCCGATGCCAACGCCGCCGGAAAGGTGAACGTTCTTGCCGATCTGCGCGCATGAACCTACGGTTGCCCAGGTATCGACCATGGTACCGGTGTCTACATAGGCGCCAATGTTTACATAAGATGGCATTAACACCACGCTTGGCGCGATGTAGGAACCAAATCTTGCGGTTGCCGGTGGCACCACGCGTACGCCGGAGTCACGAAACTCACGGGTATTTAAATCGGAAAATTTTGAGTTAACTTTGTCGTAATAATTAGTGAAGCCGCCTTTGATAAATTCATTATCGTTAATACGAAAAGAAAGCAGTACAGCTTTCTTTAGCCATTCGTTTACCACCCAGTCGCCATCAATTTTTTCTGCGACACGGGCTTCGCCTGTGTCTAACAGCTTGATTGCTTCTGTCACTGCGTCGGATATATGTGTTTCTACATTGCGAGGTGTGATATCGGCGCGGCGTTCAAAGGCTTCTTCGATAATACTTTTTAATTCAGACATGTTTTTTTCTCCTGAAACGTTCTTTCATCCGCTAGCGGCGTATTTATTTTCAATGCGCATATGCAAATGTGCACATTGCTTTGAAATTAAATAATGCCCTGCTATTAGTTAAAAATGTTCATTTCTAAAATAGTGCTTTAGTTTAATGTTTCTAATTTAAAGTTATTAGGTACTGTTTAATCCGGTTTGCTGCAGTTATACATTCTTCCAGCGGTGCAACCAGTGCCATACGGACATGGTTTTTTCCTGGGTTGATGCTATCGCTTTCACGTGATAAATAACTGCCCGGTAAGACCGTAACGTTCTGCTGTGCGAACAGCTCCCGGGTAAATGTTTCGTCATCTATCGGCGTATTCAACCACAGGTAAAATCCTGCGTCAGGCCATGACACATTGATGACCGGGTTTAGTATGTTGATAACGGCATTAAATTTTTTAAGGTAGAGCTCTCTATTCTGTTTTACATGGTTTTCATCGTTCCATGCTTCTATACTTGCAACCTGGTGTACAGGCGGCATAGCGCAACCGTGATAGGTGCGGTACTTTAAATAAGTTTTAATCAGTTGCGCGTCACCAGCGACAAAACCTGAACGCATGCCGGGCAGGTTAGAGCGTTTTGATAAGCTGTGAAAGACAACGCAGTTTTTAAAGCCCATATTACCGTATTCTTCTGCTGCTTCTAATAAGCCGGCAGGCGGACTGTTTTCATTAAAATATATTTCTGAATAACATTCATCTGATGCAATAATGAAATTATATTTTTGTGACAGTTCTATCAGTTTTCCCAGTTGCTGTTTTGATATGACGCTGCCCGTAGGGTTGCCCGGTGTGCATACATAAATAATCTGACAACGTGTCCACGTGGTTTCATCAATGAGATCAAAATCCGGTAAATAATTATTTTCTTTTACCGTGTTGTAAAAGCAGGGCGTTGCGCCGGATAGAAATGCCGCGCCTTCATAAATTTGATAAAACGGATTCGGCATTAAAATCAGGGGATCTAACTCGCGATTAATAAAACACTGGGCAAAGGAAAACAAAGCCTCACGCGTTCCGGTAACCGGCAGAACGTGTTGCTCAGGGTCGAGTGAGTCACTGTTCAGCTTGAATCGACGGCATAACCAGTGAGTAATTGCTGTTCTTAGTTCGGCACTGCCTTTGCTTAAAGGGTAGCGGTTTAACTGCTGTAAATTGTTTGCAATACAATCCAGCACAAATTTGGGTGCATCATGTTTCGGTTCACCAATGGATAAAGCAATATGACTGGCAGCAGCCGGTTTGTTCGCAGCAGGTTTAGCTGTGGTTGCGCTGTCTACGGCTGGGTTGCAACCCGCTTTCAAAGCGTTGAGCTTTTCAAAAGGGTAAGGCTGAAGTTTTTTCAGGTCGGGATTCATTGATAAATGATTATTTTTTAGAAAATTTATTGTTGATGATTATTGCAGGGACGGTATTATAAGCGATTTAACAATCTGCTTCAGGAGAAATCTTTGGCATCGGATAATCATATGGCAGGTCAATTAGTCACGGCGATAGACCACTGCAGCCTGATCGTGGCTAATACAGCAAAATCACTTGAATTTTATATGGGAATTTTAGGCTTGAAGCTTGATCAATCACGCCCGGATTTAGGCTATCCGGGGGCCTGGTTAGTGGTAGGCGGCTCTCAGATACACCTGCTTGAATTGCCTAATCCTGATTCTGTTGATAATCGACCGGACCATGGCGGCCGCGACCGGCATGTGGCATTGCAGGTTTCAGATCTAACGATACTAATAAAACGCCTGCAGCAAGCCAATATTGCTTACAGTAAAAGCAAATCCGGGCGCAAGGCTTTATTCTGTCGTGATTTTGATGGCAATGCGGTAGAGCTAGTTGAGAAACAAGGTTCTCTTTACTGAATGCAGCGGCTCTTAAGTTGACATTTACTTGAAGTGGTCAGGGGATAATCCGCTGCCAACAGTGGTAGTACAAAAACAAGGTCAAAAAATGTTTCACCACAGATTAGGGCAGGACGCCCGTAAGTAGAATAACGCAGGAGCAGTTATCGAGGCACAGAGGGCACAGAGAAAAGCTTTTATTTTGTCATGCTGGCGCATACTGCCATGGATGGCAGGTAGTAGAACAATGCATATGTCCATGGATGGACGTTAGTAGAGCAATGCAGGAGCAATTGCCGAGGAGCGATTGTCGAGGCCAGTATCCATTTATCAGGTGGGTATGGATTATCCAGATTAATACCAATATGAGTCATGGATACCGGCTAGAAGCATGCCGGCATGACGGTATCTGTTAGGTTTGTAATTTCAATTCACGTCTTTCGTGTTTTTCACTCCCCACCCAAATAGCTTTTCTCTGTGCCTCGGCAATCGCTCCTCGGCAATTGCTCCTCGACAATTGCTCCTGCATTGTTCTACTACTGTCCATCCATGGACATATGCATTGTTCTACTACTGTCCATCCATGGACATATGCATTGCTCTACTACCGTCCGTCCATGGACATATGCATTGCTCTACTACCGTCTGTCCATGGACATATGCATTGTTCTCGGTCTCTGTTCCCGACTCGACTCTACCGATTCCATCCTTGGAATCGTACTTACGGGCGTCCTGCCCTAATCTGTGGTGACATGCTTTTAAGGTTTTTTTTCTGTACGAAAAGTGTCGTGATTTCTCAATCAGACGGGTATGCCGAAACTCCGGTTATGATTTTAGGGTATGTGAGGTTTTATAGAGAAAACATTTAAAGCTGTCAGCTCAGGGTTGAGCTGCCGCACATGATTTTCTCTTGTTCTTGGCAAAGCAATTCCTGTAGATCTTCTCCTGGCATGGACTTGTAGTAATAAAATCCCTGCATGCCGTGTACGCCTTTTTCTTTGAAATAATCGACATGTTCCTGAAGTTCCACGCCTTCTATGATGCATTTGATGCTCAGTTGCTCTGCCATAACCATAATGGCATTTATAATCGCCTCTGAATCATTTTTGTGCGAAGAGAAATCGGAGATGAAAGACTTGTCAATTTTAAGTAACCAGATGGGTAATTTGTGCAGGTAGGATAGAGAGGAATACCCGGTTCCAAAATCATCCAGTAGAAAATCTATATTGTTATCGTGTAATTTTTCCATCTTTTTGATGGTGGCATCGATATTGTCGAGCAGTACGTTTTCCGTGAATTCCAGCTTGATAAACTCATTAGGTACGTCGTAGGCATTGATTATCGCAGTGATGGTTTCTACAAAATCATTCTGGATAAACTGACGTGGACTAATGTTGATGCTGATGTAATTAAAAGTGGAAGTCTCAGGCAGACTGGTCAGTAATGTTTCAGCATAGGCGCATGCATGTTGTGAGATCCATTTGCTCAGATCCAGTATAAGGTTGCTCTCTTCAGCGATGGCAATAAAGTCTTCCGGCGGGATTGTCCCCAGCACCGGGTTGTGCCATCTAACGAGTGTTTCTGCACCAATAATTTCATCATCGGTATTTACAATGGGTTGATACTCTAACATCAGCTCATTATTTTTAATGGCTTTACGTAAATGATCTTCAATAATTAAGCGTTTGCTGGCATCGATATGCATTTCGGGATTGAAAAATTCATAACAGTTTCTACCCTGTTTTTTAGCCCGGTACATAGCCGTGTCAGCATGTTGCAATACCGTTTCACTATCACTGTCGTTATCGTAGGAATCAGGAAAAATTGCAATACCAATACTGGGCGTAATATGCAGGCTAAATTCACCTATCTCGATTGGTTTGGCCAGTGTCTCAATAACACGACTGGCCACGATTTGAGTTGTGCTAATCGCATCGTGTTCAGTAGGGCCAGTATTACTGAGAATGTAAACAAACTCATCGCCGCCAATTCTGAAAACATTATCACCACGGCGTGCTTGTGCTTTTAGTCGTTGCGCGACCTGGGTTAACAGGATATCGCCAATGGAATGTCCCAGTGAATCATTCACATTTTTAAAGTTATCAAGATCGATATACATCAATGCGCCGTAGTAATTATAGCGCTGTGAATTGGATATTTCTCTGGACAGTGAGTAACGAAATTCGCGGCGATTCGGCAAATTAGTCAACGGATCACGTTTAGCCTGTAACTCGTAAGTACGTTGCGCCAGTTTGTTGACCTGTATTTCTTTATTCAGATGTTTTTGCTGCTGACAGGTATTATAGTGATCAGCTAATTTAATAACGACAGGTACCAGTGCGTCTTTTACTGAGCTCTGAAACTCACCTTGATGTGCTTCAAGTAACAGGGCACCAAAAGTGCCAAATACGAAGGCGAGTACTTCGTTATTATTCAGCATTTCGGATGCATATGCATCGACTTCCATGTTTTCAAACCGCTGAAGTATCTGGTTTACAGCGGATGAGTTTTCAAAACTGTCTCTATTTTCTGGAACCGACAAATCCTGATACAGCTGCTTATCTTCAGGCTCTGTTTTATCGAAGGTGTAGAGATGTATGCTTTTCAATTCAAGCGTCTTGAATGCAGACTGCATGAAAGTGTGCATTACTTCACGCGAATTCAGGCTGCCGCCAATTGACATTAACAACTGGTTTTGCAGGGTAACTAATTTAAGCGTATTTATATATGAATCTGTCAACGGTAATGCGCCTGCTAGAGGATTATGGGTGCTGAGATTGAGACTCTTTACTATTATTGTTTAAGTATAGGTTAATCTATGAAATCTGCGTTGAGTCGACGGAATTTGATCTTTCTTATTGTAAGCTGCTGTATTTATTTGATATTATTAAAAAGGAAAAAGTGAGCGATAAGCCGTATAAGTCCAGATATGAGCAGACAGGTAAAAACATTATTTTGCCGCGAATAACGCAAACAGCGCGAAAAAAACAATAGCTGTTTTAAACACCTGTAGGCCTGCATAAGGCACGTTGCATGCAATACCTGACAAAAACGCCGTGAACAACAAATTCTTATCACGGCCTCCGAATATACTTTTTCGCGTCTTTTGCGGCAAAATAATGCTTATATTGGCCAGATTGCTGCCGTTAGCCGTTTTCGTGAGCGTTTGTATTGAGTTTTTACCGCTAGTTGCTTGATTAGGTCCGAGCTTGATATGTTATCGGTTAACTCTAATCTACTACATTTGAGAGATGAAAAAAAACCGGGTCAAAGAACTGTTCTTTGACCCGGTTCAGTTTAATGCGGCTTTTTATTTCTTACCTTGACCACTGCCACTACATGGGCCTGCACCCATTCCATGGCCTCTATTTTTTGAACCCTCGCGCAGTTTTAGACCGCGCGCTTCTGCTCTTGCCCGCATAAGCTCATGATTGGCTTTTTTAATCTGCCGGCGTTCTTCAGCGGTTTTCGCGTTCTGCATCTTTGTGTAATGCTGGCGTCTTTCCTGTTCCGTCATCAGCTGGCTGCCACGAACCGGTCCTTGACTATCTGCTGGCCTTTGACGCAGTTTTAGACCGCGTGCTTCTGCTCTTGTCCGCATAAGCTCATGATTGGCTTTTTTAATCTGCCGGCGTTCTTCAGCGGTTTTCGCGTTCTGCATCTTTGTGTAATGCTGGCGTCTTTCCTGTTCCGTCATCAGCTGGCTGCCACGAACCGGTCCTTGACTATCTGCTGGCCTTTGACGCAGTTTTAGACCGCGTGCTTCTGCTCTTGACCGCATAAGCTCACGATTGGCTTTCTGAATCTGCCGGCGTTCTTCAGCGGTTTTCGCGTTCTGCATCTTTGTGTGATGCTGGCGTCTTTCCTGTTCCGTCATCAGCTGGCTGCCACGAACCGGTCCTTGACTATCTGCTGGCCTTTGACGCAGTTTTAGACCGCGTGCTTCAGCTCTTGCCCGCATAAGCTCATGATTGGCTTTCTGAATCTGCTGGCGTTCTTCAGCAGTTTTTGCGTTTTGCATTTTCTCACGATGCTGCAGCCTTTCCTGCTCCGTCATCAGCTGGCTGCCGCGAATCGGCTGTTGATCATCAGCAAAAATGTTGCCACTAAATACAATCATTGCTGCAGTTAATGCAGAAAAAATGAATGGTCGATTAATCATATCTGAAACCTTAAAAGTTGGAAGAGTTGTAATTTTAGCTCTCGCAGTTACCTCACTCGATTAATAACTGCAGGCGTTTAACCGATTTTACAGCAATAAAACGGCGAAAATACTAACATAAATCAATTATTTCGTAATATCTATTGTGGTGTATGAACAGTGCCGAGGGCCGGAGGAATTTGTCTGGAACAAATTTGCACAGCGAGAGAATCGATCTAGCCTCAACGGGTAAAAAGGGGGGATGGAGGCATTATTTTTTAACCAATTCTGTAGAGTTGATCATTATTTAAACCCTCCGCCCCTATTAATTATGTGACATTTATCTTTTGTCTACAGTCTTTAGTTGTACAATGCTTAATTATTGAATTATAAAATTGAATTGCTTGCTTACAATAGCGGTAAGGGTGTCTTTTGCATACAACTGATGCAATAAATTTAAATGAGGAAAAAGAAAATGAAAATCACAAGAGGTCTGTTTGGCCTGAGTTTAATCGCAGCTCTGATAACGACAGGTGGCTGTGCTTCGTCACAACCGAAACTGACGCAAGAACAGGTTTTAGACCAGTATCCGCAGGTGGCGAGTCTGGATTCTGAAGTAAAAAATGCCAGGGAAAAGGGGTCAAAATATCTTGCGCCGGAAAGTTTTACCACGGCGCTCAAGTCTTTAGAAAGTGCAATGAACGCTGCTCATAACAATAAAAAAGATGCAGCAGTTGAGGCGGCGGCAGAAGGCTTACAGGTTATCGGTAAAATGAAAAAAGATACCATCAGTAGCCGACAGTTACTGAGCGAGGTACTGAGTACCCGTGAACGTGCAATGAAAGCTGGCGTTGCTACCTTACAGAGCGAAAAGCTCGCTGAACTTGACAAGGACCTGAAAAAAACAAGTGCACTTATAGAAGAGGGTAACATTGAAAAAGCGAAACAACGTCGCCCTCAACTAGTCGAAGGTTACGCACAACTTGAGCTAACATCGTTGAAACAGGGTACAGCAGATCTGGCCAAGTCCGCTATTGCCAGTGCAAAACAGCAGGGTGCGGAAAAGTATGCACCAAAAACTATCGCCCAGGCTGAAGAAGAAATGGCGCTAGCGGTAACAATACTGGATGCCGACCGCACACAAACTGACAAGGCTGATGCACAGGCAAATAAAGCGAAGTGGATAGCTGAGCAGAGTGCGGCTATCACCGAAACAGTCAAAGATTTTGATCGCCGCGATTACACCATGGAAGATGTTGTGCTGTGGCATCAAACTCAACTGAGCAGCGTTAATGAGCCGATAGGTGGACAGCTTCCGTTCAATGAATCCAGCGATGCGGTAGTGCTCAGCTTAAAAGCTTCAATTGATAAGCTTAAAAACGCAGAGGTTAATTATAGTAAACAGCTGGCAGCAACTGAGAAAGAACGTCTGGCCTCTGATGCAAAGGATCGTGCAGTTAAAAAGCAATTTGAAACCGTGCAGGCTATGTTTACTGCAGAAGAAGCCAACGTTTATCTTCAGCGGAAAAATGTTTTAATCTCTGCACATGGCTTTCAGTTTCCATCCGGGGTGAGTGAAATCCAGACAGGTAATTTTCCACTGATGAACAAGATCATTCGGGCGATCAAGATCTTCCCTAATGCGCGTATAGAAATATCTGGACACACTGATTCAACGGGTGCTGATAATATAAATAAATCACTCTCACAAGCACGTGCTGAGAAGGTCGGTAAATTCTTATCAGAGGTTGGTGAGGTATCAGCAAAGCGCATCACAGCAGTCGGTTATGGAGAAAGTCGTCCACTCGCTACCAATAAGTCGGCAAAAGGTCGTGCTGAAAACCGTCGCGTAGAAATAAAAATCATCAATCAATAACACGGGCTCCACTCTGACACACCCTATTGAAGGGGAGGTTAATAGGGAAATGTTGAGAAGTGATCAATTTTTAATCCCTTCTGTTCCCTTTTATTGTGGTGTATGAACAGTACCGAGGGCCGGACAAATTTGTCTGGAGCAAATTTGCATAGCGAGAGAATCGAGCTAACCCCAACGGGGTGAATGACAGGGAGGTAATTCATAATCTAACCGGGAACCGGTTCGAGGCTCATGTTAAGCACGCGGTCTCAACACGAGATAAGCCTTTAAAATGTAAATATGGTACCGAGGGCCGGACAAATTTGTCTGGAGCAAATTTGCATAGCGAGAGAATCGAGCTAACCCCAACGGGGTGAATGACAGGGAAGTAATTCATAATCTAACCGGGAACCGGTTCGAGGCTCATGTTAAGTACAGCGGTCTCAACACGAGATAAGCACTTTAATAATGAATAAATATGGTACCGAGGGCCGGAATCGAACCGGCACTTCCGTGAGGAAACCGGATTTTGAATCCGGCGCGTCTACCAGTTCCGCCACCCCGGCATGTTATGCAGCGCGCATTGTATAGCAAAAAGTCGGTTGTTAATAGTTGTTCGTCGGCAGTTACAGATAAAAAAATTAATTTGGAAAGACTTTTTTGAAGGGTTTTACCGTGACATTTGCGTAAACACCAGCTGTCACGTAGGGGTCGGCATCTGCCCAGGCAATAGCCTCTTCAAGACTGGCAAATTCGGCCACCACCAGGCTGCCGCTAAAACCGGCTTCAGCGGGATCTTCACAGTCGATTGCCGGGTGCGGGCCAGCCAGAATCAGACGACCCTGATCCTGTAATGCGGTTAAGCGTTCCAGGTGTTTTGGGCGTGCGCTCAGGCGGTCTTGCAGGCTGTTTTTTACGTCTTGCGCAATAATGGCATATAACATTATGGCTTTTCCTCATTGCCCAGGTCTGCTGTTTTGCTTTCGCTATCTTTTTCATTGTCCTTTGTGTCATCTTCAGTAATGTGCTGTGACAGGTAAAGTGCCTGCAAAATGACAAAGGCAATGGTCAAGCCCATTAAGCCAAACAGTTTGAAGTTGACCCAGGTGTCCATACGAACATCATCGGCTGCGCTTAAGTCGTAGTAAAAAGCCACGTACAGGTTCGCTGCGCCACTGATAAAAAAGAAACCGACCCAGGACAGGTTAAGCGTTTTCCAGACATTCTCGGGCAAGGATATTTGTTCTTTCATCATGCGTTGAATAATGGGTTTTTCACCGATGAACATGCTGCCGAGAAAGACACCGGCAAACAGCCAGTTCAATACGGTCGGTTTCCACTGGATAAATGCCGGGTTGCCGAGAAAGATGGTGATGCTGCCGAGCACAGTAATGAGCGTAAGCGAAAATAAATGCATGCGTTCAAACTTGTGTGTTTTGAACCAGTGATAGCCGACCTGTATAAAACTGGCGATGATGGCGACAGCGGTTGCGATAATGGTGGCGTTAATAAAGTCGGGTTTATCGGGGTTAATGAGCTGCCCGATAAAAGTGTTTTCAGTGAGAAAACTCGCCTGATAATAGCTGACGAAAAATAGAATAATTGGAAAGAAATCAAATAGTAACTTCATTGTTTTAATCTAGATTGTAGGACTAAGTCCTGTTTCTGAGGCAGGCATTATACAGGACTTCGCCGGTTAATAATGAATAGTGAAAAGTGAATAGTTAAAAGTTAAAAGTTAAAAGTTAAAGACGGGAAGGCTGTTAGAGCTGATCTGTCACTATGATCAGTGGAGGAAATTTTTGGTTCTGGCAAGGGGGGGGTAACTATAAAAACAATGCCGATGATTTTTCACTTTTCATATTTCATTATTCATTTGCCTCTAGCGCTTATAACCAGCAGCACTCCAGTGTAAAATGCACGCTTTGTAGCTCTTCCACTATTCACCATTCACTATTAACTATTCACTGTTTTTATGAGCCAGTATTTCGAAATTCATCCTGAAAATCCGCAAAAGCGGTTGATCAAGCAGGCGGCTGATATCATTCACCAGGGCGGTGTCATTGTTTATCCTACGGATTCCAGTTATGCCCTGGGTTGCCATCTTGGTGATAAAGATGCGGTTACGCGTTTACGCCGAATTCGCCAGATTGATGAGAAGCATAATTTAACGCTGGTTTGCCGGGACCTGTCTGAAATTGCGACTTACGCAAAGATAGGTAACGCTGATTATCGTTTGCTGAAGTCGTTAACGCCAGGGCCTTATACCTTTATTCTACCGGCGACCAGTGAAGTGCCGCGGCGGCTGATGCATGCCAAACGTCGCCATATTGGACTGCGTATCATGGACCATCCGCTGGTCAACGATTTACTTGACGAGCTGGGGCAGCCTTTGATTAGCTGTACTTTAGTGATGCCGGGTGAAGAGTTGCCGGTAACGGATGCCGAAGATATCCGCTCGCAGCTGGAAAAACAGGTGGATTTGATTATCGATGGCGGCCACTGCGGTATTGAGCCGACCACGGTAATCCGACTGACCGATGGCGTAGCGGATATTCGACGCCATGGTAAAGGCAAGGATCATGGCCTTTAACGAGCCGATGAGATGTGAAGGTGAAGCCTTTTGTTCGCAGTTTTGCGCTGCGTTTGCCTAACCAGCGATGATGTTTCGAAACGATACAGAAAAGACAGCAACGCTATTATTTAGTCGCGGCAGTGAAGCGTCCTGGTGATTGGTGTAAACTGCGCCTTCACAACCATGCAGAATTACCATGCCGTATATAAGCGCAAACTAGATGTCATCTGTTCCTGATATTGCTTACACTATCGCTGTATGGGCGGTTCCCATTTTATTTGCGATCACGCTTCATGAAGCCGCGCACGGCTGGGTGGCCTATAAGTTAGGCGATCCTACGGCAAAACAACGCGGCAGAATTAGTATTAATCCGCTAAAACATGTTGACCCAATGGGTACCGTGGTGGTGCCCATACTTTTGGCGATGGTCAGCCCTTTTGTTTTGGGCTGGGCGAAACCCGTGCCTGTGGAGCCGCGCTATTTTAAATCACCGCTGCTGGATATGGCGCTGGTGGCGGTCGCAGGCCCGGTATCGAACTTTTTCATGGCCTGTTTTTGGGCGCTGTTTATTGTCGTGACAACTACAGCATTGACGCCATCATCGACACTTTCATTTTTAGCCGATATGGGGCAGAAAGGTATTTATATCAATGTTATCTTGATGGTGCTGAATTTACTGCCCATTCCGCCGTTAGATGGCGGTCGAGTGATGGCGGGAATATTGCCTGCACCATTAGCGATGCCGTATATGAAACTTGAAAGATACGGTATGGCAATTATTTTGCTGTTACTGGTTAGCGGCATACTCGGTAAAATTTTGTGGCCAATAGTGCTGCACTTCGTCAAAATCATTGGCGTGATGTTTGGGCTTTAGCCGCGCTTATGAATAAGCATTTACATTTCAGTTCTGCAATAACAATAAAGGTAACAAAGGCTTGAATACAGTAACAACGCAAAATCAGCGGGTTTTATCAGGGATGCGGCCAACCGGTCGTTTGCACCTGGGGCATTATCACGGTGTCTTAAAAAACTGGGCACAGTTACAGCATGAATACGAGTGTTTCTTTTTTGTCGCAGACTGGCATGCGTTAACCACGCATTACGAAGATCCGTCTATTATTGAGCAAAGTACCTGGGAGATGGTGGTTGACTGGCTGGCAGCGGGAATCAGCCCGGGTTCAGCAAAAATGTTCATCCAGTCAAAAGTGCCCGAACATGCAGAGCTGCATACGCTGTTGTCGATGATTACGCCCTTAAGCTGGCTGGAAAGGGTGCCAACCTATAAAGACCAGCAGGAACAGTTAAAAGAGAAAGACCTGGCGACTTACGGTTTTTTGGGTTACCCCTTGCTGCAAAGTGCGGATATTCTGGCCTATAAAGCGGGGCTGGTGCCTGTGGGTGAAGACCAGGTGGCACATGTTGAATTAACCCGTGAAGTGGCGCGCCGTTTTAACCATCTTTACGGGCGCGAGGCGGGATTTGAAGGCAAAGCAGAGAAGGCGGCGGCCAAGATGGGCAAAAAAAATGCCCGCATGTTTTTCAAATACCGCAAAGAGTACCTGGAGAAGGGTGATGTTGAGGCATTGAGTGTCGCCCAGGCTTTGCTGAATTCGCAGCAGAACATTTCAATCGGCGATAAAGAACGCCTGTTTGGTTACCTTGAAGGCTCGGGCAAGATTATTTTGCCTGAACCACAGTCATTGTTAACACCGGCATCGAAAATGCCGGGGCTGGATGGCCAAAAAATGTCCAAGTCGTATAATAATACGATTGCGCTGCGTGATGATACCGACACTGTGGCTAAAAAATTACGTACCATGCCAACTGACCCGGCTCGCGTACGCCGTACCGACCCGGGCGATCCGGCAAAATGCCCGGTCTGGCAATTCCACGAAATTTACTCAAATGATAGATACCTGTGAATGGGTGCAGAACGGCTGTAGAAATGCATCCATTGGTTGTGTAGAGTGTAAGCAGCCGATCATTGATTCGGTGCTGGCTGAGTTACAACCGATGCAGGAAAGAGCCAAAGAATATGAAGAAGATGTGGGCGCGGTTAAAGCCATTATTGCTGAGGGAAATGAAGCCGCAAGAGAAGTGGCTCGTGATACACTGGAAGACGTTAGAAAAGCGATGGGTATCGCTTACTTATAATTTTTCGGCTGAATAAACGCTAAAGAATGAGCAGTTAATTATGGTGAATCCAGACATAGAGGAAACCCGGCGGTATGAGCACATGAAACGGAAAAAACAGCAGCAGGAAGCTGAGGGTCAGGCTGATGCCAGTATTGCGGTTCAGGCGGCAACAAAGGACGCTAAGCAGGCATCTGCTCAGGCTGAGTTGCCATTTGCTTTGGTACAGGGTGAACCGCTTACTGTTATTCCGCACGATCTCTATATTCCCCCCGATGCGCTTGAAGTTATCCTGGAAGCTTTTGAAGGTCCGCTGGATTTACTGCTTTATCTGATTAAACGCCAGAACATTGATATTCTCGATATTCCTCTAAAAGAGACCACCCGCCAGTACATGCATTACATTGAGTTAATGCAGAATTTAAAAATTGAACTGGCGGCGGAATATTTACTGATGGCCGCCATGCTGGCTGAAATTAAATCGCGTATGTTATTGCCGCGACACGTAGAAAGTGAAGATGAAGATGATCCGCGCGCTGAACTGATTCGCCGTTTACAGGAATATGAACGATTTAAAACCGCTGCGCAGAATATCGATAAACTACCTCGCGCCGGCCGTGATTTCTATTTAACCGATATTGAACCGCCGGAAATACATCGCGACCGCCCTGTGCCTGAAGTGGATTTGCAAGATATTTTATTTGCTTTTAAAGATGCAATGGCCCGCGCTGATATGTATTCACACCATCACATTCAACGCGAAGCATTGTCGGTACGTGAGCGCATGAGCAGCGTACTGAGTGCCATCAGTACCGATGGTTTTACTAATTACACCAGTTTATTTACCATTGAAGAAGGGCGCCGTGGCGTGGTTGTTACACTGCTGGCAATTCTTGAACTGGTAAAAGAACAATTGATCGATTTAGTTCAGTCCGGATCGTTCGCACCTATTCATTTAAAAGCCATAGCTGCCAGCGGCAACGATGAATCTGATGTTTTTCACAATGAGAATAACTCTAATAATAAAGCTGGCAGCGATAGTACGCCACAATAAGAAAAGAGCGAATTATGGATACAACTAGACTTAAAAATATTCTTGAAGCAATTTTACTGGCCGCTGACCGAGTTTTAACCGTGCTTCAATTAGAGGCATTGTTTGAGCTGGATGAAGAGCGGCCCACGCGTGATGAAATTCGTAAAGCACTGCATGAAATGGCGGATGATTATGAAACACGTGGTTATGAATTAAAGCAGGTTGCCAGTGGTTTTCGTTTGCAGGTAAAGCAGGAATATGCCAACTGGGTTGGCCGTTTATGGGAAGAAAGGCCTGCGCGTTATACGCGGGCATTATTGGAAACCATGGCGCTTATTGCCTATCGCCAACCAATAACGCGTGGCGAAATTGAAGAAGTGCGCGGTGTTAGTGTAAGTTCAAATATTATTAAAACCTTACTTGAGCGTGACTGGATAAAAGTGCTTGGTCATAAAGATGTGCCGGGTAAACCAGCGCTTTATGGCACAACAAAAGAATTTCTCGATTATTTTAATTTACAGTCACTCGATCAGTTACCAACCCTGGCTGAGCTAAAAGATCTGGACAGCATTCATCCCGAGCTTGAGTTTGATGATGATGCCGAAAATGCATCGACAGACAGTACTAATGACGATGATTCAGCAGAGACTCAGGAAAAGCATAATGAAGACCAAAGCGATTCAGAGCCATCTGCTGATGATGTATCTTTGCATGGTGCAGGCACAGTCGAAGCAAGTGATGAAAATCAACTCGACGAAGTACAAGCAGCTGAGCATGCGGCTTCTGCAGACAGTGTTGCTGAAGACCTGCTTGATGAAGAGCTGGTAGCTGAAGATTACACCGCTGATGAACAGCAAGAAACTGAAAAACAAGTTTTTAATGCTTAATGTTTTTTCTGCCACGCATTATAAAAAACTCTCCCACACACTGAGAATTAACTCATGACACAGGAGCCCGTTCAGGGTGAACGAATACAGAAAGCACTGGCACGAATGGGTTATGGTTCGCGTCGTGAAATCGAGCGTTTAATCGGCGAAGAAAAAATTCGTATCAATGGCCAGCTTGCAAAACTCGGTGACCATGTCGTGCAGGGCGATAAAGTCAATATCGGTAATCGTCGAGCTGTCATTAGCGCTGATGTCAATCGCATACGGGTCCTTCTTTATAATAAACCGGAAGGGGAAATCTGTACTCAAAAAGACGAAGAAGGCCGAAAAACTGTTTTTCAAAGTATCGGTAGATTAAAAGAAGGGCGCTGGATCGGTGTCGGTCGTCTCGACATTAATTCCAGTGGTTTGATGTTGTTTACAAATTATGGTGAGCTGGCAAATCATCTGATGCATCCTTCCAGTGAAATCGAACGTGAATATGCGGTCAGAGTCAATGGTGAAGTGACCAATAACATCATTAAAAACTTGTTAAAAGGCGTTGAACTGGAAGATGGTCTGCTCAAGTTTGAGCAGATAACGGATAGTGGCGGTCAGGGTGCCAATCATTGGTATCATGTGGTTTTGAAAGAAGGAAAAAACCGCGAAGTACGCCGACTTTGGCAATCGCAGGATTTGCGAGTGAGCCGATTAACCAGGGTTCGATATGGCAATATTGTGTTGCCGCGTGATTTAAAGGTAGGTAAAAAAGTCGAGTTATCACTTGATGCAATAAAAGCCTTATTTAATGACGTGAAACTTGAATGGCCTGAATCACGTGATGAGATGTCGAAGGAAAGAAGTGAAAAAGCCAGAAACTTATCTATAAAAAATCAGTTATATGGAAGTAAGTCACAATCAAAAAATGTGAAAACTTCTCGTTCTTCTAGCGGTCAAAGCAGAAAGACCGGCTTGAGAAAGGATGCCAAGTCAGTCCAGTCGAAAACAACGCATGCTAAAAAAGGAACGAGCAACAGGCATTAAGCTGTTGGCATGTTTTTAACTAGGGCCCTTTTTTATGATAAAAGCCATACCCCTGAAATCCCTCTTATTCTGGATTACGGTTAGCTCGTTGATCCTTCCCCAGGTCTTCGCTAAAACTGAAGGTGAGCTTGCCCCCGGCATGGTGAACCCTGGTTACCAGACTAAACCTGCCTGGTTTAAAGTCTCTTTCCTGGATTTATTTGAGGACATTGAAGAAGCTGCAGAAAATGATAAACGTTTAATGGTTTATTATTATCAAGATGGCTGTCCCTATTGTAAAAAGTTACTGGAAGATAATTTCAGTCAGCGAACTGTTTCTGATAGAACAAAAAAATATTTTGATGTGGTTGCTATTAATCTGTGGGGTGACCAGGAAGTTACGGTAGGTGACAAGGTTTATACAGAAAAAGAGTTTGCAGAGGTTTTGAAAGTTCAGTACACACCGACTTTGTTGTTTTTTGATGAAAATAAAAAAGTCGTATTTCGCGCAAATGGTTATTATCCGCCTGAAAAATTTAGTGCCTTATTGGATTATATTGGCAATAAGCAGGAATTAAATATAAGTTATCAGGATTACATGGAAAAAGTTAATCCGCAACCATCTACAGGGCGTATTCACCATGAGGTGAACACGGTAGTGTCAACAACTGATTTATCACGCCATGACAAACCGCTGTTGATTATGTTTGAACAAAAAAAATGCAGCAGCTGTGACGAATTACATCTGGATATATTGAAACGAAAAGAAAGCATTGAATTGTTGTCGCATTTTAATGTGCTGGTACTTGATATGTGGTCGAACCAGGTAATCACTACACCCGCCGGTAATAAGTCGACTGTTCGTGACTGGGCTAAAAAACTTAAGGTGACATATGCACCAAGTTTGTTGTTTTTTGATCATAAGGGTGAAGAGGTTTTTCGCACTGATGCTTATTTGAAGGCTTTCCATACGCAAACAGCAATGGACTATGTCGCATCTGCTGCATATAAAACGCAAAATAACTTCCAACGTTTCGTCGACAAACGTGCAGACCATCTTCGTGAACAAGGCATAGAAATTAATTTGATGGAGTAGTGTTGTAGCTTGAAATAAAAATGTTAACCACAGACGCCGGCAAGGATGCTGGTGGTAGAGCAACTGCTCCATGCGTTGCTCTACCACCAGCATCCTTGCCGGCGTCTGTGGTGAAGTCTTAATTTCTAATAAAAACATGAATGGTTCTTTACAAACAATACCGCTAATCAATTTATCGCTGGCTTTTATTCCAGTGTTAATAACGCTTTTTATTCTTTTTAAGTGGTCACTTAAAACGACTAACGCGTTTTACGCTGTCTTGCGTATGCTGACTCAGCTGTTGCTTATTGGTTATTTTTTGAGCTATATTTTTGAATCGGACAGTTCACTCATTGTTATGGCTATACTGGCGGTGATGGTGCTGGCTTCCAGCTGGATCGCCCTTGGCACCGTTGCTGATAAAAGACTGGTGTTGTATAAACATGCCTTTATATCAATTGCATTTGGCGGTGGTCTTACGCTGTTATTAATTTCGCAGGGCGTGTTGCATCTTGATCCCTGGTACTCGCCGCAGTCAATAATTCCAATTGCAGGAATGATTTTTGCAAATACAATGAACAGTGTTAGTCTTGCTGCGGAGCGATTAAATGCAGAAATCGAACGTGGTGTTTGTTATGATACCGCACGAAAAATTGCGCTACAGTCTTCACTTATTCCGGTTATAAATTCACTGTTTGCTGTCGGCCTGGTTTCCCTGCCGGGAATGATGACGGGGCAAATATTATCGGGTGTTTCGCCGTTGATCGCTGCCAGGTATCAAATTATGGTGATGTGTATGATATTTGGTTCGGCCGGCATTGCCACAGCTTATTTTCTGGTAATGGTTAAACCGGTTTTTGTAAAACAGGACTAATTAGCCAGAAGTCAGTCAGGCAGGCTGTCGCTAAATCGTCACCGGCAAGCTGACGTTAGCTAATATAAGGCAGCAGGTCTTCAAGCTGGAAGATTTTTCCATGTGATGGCGCATCATTAATCGTTTTACTTTTTTCACTCAAGAGAAAAACAGCCGCTTTTGCGACTTCATCCGGTTTTGTTAGTGTTGATGAATCTTCGGCAGGAAACGCTCGAATTCTGAAATTGGTTTTAACTTTACCTGGAATTAAACCGCTAACATTTATTGAACTGGATTCCAGCTCATCTGACAGAATTTCCATAAAAGAACGCAATCCTGCTTTAGCAACACCATAAGCGCCCCAGTATGCCGTACTCTTGTCATCTAAATTAAAAACGATAGAGCTGTTGCTGGCATTGTTGAGTAATGGGATGCATGCCTGCGTTAGCATAAAAGTTGCGTTTAAATTGATCTGCATGACACGATGCCAGAGTTTCAGGTCATACTGTTGAATAGGGGTCGATGCGCCCAGCCAGCCGGCATTATTGAACAATGCGTCGAGTTTGCCGAACTCCTTGTTAATGACATCGTTTAAGGTTTCACAATCTTCAGCTGTCATTTTTTCAAAATCAAGCGGGTAAATGACCGGTTCTGTGTAACCCGCGTTAACTATTTCGTCATACAGTATTTCGAGTTTTGGTGTTGTTTTTCCGTGAATAATGACGGTTGCACCCAGTTTTGCGCATTCTATGGCGGTTGCTTTGCCAATACCATCACTGGCACCGGTAATTAAAATGGTTTTATTCGTTAATTGCATAATTCGTCGGTGAGTTTAAGATACGGTAATCAAACTTAGCCGTCTATTTTACCTATTCCTGATCTTATATGCAGTATTCAAATTTTACCTGGCGTGATGGACAACCATATAGCGAAACATTTGATGATATCTATTATTCATCAGGTGAAAATGAGCAGGTTTCAGGTGAAGGTGAATTCAGGCATGTGTTTTTCAAAAATAACGGATTGCCTGAGCGTTGGCATGAAAACCGTGATTTTGTTATTGCTGAACTTGGCTTTGGCAGTGGTTTAAATTGTCTATTGACCATACGTGAGTGGCTCAGGCACCTGGCAGAGTGTAAACAGGACAAATGTTTACACTACATCGCAATAGAGAAATACCCGCTGTCACCGGATGCGATTGTTGAACTTATATCGCAATACCCGGAGTTGAAAGAATATTGTGATGAGCTGGTAGATGATTATCCTCCTGCGGTTAATGCTTCACATAGCCGCCATCTTTTCAATAATCGCGTTGTTATCCATTATAAATTCATGGATGCGTTCGACGCGCTAAAAGATGAAAACCTTAAGGTTGACGTCTGGTATCTTGATGGTTTTTCACCGGCAAAAAATGCTGACATGTGGTCTGCGAAATTGTTTGAGAAAATTGCGCAAAACAGTTTTTCTGGAACAAGCTGCAGTACTTACACCTCAGCGGGTTTTGTAAAACGGCATCTACAGCAAAATGGTTTTACTGTTAACAAGGTGCAGGGATATGCAAACAAGCGAGAAATGCTTGTTGCACAGTACAGTGGTGATGAAATATCCTTGTCACACTATGTTGACGAGCCCTGGTACTGTCTGCCAAAAAAATATAAGGTTATAGATAAACAGGCCACGGTTATCGGTGCGGGTATAGCTGGCCTTTGTGTCGCTTTTTCTTTGATAAAAAGAGGCTGGTCAGTAACCATTATTGATAAACACGGTGATGTTGCCAAAGAAACGTCGGCAAATCCTGCGGCTATTGTTTATCCACGATTGTCGGTGAATAATGATATAGATACAGAATTTTATACAGCGGCATACTGTTATAGCTTGTATGTGTTAAAAAAATTACAGGATAAATACAGGGAAAAATTCTGGTTCAATGATGGATTACTGCAATTACTGGATAAAAAAAGAGCATTTCAGATACTGGATAAATTTCAGTTTAACCATGATTATGTTGCAATATTAAACGACTTACCTGATGGCCTTGTCAATCCAGCGGCAGGATTAGACGATGACAGAGTCTATGTTGATTATGCTTCAGCCGGTGTGGTGTTACCGGAAAGTCTATGTGAAGTAATTAAAAAGGAATGTGGTGCCCGGCTAAATATCGGTCATGCCAAAATTGATGCAATTAAACGTGTCGATAATCGTTGGCATTGTATGTCTGAAAATACCCTGATCGCGTCTTCCGAGGTTGTTGTTACTGCAAATGGTATAGCGGTGAATGATTTGCTGTTGCATGCTCCATTGCCGATAGAAAAAGTACGAGGTCAGGTTGCTGTTTTCAATGAAAAACCGCTGTCAGAATCTATTATTAAAGCGGTTAATGCAGATAAATATATTACGCCTGCCATCCAAAACAAGCATTATCTGGGAGCGACGTATGCAAGAGATAATGCTTCGCTCGAAATTGATGCGGATGATAACAGGGATTTATTAGCAGCAATTGACCGCATGCAACCGGGTGTGTTTGATATGGAGGATTATTGTGATGCCTGGGTGGGGTTTCGCTCGATGTCCAAAGATCGTTGCCCGATTGTTGGGCTGTTGCCTGATGAGGGATTCTTTAAGCAAGCGTATGCAGATATTTGTCATGGCAACAACAATAAAGAATACCCGTTAGCGCAATACCACAATGGTCTGTATGTTTCTGCCGCCCATGGCTCACGTGGTTTTACAAGTTGTTTTTTATCAGCTGAAATTATTGCAGCTCAGGTAACAGGGGAGCCGATGCCGGTTAGCAAAAGGCTGGTTGACTACCTGAGTCCATCACGGTTCATGGTGAACGATTTTAAGCGACGATGAGTTTTCGTCGGTATTGAAAGTAAGGACTTCCTCCAGTGGTTTAGGCTGCTGTATACCATAACCCTGCGCAAGATCTACCTTGAGATCTTGCAGCTTTTTAATAATCTGATCGTTTTCGACATACTCTGCAATGGTTTCGATTCCCATGTTATGTCCTACTTCATTAATGGCTGCAACCATTGCCTGGTCGATGTTGTTGTTAACCATGTCGGCAACAAAGCTGCCGTCGATCTTGAGATAATCGACGGGCATATTTTTCAAATATTGGAATGAGGACAGGCCGCAACCAAAATCATCAAGTGCAAATTTAAAGCCAACAGACTTTAAGCTTTTTATTAGTTTTTTGGCTTGCTGAAGATTTTTAATCACAGCGCTTTCTGTGATTTCAAAACAAATTGTTTTTGTATCAATGGCAAACGTTTTTGCCATGTTCATAATGTCATCAACGATAGTTTTATCGGTTAATGTATTGCTCGATAAATTGATTGAGAAGTGCGTGTTATCTTCATCATGATCGGCGTATTTACTGATGAAAGAAAAAGTCTCGTAAATAATTTTCCTGTCGAGTAAATGCATTAAATTGTAACGTTCAGCAGCCGGTATAAAAGCCTCTGGTTTAATTAACTGGTCATCTTCATCAAGCAGACGAACCAGAACTTCAACATGGGTTTTTAAATGATTGACGTTTTTCAGCGAGACAATAGGTTGCGCAAATAAACACAATCGGTTGCTCTCAATGGCATTATGTATTCTTCTTGCCCAATATGATTCTTCCTGTCGACTAATGAGCTCGCTGTCCTGTTCCTGGTAGACATAAACCTGGCTTCTGCCAAGTTCTTTAGCCGTATAACAGGCGAGATCCGCTTTTCTTATTGCATTAGCAGTGTCTTGCGAACCTTCATTTAAAGGGTTAAGGCCGATACTAATCCCCAGTTTATAATCGCAATCTTCCCAGCTGAATTTCATTTTAGAGACGACATTGACGATTTTGTTGGTGATTTTCAGCGCGCTTTTTAGCGTACAGTTTTTTAATATCAAACCGAACTCATCACCGCCGAGACGACTTAAAATATCTTCACTACGTATACATGACAGTATCAGCGCTGTGACTTCAATCAGGCACTGGTCGCCCGCACTGTGGCCGGCTGTGTCATTGATGAGTTTAAAGCGGTCAAGGTTCATGTGGCATAAAACATGAGTTTTGTTATTGTTTATCGCACTAGAGACATGATCTGATACTTCACTATTGAAAGCATCACGGTTTAATAAATCGGTTAACGGATCATGAACAGCCTGGTGTTTTATCGTGTTTTCAAGGTGACGGCGTTGTGTTTCATCATGAAACACAATGACGACGCCTTCCGCATTGCCTGAGGTGTTCAGTATGGGTGATATCGAACTTTCAATGTCTTTCTTGTTTCCGTTTTTACTGACCAGGCTTAAGAGGCTTTTATTAATGCTTATGCCGTCATCAAGGCAGGATTTAACAATGTCATGAATGGGTTCGCCGGTATCCAGGTCCTCGATTCTAAAAACTGTTTGTACAGCTTTGTTTTTTGATTCGTTAAGCGACCATGCGGTCAAAGATTCTGCGACATGATTCATGTATTCTATTTCGCCATTAGTATTTGTAGTGATGACAGCATCACCAATAGAATGCAGGGTGACTTCCGCGCGTTCCCGTTCTGTCTTTATAACGTTGACCAGCCGCATATTAATGATCGCCATTTGAACGCTTTGGCTAAACTGGTTTAATAATTGCTCATCGACACTGTCAAAATCATCTTGTGTTTTATAGACGGCAATTGCGCCATAAGGTGTATCATTTAAAGTAACCGGCGTGATTAGTAATGACTTGACGCTTAAACGAGCAGATAATGAATTGTTTGAACGTGAGTCTGATGCCACGTCGTTTATTAACAGTGTTTTGTTATTAATGATTGTTCTGATGCACGGGCCGCCATCGTTAATGTCAAGTGTTAAGTTCTGCAGTTTTTCGCATTCTAATCCCGTGGCCGAAAGGAATCGGTACGTTCGTTTGTCTTTGTTTATTACAGGGAAGGCGGCGAGTTGTGATTTAGTTATCTCCTGTGCCGCACGGCATACATTATTAAAGAATGCATCTTTGTCGTAACCCTCGGTTATCAGACGCGTGATCCATTCATCAATAAGTGCCAGTCCTTGCTGGTAGCGTTTTTGTTTGCTGAGTTCAACCTGGTGCTCGATTTCTATGATTGCGCGTGATGTCGCGATGGTCAGGATATTCTCTGCCAGATTAGTATCGGCTATAGGCGATTTACTGGCGATTGCGATTAAACCAAGAACGTTTTCTTTGTTATCGATCAGGCTTATTCCGATATAACTGACAGCGCCATGGTATAGCTTTTCGTGGTGGTGTGGGAAGTAGTCAGAAAGATCACGGTTGTGTACCAGGCGTCCATATTTAATGACTTCTTCACATGGAGTATGAAGTAATGAGTAAGTGAAATTGCTACTGAACATACCGTGATCGAGTAATCCTAATATTTCAGCACTATAACCTGAGGGGTTTATCTGACAAATGTATGCGAATTCGACATCGAGCGCGTTACATAATGCCTTTAACAAAGGTAATATTCTGCCATCATTATCGCCACTGTTGCTGCTTTTATCAATATTCACCAGCTGGTACAGTGCTTTTTCCGTTTTTTTTCTAAGAACGATTTCGTTATTTAAGTTAGTGTTGCTTTTTTCCAGTTTATCTTCATTTTTTCGTAGCGAAATGAATATATATAGAATATAGAAAACCAGGTAAATGGTGCATAGAAACAGCAGTATATTAAATATTTGCGCATTGTTGTTTTGGCTGTTTCTTAATGTGGTTGCTTTGTCTTTTAATGAAATTATCTTTTTTTCAACATGCAGTGAATTAAATTGCATCAAAATGTCGTCGATCTCGGGCAGCCGTTCAATAATCATTAAGCTGTGATTGATAAGTGCTTTTGTATTGCTGTCGGGATTGTGGTTCAGGGTATCGATAAGCGGGTAGATTTTATTTGCAATTTTGTCTTCAGGGTTATCGTTGTACTCTAGTAGAAGCGTAATAAGTTCAGCAATAGTTTGTTGTTTCTGCCGGGATGTTTCTTCAGGGTTTGTCGAATAGATATCTGCGCCAACATTGTAAATGTAAAATAATGAGTTCTGCAGTATTGCGTGATGTGTTTTGAAATCTTCAACTAAATCAGAATCATGTTTGATTAAATTAGCCAGTTCCCTAATAGCCTCGACGCCAATTTCGCCTTTTGCAATACGACTGTTGTTGAGAGACATTATGTTGTTTTCAATAGACTGTAATGTTTTATTTAATGTGTCATATTGTTGTATCTGATTACTTCTAAAGCGTAACAAATCGCGATGAAGTTGCACGTGCAAATCCTGCACTTCTTCAATAGTACTGATGATTTCGTTGAGTGGCAGTTCTCTAAAAATACTTTTATAAAAAAAGAAGCTGATCACGGTTATTAAAAGCAAGAAACCAAACCAGTAATTGAGATGTCCTTTAATCATTATTTGACACCAAGGGTTTGTTTTTGTATTCGCCAGTTAAGGTTTGCAGGAATGCTTTTATGAAAATAATCTCATCCACTTTTAAATCTCTTCCTAATTGTGTTCTGCCCATAATATCTATCGCTTCTTCGATGGTTTTAGCGCTGCCATCATGAAAGTAAGGTGCGGTTACTGCAATATTGCGTAATGAAGGGACTTTGAACACGTTGTCGTCGATTAAACGCCCGGTTATGTTCATCCTTCCATGATTCGCTTTATTTATATTTCCCTGTTCGGCCAGGTAGTTATAAAACACACCAAATTTCTGGTAAAGATTGCCGCCAATATTTATCCCCTGGTGGCATGAGATGCATCCCAGTTCTTTGAAAAGTTTATAACCTTCTAATTCCTCTTTAGTAAGGGCATTACGCTCATTTCTAAGGTAGCGGTCAAAACGGGAATTTGGGGTGATTAGTGTTTTTTCGAATTCGACAAGGGCATCAATAATGTTGTTTTTAGTTATGCCGTCGGCATAGCTGAGAGTAAATTCGTGTTTTAGATTAGCATCGCTAGCAAGTTTTGCAACGACTGCATCCCAGGTGTGATCAAACTCATGCTGGCTTGTCATCAGTAATTCTATTTGTTCATGTAATGATTTTGCTGAGCCATTCCAGTTTTGTCTGAAATTGTATACCGCATTAAAAATACTGGGTGTGTTTATGACATGTAAACCGCCAGAGTGTGATATGCCGATGGCAACATTGTCATCGCCTCCAGATTCAAGCTGGTGACAGCTTGCACATGAAAGTGTATTGTTTTTAGATAACCGGCTATCAAAAAACAGCGTTTCTCCCAGTTTTACCTTGTTTTCATTGACTTCGATTTTTTGCGGAATGGGGAAGATAGGCTCTTGCCGAAAATCTTCATCGTTTTCCGCGTGCGCAGGGGATGTGCTTAATATACTTGCCGAGGTAACAAGGATAAATAACAGGAAGTGGCGGTATATGGGCTTAATGGATAACATTCTTTAGTGAATCGCTGTAAAATCCTGAACTGTGAAAATAAAAACAAACATTTTGAATTCTAGTAAATTTATCGGTAAAAGTATGCCTAATACACTGGTCAACTCCCTGTTTATGGTGTTTTTCGTCATCTTTGGCGTTACTCCCGTTTATTCTGCCTGTGAGGATGAAGCCGCACCTGCCGTTAACTGGGCAAATTGTGATTTTACTGGAAAAGATTTTAAAAACATAGACTTAACTGATGCGGTTTTAACCGGTGCTGATTTTAGCAATGCGGATTTTTCAGCTGCGATTCTGGAAAATGCAGACTTTAATTTTTCAAAGCTTGAAAACACGCGATTTGATGGCGCCAGAATGACTAATGCTCGATTGCTTGCGGTTAAGGCGCAGGGCGCGAGTTTCAAAAATGCTGTGTTAGAACATAGCCGTCTTAGTCGCTCAAACCTTAATAACGCGGATTTCAGCGGTGTCAGGGCTGACAGTGCGAACTTTTATGATGCCAAACTTGAGTCTGCAATATTTACCGATGCCCGGCTGCATAAAGCCAATTTTGAACGAAGTCAGTTGAAACGTGCCAGATTTGAGCGGGCAATATTAAGTCATTCTGTATTTCGAGAAGCGCGATTACATGAAACCATTTTTATAAAGGCCGATATGAGTAAAGCCATACTGGATGAATCTGATTGCAGAGATGCTGATTTTACCGAGGCAAATTTGACTAAAGCGTCATTTCGACAAGCTGAAATTGAAGAATCCATATTTACAGGCGCTATTTTGAGTGACACAACCTGGTCCAATTACAAACGATGCCGTGCCAGCTCGATCGGGGAATGCCAATGAGCGCCTATATTCTTGATGTGACGGGCGATGATTTTAATCAGGCGGTACTGAGCAACTCTCATAAGGGGCCGGTAATGGTGAATTACTGGTCGGATAATGCCGGGCCATGTTTGCGTCTGTGGCCGGTACTTGAAAAGCTGGCAAATGATTATAACGGACAGTTTCTACTGGTGAATATCGATACCAATAAAGAGAAACAGTTAGCGCACGATTATGGTGTCAACAGTGTGCCAACAGTGAAGTTGTTTATCAATGGTGAAGTTGTTGACCAGATACATGGTTATGATTCACCCGGCAGTTTCAAAAAGATGCTGGACAAGTATCTTGCGCGTGAATCGGACAAAGATTTAGCGCTGGCAGTTAATGAATACCAGAACGGCAATAAAGCAGCTGCCTTCGAGCAGTTAAATAAACTGATTTTTGTTGATCCAGAAAATTCTCGTATCCTGCTTGCCTATGCAAAGTTATTAATGAAAGAGGAGGCCTATGAGCAGGCCTATGCGCTACTGGAAAAAACACCGCTAAAAAACGAAAGTGATGAAGCTGTCGTATTAATGACTAACGCGCTGTTTATTTCGACAGCGCACAGTGCAGCGGCGCTGGATACACTGCAACAGCAATTACAAGAGAAACCTGATGACCTGACATTGCTGTTTCAGCTATGCAGCCATAAAATAATGCACAGCAACTTCACTGAAGCGATGGACATTTTATTGCGTATTATCAAACTCAATCGCAGCTGGCGTGACGGCATTGCCAGCTTATGCGTGCGTGGCCTGTTTATCATGTTAGGCAAAGACAGCCCGGTAGTTATTGAATATCGTCGAAAGCTAATCGATCAACAATCATAAAGAACATCCAGTTCATATTATTAATACAAAGTGCAACAAAGGCACATTAACGAAAATTTATGAAACCACTAGAATTTTTAGCCGTAATGGCAGAGACAGCAAACAAGCTGGATTTTGATGCACACATGAACCTCATCTCAAAAAACGTCAGTGTCTACGGCGTTCCCGATTTTGAAGTGATTACTTATGACGACTGGTTTAATCAATGCAAGCATGAGTTTGACAATAAACTGCTTAAAAAAGTCAGTTACCAGGGATTGAATATTCTTGCTGAGACACCGTCTCGCATCATGTTTAAATCAATAGAAACGGTTGAAGGCAACGATGACAGTATAAATACCAGTGGCATTGAATTCATCATTCAAAAAGAAGAGGACGGGCAGTGGCGTGTAGCGCAGGAACGGATACTGCCTGAGGATGAACTAGACAGCGATAAACGCCGTGGTGTTTTGTAAGGATTAAGCTGTAATAGCTCAAACTTGATCTGACAGTTGTAAATATGTGTTTTATATTACCCGACAGGTATCATGACTGAACCTTCTCTATAGCTATCTGATAGAGAAGTTACGACCCACAATGCTCATTGAAAAGTTTAAAAAATATTAATCCGCGAATAACGCAAAAGACGCGAAAAAACATATTTTTGTAGGCCGTGATAAGACTTTGTTGTTGACGGCTTTTTTGTCAGGTATTGCCTGCAGACGTGCCTTATACGGGCCTACAGATTTTTTGCCTGCAGCGTGCCTTATACGGGCCTACAGATTTTTAAAACATCTATTATATTCTTGCTTATATTCGCGTCCTTTGCGTTATTCGCGGACAAATATTTTTTTTCACTAGCCATACTCAAGAAATTACGGGGTCAGGCCTTATCTCGAGTATATATTAGGGGGAACCCTGATGGCAGGGTAGCTCTGTCAGGTATATATTAAGTAACAGGATATGAGTGATTGCGTGAGGAAAGATTTTGACTTGTCCGCCTGTATTTTCAAGTTTCTGAACCGTGTCGACGTAGTTTTACTGAGGGAACGGAAAAGGCTGGCTTAGCTGTCATCGCTTTTTTTTAATATAGGATTTTGCTCATCTCGCGAGAGTTTATGCATTGTTTATTTGGCTGTTTGTATCAACAAAGTGACCCGGAAAATCAGTCATATGAAAATGGCATTATTAATATAGCCTCGCCTTCGATGGGACTATTAGGTATAGGTGTCAAATGGTTACAAATTCTGCCTCTTTAAAAAATACCAGCGCTCATTGCCAACCGGTATTAACCCGTCATCAATGTCTGCCTGTTAAAAAATCTGTACAGCGACTTGAATCGGTGTAATCTCAATGCTAAGCGATACACGACATCTATGTTTCTTTCCCGGAAAGCGGATTAATAATACCCCTGGCAACATTATGCGAAAAGTAAGCATCATGATCGTTGATGATCATCCGCTAGTGCGTAGCGGGCTTCGTCAACTTATCGAAATCGAACCAGATCTTAGCGTATGTTGTGAAGCGGCAACGATGGCTGATTCGATGCAATTGCTCAAGCACTATACCCCGGATCTGGCGATTGTCGATCTTTCGCTACCCGACGGTAATGGTCTGGATCTGATTAAACGTATGAAGATTATGCAACCCAAAATCCTTATCCTGGTCTCGTCCATGCACGATGAAGATTTGTACGCAAATCGCGTTCTGCGCGCCGGCGCCAGAGGTTACATCACCAAACAGGAAGCAAGCGAAGAAGTCATCCTTGCTGTCCGGCTGGTGCTCGGTGGCAAAGTCTATCTCAGTCCACAGATGACCGAGCGACTGTTACTTGAGCAGGGTGACAAACCAGGCATATCGACCCTCTCTCCGATAGAAAAGTTATCCGACCGTGAACTCGAAGTATTTGAGCTTATCGGTCATGGCAAAACCACCAGTGAAATTGCTGAAATACTGCATCTCAGCATCAAAACCATCGAAACACATCGCGCTAATATCAAGGTAAAACTGGGGCTGAAGTCTGCCGGGGAACTGGTGCGCAGTGCTGTGGAGTGGTCGCTCGATACCATTTAACCTGCTGCTCATTGCATTGATTTCATCGATACTCCAGTATTTTCAGTCAATCTTGACTGAGATTCGTACCCTGGCGTGCAGTAGTATGTAAACTACGGCAGATACATCGCCATTGTGGTTTCCAAACAGTTCTATATACGAGTAGTTATGTCCAGACAAAAGTCGACACCTCCGAAGCCATTGGCCGCAGGCGATACCTCCGTCATAAAAAATGCTGGCCGGCACATCTGCCCCGTCGTGGGTATCGGTGCCTCGGCGGGTGGACTGGCCGCCTACAAAGCTATCTTCAGCGTGATGCCGGCCGACAGTGGCATGGCTTTTGTGCTGGTGCCACATCTGGATCCAACTCACCAGAGCCTGATGGTCGAATTGCTCGCCTCACAGACCGATATGCCGGTCTGTGAGGCGAAGGAAGCGATGGCGGTTGAAGCCAATCACGTCTATATCATTCCGCCGGGAAAATATCTGGTGATCGAAGACGGCAAACTGCATCTTTCAAAACCGCCGCAGTCGAGCAGGGTAGAAACCGCAATCGACCATTTTCTGCGTTCACTGGCAGTCGACCAGATGGAGCGCGCCATCGGTATTATTCTGTCCGGTACCAGTTCACACGGCAGCCTCGGCCTGCAGGCCATCAAGGCGAACGACGGCATGGTGATAGTGCAGCAACCTGACACCGCCGAGTATAGCGATATGCCGCAGAACGCGATCGATACCGGTATTGTGCGATTACATTCTGCCACCCGAAAAAATGGCAGAAGCGTTGATCTGCTATGTACAGCATGCTTATGTGAGCGGTGCGTGGCAAGCGAAAACCATAGAAGAAACAGAACGCGAACAACTCGATCAGGTGCTGCTCTTGTTGCGCAGAGCACACTAAATACGATTTTCGCAACTACCGCAAAAACATGATCTTGCGTCGAGTGTTACGTCGCATGGGCGTCAACCACATCGATCAACTGGTTGATTACAGCGAATATCTACGCACCCACCCGGACGAAGCAAAAGCGCTGTTTCGCGACCTGCTGATCGGTGTGACAAGCTTTTTTCGTGACCCGGATGCCTACGCCATGCTGGAAAAGACGGTCGTATCGCAATGGCTCGCGGATAAAGATAATGAGACACCGATCCGCATCTGGATTCCCGGCTGTGCCACCGGCGAGGAAGCTTATTCGATCGCCATGTTGCTGATAGAAAAATATACGGCGGCAGGCAAAACCCCTAACCTGCAAATTTTTGCCACCGACATTGATGACGCTGCACTGGATCTTGCCAGGCGGGGTAGTTATCCGGTCAGCATTTCAGCTGACCTGACGCCGGAACGACTGGCGCGCTTCTTTACCCACAGCGGCGACCACTATCTGATTAATAAACAGGTGCGGGATTACGTGGTATTCGCCGCGCAAGATTTGATCAGCGATGCGCCGTTCTCCAAACTTGATCTCATCAGCTGCCGTAACTTGCTGATATACCTCGAGTCAAAAATACAGCAAAAAGTGATTTCGCTGTTCCATTTTTCACTCAATCCAGATGGCTACCTGTTTCTCGGTTCATCGGAAACGGTCGGGCGACAGGTCGACCAGTTTGAAACCTTATCGAAGAAATGGCGCCTGTTTCGTCGTGTCGGCCCTAGCCGTCGTGATCTTGTAGAATTTCCGATTACCACCGCATCCGAACGCCGAGACATGTTGTTGCCAGCATTGCAACCGGCTTCCTCGCGTGCGATAAATTATGCCGAGCTGACGCAACGCCAGTTGCTGATCGAATATGCCCCGGCCTCCGTGCTGATCAACCGTAAATATGAAGTCCTCTACTTTCAGGGAGAGACCGGCGAATTTCTGGAACCACCCACCGGTGAGCCTACTCACGATCTGATCGCCATGGCTCGTCAGGGTCTACAGACCAAATTGCGTGCCGCCTGTCACCAGGCCATCCATGAAAACCTGCCGGTAGAAAACGTCGCTGCCCGGGTTAAATACAACCACAGCTGGCAGCCGTGCACGCTTTCCGTCAAGCCGATCATCGAGCCTGGACAGGCCGAGGGATTATTGCTGGTGACCTTCCAGAAACGCGAAGCCGTCGAAGCAGATACAGGCGAGGCCATAGTGGAGACAACAAACTTCGAAGATTCTACACTGGTGCGCCAGCTGGAATATGAACTGAAGGCAACGCGCGAAGATCTGCAGAGCACGATCGAAGACATGGAAGGCTCCAACGAAGAACTGAAAGCCTCCAATGAAGAAATCATGTCGATGAACGAGGAGCTGCAATCGGCCAACGAGGAACTCGAAACGTCGAAGGAAGAGCTGCAGTCACTCAACGAAGAGTTAAGCACCGTCAACAGTCAGCTGCAGGACAAGGTAGAGGAGCTGGATAAGGCGCACAATGATATGACTAATCTGCTCGACAGCGCAGACATCGCCACCCTGTTTCTCGACACCAGTTTAAATATCCGCCAGTTCACCCCGGCTACCGGAAAATTGCTGGGTCTGATCAGCAGTGACATCGGCCGCCCGATCAGCACCTTTGCCTCCGACTTTACCGGTGAAAGTCTGCTGACTGATGCCCGTCAAGTACTGGACAAACTGGCCCCGCTGGACAGTGAACTCACCGCCAGTACGGGTCACCATTACCTTCGCCGTACGCTTCCCTATCGCACGGCCGATAATCGCATCGAGGGGCTGGTGGTAACACTGATCGATATTACCCGGCGGATCGAGTCCGAAGCGCAACTGCGACGTATGGCAACCGTGTTACGCGACTCCGACGACGCCATCTGCGTGGTGGCTCTCGACGGCCATATCCTTAACTGGAACCGCGGCGCCGAACATCTTTATGGCTACAGTGAAACCGAGGCGCTGAAAATGAATATCAGTGACCTGGTGCCGGCATACAAACAGGAAGCTATGCAGAAGCTGCTCGCGCGTATCAAACAGGATGAACACATTAAATCATTCGATACGACCCGGCTGACCAAAGATGGCCGCGCACTGATCATCTGGGCCACACTGACACCACTTTATGATGAGGCCGGTCAGCCGGTAGCCATGGCGACGACCGAACGCGATATTAGCGAACGCGCTCAACTCGACACTTTACGCGCCGAGACAGTGCGGTTACAGAATATGGTTGAGCACCTGCCTGCCGGTGCGGTTTATCTCAATAACAACAGGCTGACGATGAATTATGCCGCTGAACAAATTACCGGCTACAGCCGCGATGAACTGACGACACTGGATGCGTGGTTTGGCCAATTATACGGCGAGCATGCGGCCGAAAATCGAAAGTTTTATCTGAAGGAGCGCGAGGCAGGTTTTCCGAGACAGACAGGCCCGTTTTCGGCCAAGCGTAAAGATGGCGAGCTGCGTTTTATCGAATACGCGGCTTACAAGTTTGATCATCACGAAGTGTGGATCATACACGATGTCACCAAGCGCCATCTGTCTGAACTCGCCTTGCGTGATAGCGAAGAACGGCTGCGCACGATAATGGATTATGCCGCCGAGGCTATCATTGTCATCAAAGCGGATGGCATTATTACCGACTTCAATAAAGCGGCAGAAAAAATATTTGGTTATAGCGAAGAAGAAACGATTAACCACAATGTCAACATGCTGATGCCATCGCCATATGACGAAGAGCACGACGGTTTCCTGGCTCACCGCCTGCAATCCGATCAGCATCTGGCTAATGTCATTTCGCGCGAGCTGCCGGGGCGACGCAAGGATGGCTCGATTTTCATGCTGGAACTGACGATCAGCAAAGCCGGTCCTCTCGGCGTTTTCATCGGTATTATCCGCGACCTTACACCGCAGAGAGAACTAGAAAAACAGATTTCTGATATCAGTACGCAGGAGCAGGAGCGTATCGGACAGGAAATTCATGACGGCCTCGGCCAGCAGTTGACCGGAATAAGTATGATGGCTTCCACCGTAAAACAGAATCTGGCCAGTCAAAATCTGCCTGAAGCGGCACAGATGGAAGAGCTAATCTCGCATTTGCAGACGGCCATCAGTGATGCGCGCACATTATCACGCGGCCTGTCGCCGGTTCCTGTCACTCCGGCGGGGCTAAAAGATGCACTCACCCTGCTGGCGCGCGACGTTAAGAGCAAGACAGGAATCAACTGCCATTTCAATTCGAATGATGCCGTTGATATCGAAGATCGAACCAACGCCATGCAGGTCTATCGAATCGTTCAGGAAGCGGTCAACAATGCGGTTAAACATGCACACCCGCAGAACATCACCATCGAGGTCAAAGGCCAAGCGGAACACTTTGAACTATGTGTGCATGACGATGGTAAAGGCTTTGAGCTAGATGAGGCCAGTAGCGAAGGAATTGGTATGCGTATTATGCGTTACCGGGGGAGCATTATCGGATGCAAGCTGGAAGTGTCCTCTCAGGCGGGCGAGGGAACCAGGGTGTGCTGTAAAAAACACTGATGAGCATGAAGGCGTGATTGTTCCTGCACTGAAATTGAATGTGAGACTGCCTGCATCATGGCTGATAGAACGAAACGAGATAGCTACGCTGCGGGCGGTAATTTTTTAGGAAGAATTTAAGGGATAGTATTCCTGGAAGATATTCCTGGAAAATGTTACTAAAATTTAAGGGGTCAGTACCCTTTAAAGTCACATTGTTCAGTGTTTTTAAAAATAAAAATGCTCTAAACTGACACATAATTCAATCAGACAAGGATGTCGATATGCCACGTAAACCACGATTTTATCTCCCTGATATACCCGCTCACATAATAGTTCGCTGTTAAAGGGTACTGACCCCTTTATTGCTCAAACAGTACAGTAGTGGCGGCAAAACGAACATGATTGGCATTAGCCGAAGAATAGCGAATAAACGATTAAGGGCTGTTCTTATTCAGGGAGCTAGAGCATATGTACACAGAGTACTTTAGATATTGTTTATGAGTGACCGCAGCCGTTATCGGTCATTAGCCGTCAATAATGCGGCGGCGGTGTTTCTTCGCTTTCATGCGCGACGGGTGATGCTTGTGATGTTTTTATTTTTTTCTCGAGAATGGAAACCTGTAATTGCAAGCTGCCAATTTCATTATGTTGTTTGATGATGGTTTGATTTAATACTTCAATAGTATCTTCAAGGTGCGTTAAGCGAATTTCTAATTCTGTGGTTCGATCATCCATATTATTATGCCGTTGTTTCGTTTTGTGCGGTTTTGTTATCAATCTTTGTTGTCATTTTCGTGGCACCGGCAATGGCAACGGGCATAGCAAAAAAGTTGACGACAGGAATGCTTGTCATAATAAATACCGCCGTGCCTAAACCAAGCGTACGCATTCTGTTTTTCTTGTTATAGGTTTTTACCTCGTCGAAAAACTGGCCACGGTTGGCTAACGGGTAATCACTGTATTCCAGTGCAAAGAACCATGCGGCGAAGATTATCCATAAGAAGGGTGCAACAACATTGATCGCAGGTATGACAGTAATAATGATGAGGGGTATAAACCATTTTATGGCATACAGGATTTTCTGTATTTCTGATTTCAGTGTTCGTGTGATCAGTTTTATAAACTTATCAGAGTTTATGTCTTCAGGTTTTTTACCGGTAAGATGGGACTCAATTTTTGCTGACAGTACGCTATTAAATGGCGCCGCAATTAAGTTGGCGATCATGGTAAAGGTGTAGAACACGATAAGAAACATGGCGACGGTAAATAATGGCCAGATTAACCACTCCAGCCAGCTTAACCAGCCGGGTAATAATTTTTCAAGCCAGATATCCAGCTGATCGCTCAATATTTTTGTAGCCAGAGTAAACAGGGCGATATTTATAACAAGCGGAATGAGCACAAAACGTTTGACGCCGGTTTTAAATAATAAACCGAAGCCGCTGAAACAATCTAAAAAGCCTTTAACAAATGTAATCATGATAAAAATAGTTTTAAGTTTTAAGTTTTAAGTTTTAAGTTTTAAGTTTTAAGTTTTAAGTTTTAAGTTTTAAGTTTTAAGTTCTAAGTTGTTTAAGTTCTAGGTTTAAGACTTTTACTAACTTAAAACTTAAAACTTAAAACTTAAAACTTGTTTTTAAACCTTTTTTCGCCAACAGGGCGCTACCATAACAGGCTTCACTATGAAGCGCATTAATGACCTTAATGCCTGTTGTTTTTTCACGTATTTTATTCCATGCGGTATTTTTATTGCCGCCACCGGTGGTGAAAATTCGCTGCGGTGCTGTCGCGCCCAGCGCTTTTAGTTTTTTATAAGCTTCCGCCTCTATGCCGGCAATGCCTTCCAGCAAAGCCTGAAAAAATTCTACGTCGGAATCTGGCCGCGGCAGGGTGTTGTTTTGTTTATTGATGTCATTCACCGGAAAACGTTCACCGCTGCCTGGTAACGGGTAATAATTTAGCCCTGTGCTCTGTTCAGGTTTGAGTTGTGGTGTCATCTGATCAAGCTGGTGCCTGGGTGAAATACTGTAAGAGAACACTGCCGCCTGAATTGGAGGCACCGCCAACCAGCCAGTGATTATTTAAACGATGACTATAAATACCGTACTCTGGTTTAAAAATGGCTGTATCTGAAAACAGTTTTATCACCAGTGTGCTGCCAATTGAGGTGACTGCATCGCCAACCTGGCTGGCACCTGTGGCCAGTACGGCGGCAATGCTGTCGGTCGTGCCCGCAACAATAATACAGTCTTCAGCCAGTGGATATTTTTCTATTAATGACGGTTTTATTTTGCCAATAGCGGTGCCAGGGGTGAGAACTTCAGGCAGCAGCGCGACGGGTATATGATTTTTCAGCCAGTCCGGCCATTGCTGCTGCACACTGTCGTAACCCATTTTCAAACAATTATTTTCATCGCTGATACCATAGCGGCCGGTAAGCGATGCAGCCAGCCAGTCGGCCTGGTGACAGAAGATTTCTGTTTCAGGGTATCTTTGCAGCAGCAGCATTGCTTTTGCTAATGATGAGCTGGCACCGTGCACGGCACTTTCAGCCGGTGCGAAACGGCTAATGGCTTCAGCCTGTAACTGGCTTTGCTGATCGTTATACATGAGTGCAGGTGACAGTGCGCTACCGTCTTTTTTGCAGGCAATCAGCGTGCTTGAGGTGCCATCAATGGCAATGGATTTGATTTTATAATCATCATCCAGTTCGTTCAGTTTATCCTGTATGTTTTCGATTAAACGATCAAGTTGCACAAGCCAGATGTTCGGATCCTGTTCGTTGCGAGTGTTATGCGACTGCCTGCTGGCAAAGACGATATGATGGCTTACAACTTCTTTTTCCTGTTTATTAATGCAGCTTCCTCGAATACCCGAGGTGCCGATGTCAATACCAAGATAGACTTCTGTGGTCACAAGCGATGCGGTCTTTTTTAGTTGCAGCGGCTTTATGGTAAGGAAACTACCGCAGCTGCTGTCCAGTCTGGTGCTTTATGTTCGGCTACTATGGTGGTGTATACCCCGCCACGCACATTAAACTCTGCTGTCAATCGCATGAAGCGCGGCGCGCATGCTGCCACCAGCTCTGTCAGAATTTCATTGGTAACGGCTTCATGAAAAGCGCCTTCATCGCGAAAAGACCAGATGTAGAGTTTTAGCGCTTTTAGTTCAATGCAGCTTTTTTCCGGTACGTACTCGAGATCCAGCGTGGCAAAATCCGGTTGTCCCGTTTTCGGGCACAGGCAGGTAAATTCGGGCAGGTGAATACGGATAGTGTAATCCCGCTCGGGAGTCGGGTTGTCAAATATTTCCAGTTCTTTTGAAGGCTTGCTTGCCATGTTATTTCTCGAAGTAAATTTGTTCATTATACAGATTTCAGCGTTTATTTTATATTATTAATGACTAATATTATTGATGGTTAATGTAGCGCCAGGATATACCCGGTCAATGAATTCAGCGGTTTACATGCCATATATCAGCCGCTTGTCACAGCGAAAAAATAAAGCGGAAAAAGATGCTTTAGCCACTTAAAATGCTCGTCCAGTGATGTAAACTACGCCGCATACAATTATAAAATACACCAAACTGAATAATAAAAAATGCGTTTAAGCAAGATTAAGCTCGCTGGTTTTAAATCCTTCGTTGACCCAACCTCAATCAATTTCCCGAGTAATTTAACCGGCATTGTTGGCCCCAATGGTTGTGGAAAATCCAATACTATTGATGCTGTACGCTGGGTGATGGGTGAGTCTTCTGCCAAACATCTTCGTGGCCAGTCGATGGACGATGTTATTTTTAATGGATCATCGGCCAGAAAACCGATTGATATGGCATCGGTGGAACTGATATTTGATAACAGTGAAGGTAAGCTGGGCGGGCAATATGCCAACTACGCGGAGATTTCCGTAAAACGCCAGGTAACACGTGATGGTCAGTCGAAGTACAGTCTGAATAGTACGCGCTGCCGCCGCCGTGATGTCGCCGACCTGTTCCTTGGCACCGGTCTTGGGCCGCGCAGTTATGCCATTATCGAGCAGGGCATGATTTCACGTTTGATTGAGGCGAAACCGGAAGAGCTGCGTAACTTTCTAGAGGAAGCGGCAGGAATATCGAAATACAAAGAGCGCCGCCGTGAGACTGAAACACGGATCCGCCATACGCGTGAAAATCTAGCACGACTCTCGGACCTGCGAGAAGAAATTGATAAACAACTGACAAGATTACAGCGTCAGAGCCGCAGCGCCGAGCGCTATAAAGAATTAAAACAGGAAGAGCGCCAGTATAAAGCGGAGCATTTAACATTGCACTGGCGTGAGTTAAAGGCAGAGCTTGATCGCCGTGATAAAGAAATTAAAAGTACCGAAACATCGCTTGAGCAGGTGATTGCTGAGCAGCGTTCCACAGAGTCTAAAATTGAAGCGCAGCGTCAGGAAAGTGTTGATTCAAACGAAATATTGAACAATGTACAGGCTGAATATTACCGCCTGGGTGCTGAGATTTCTGCTAAAGAACAGAGCATTAAACATCAACAGGATTTGCTGCAGCGTCAGCAAACAGACCTGGAGCAAATTCAAACGGCGCTAACGGATGCGAGCCAGGCAATACAATCAGATAAGCAGGCGATTGAGGATCTGCAGCAAAATCTTCACCAGGAAGAGCCTAAACTGAAAGAATTACAGGCGCAGGAACGACACAACGCCGAACAGTTCCAGCAGGCAGAGTTGGCCATGCAGAACTGGCAGCAAACCTGGGATGAAAGTAATCAGCGTTATTCAGGTGAAAGCCAGAAGGCGCAGCTTGAGCGCTCGCGCATGGAGCAGCTGGAACGTCATGTTGAACAGTTAAAGCAGCGCTTACAAAAAATAGATATAGAAAAGCAGGCACTGCGTGGTGAGAACCTGGAAGAACAAATTTCAGATTTAAAGACACTGCTGCTTAAGTCGACCGATGAAAAAGAAGAGCAGCAGCAGCAGTTATCAGCAGCCATTGCCAGCATAAGAGATGTCCGTGAAAAGATTGTCAATGTAGAGCAGCAATCAACGGATATTCGTCGCAACATTCATCAAAGCCAGGGAAGCCTGTCTTCGATGGAAGCGCTGCAGGAAGCCGCTTTAGGTAAAACGGATAAAGCCGCGCAACAATGGCTGGAAAAAGCGGGTATTAAGGACAATGCACGTTTTGCAGAAAAGCTGGAAGTGAAGGATGCCTGGGAACTGGCGGTAGAAACCGTACTGGGTGATACCCTGGAAGCGATTTGCGTGGATGATATTGAACCGTTTTCATCCGCTATTGATTCGCTGGAAAACAGTAATCTGTCATTAATCGAAGCAGGGCAGTCAGTCACGCCATCAAATGCCGAGCCAGACATGTTACTGAGTAAGGTTACCTCGTCAGTTGAATTAAGCCATTTTCTGCATGGCATTCGCTGCGCCGATAATCTGGACGAAGCGTTGAAAGTGCGGCATTCGCTGTCACATGATGAAAGTATTATTACTAAAGACGGAATCTGGCTAGGCTCAAACTGGTTACGTATCAGCCGGGAAACAGACACAAATACCGGTGTGCTTGCGCGCGAAAACAGTATTCGTGAGTTACAGCAGGTGCTTGCAGAATCCGAAGCGGGTGCAGAAAAAATTAAGCTCGAATTATCGGCCTTACGTGAGACGTTGCAAGCGAATGAACAGCATCGTGAAGAAATTCAGACTTCGTTAAATACTATTCATTCACGATTAAATGAAATCAACGCACAAATCACGGCACGTCAATCTCGTCATGAACATATTACCAGCCGTGGCAAAGATCTGGATACTGAGCTGGAAGAAACACAAAATTTGATCAACAGTGATGAAAGCGACATAGAAGCGGCAACCAGAAGCCGCAATAAAGCACTTGAAAATGCTGAAAAAATGGAAGCTGATAGAAAAGTCTTGCAGGGGCAGCGTGATGAATTGCAGCAACAGCTTCAGCAACATCGTACAGCTCTGCAGCAGCATCGCGACGGTGCGCATCAGCTGGCTATTCGTGTCGAAGGATTGAAAACACGTTTAAGCGGTTTACAGCATAATATCCAGCGTATGGAGCAGGCGCAAACAGCCCAATTGCAACGTAAACAGGAGCTGGTAACATTATTGTCGCAATCAACTCAGCCGACAGAGCAGCTGGAAAGTGAACTGAAACTTTTGTTAGAAAAACGCCTGGCTTCTGAAGAAACATTGGCCAGTGCGCGACGTAGCGTTGAAAGTATTACGCAAACGCTGAGGACACTGGAGCACCAGCGCAGCGAGTTTGAGCAGCGTTCCCAAAGTATTCGCGCTCAGCTGGAGAAAATGCGTCTCGATAGCCAGGAAACCCGGGTGCGCAGTAAGACCACGCTGGAGCAGCTGGCAGAAACCGGTTTTGAGCTGGAAGCCATGCTCGACAGCCTGCAGCAGCAGGAAACAGAGGAGCAGCCGGCAAGCAGCAAACAGTGGGATGTAAAACTGGCTGAAGTAGCGACAAAAATTTCACGTCTGGGTCCAATCAATCTTGCGGCTATTGATGAGTATAAAGAACAGCTGCAACGTAAAGAATATCTGGACGAGCAGGATAAAGATGTCACCGCAGCGCTGGAAATTTTAGAGCAGGCCATTGCGAAAATAGACAAGGAAACGCGTACTCGATTTAAAGAAACCTTTGATCATGTCAATTCCCGTATAAAGGACATGTTCCCGCGTTTGTTTGGTGGTGGTACTGCGTTCCTGGAGATGACCGGTGATGATCTGTTAAGTACAGGCGTTACTATTATGGCTAGACCGCCAGGCAAGCGAATTTCAAATATCCATCTGATGTCAGGTGGTGAGAAAGCCTTAACCGCTGTGGCACTGGTGTTTGCAATATTCGAACTTAACCCTGCGCCATTCTGTATGCTCGATGAGGTTGATGCGCCATTAGATGAAGCCAATGTTGGTCGTTTCTGTGCCCTGGTCAAAGAAATGTCTTCACGTGTACAGTTTATTTTTATTACGCATAATAAAACCACCATGGAAATGTCAGAACACTTGAGTGGTGTGACTATGCGCGAGTCTGGAGTATCTCGTCTGGTTTCTGTCGACGTTGCTGAAGCAGCGACTATGGCGGGTGTAGGAGCATAATATAGTGGAATCATTACGCTGGATATTACTTGCTGTAGGAATTGCGTTTGTACTGGTGATCTATTTGCTGGGTCGCAGTCGGCGCCGACGTAAACATTCAGTTGTTGATGCGCTGGAAGACGACCTGCTTAACAATGAGCAGGATGGCCTGCCAGAATTTTCGGCAAGAAATCTGGATAACATGGATGAAGGTGTTGGTGAAGTTAGAATTATCTCCGGGCAAGGCTTGCATGCGGATGAAGATGATTTTTCATCAGTTACTATGTCTGCAGCAGAGAATTCTGCTGAAGGCTCTGCCAGTGAACACAATGCTGATGCACATAACAGCAAAGCCGCTAAAAGCAGGATGCCGTCAGATATTATCGTTTTATTTATTCTTCCCAAACCTGGCCGGATTTTAATCGGTTCGCAAATAAACAGTGCTGCACAGGCCATGGGTTTGACCTTTGGTGATATGAATATCTTTCACTATAAACCAAAGGCTCGTAATGTATTCAGTCTTGCCAATATGTTAGAACCCGGTTCTTTTAATCCAGAGACTATTCACGATATCGAAACATCAGGGCTGACAGTATTTATGCAAATGTCTGCCGGAGATCCGCTCGATGATTTAACTGAAATGTTACAGCGCAGTTATCAGTTAGCGGGTCTGCTTGATGCGCGCTTGTGTAATCATAAACGTGAGCCATTGACCGAGCAGGATGCTGAGAATTACCGTACCAAGGTAAATGATTTTATTCATGGCAAAACGCCCGAGCTTTCTGTAGAAGCTTAAACATATAACATTACCGCTGAGACACTTGGTCGCAGGGGTATAATAAATCCCTCTAATTTGCTCATGTATAAGCTTCACTTATATTAAAGACTCTGTCTATTTGGCCTTTCTGCGGTAAATAATAAAATAACAATGCCTGTATCAATAGAAAAACAAATCGAAAGTTTACGAGAAAAAGTTCGTTATCACGCCTATCAGTATTATGTATTAGATGATCCGGATATTCCTGATGCGGAATATGATCGCTTGTATATACAGCTTGTTGAGCTTGAAGAAAAACATCCTGAGTTAGTGACTTCTGATTCTCCAACACAGCGTGTTGGTTCAAAACCATTAACTGCTTTTGATCAAATTAAGCATCAAATGCCGATGCTGTCACTGGCTAATGTCTTTAGCGAGGAAGAGCTGCATGCCTTCGCTAAACGCATACAGGATCGGTTAAATACCACGGATGAAATTGAATTTGCCGTTGAACCAAAACTTGATGGCCTGGCTATTAGCCTGCGTTATGAAAAAGGCGAATTGGTGTATGCAGCAACACGTGGTGATGGTGCTACAGGTGAAAATGTTACACAGAACGTACGTACTATGCAGAGCGTGCCATTACGCCTTTTAGGTAAAAATTATCCGCAGATCTTAGAAGTTCGCGGTGAAGTTTTTATGCCGAAGCAAGGTTTTGAAAAACTCAATAAGCGGGCAAGAGAGAATGGCGACAAAGAATTCGCCAATCCACGCAATGCAGCAGCGGGCAGTTTACGCCAACTGGATCCTGTAATAACCGCAACACGTCCTCTCAGCTTGTATTGTTATTCCGTTGGTATCGTCGAAGGCGGTGATATCGCCACTACGCATTATGAGATTTTGCAGCAATTAAAGCGTTTCGGCCTGCCGGTATGTAATGAAATAAAACTGGCTTCTGGTGTAAAAGACTGCCTGGCCTATTTTAATGACATTTTAAATCGTCGCGATGACCTGGCCTACGACATTGATGGTATTGTTTACAAGGTAAATTCAATCGCGTTGCAGAATCGTCTCGGTTTTGTTGCGCGTGCACCGCGTTGGGCGATTGCACATAAATTTCCGGCTCAGGAAGAGTTGAGCCGAATTATAGAAGTTGATTTTCAGGTTGGGCGCACCGGTGCTATTACACCAGTGGCACGGCTTGAGCCTGTGTTTGTTGGCGGCGTTATGGTGAGTAATGCAACGCTGCACAATATGGATGAAATACGTCGAAAAGATATACGCGTTGGTGACCAGGTGATTATTCGACGCGCCGGCGATGTCATTCCAGAAGTAGTTCGTGTTGTGCCAAATTCAAGAAAGGACGTTTTTCCTGAAATACAGATGCTAAAAAAATGTCCCGTCTGCCAGTCTGATGTTGAACAGATTGAAGGTGAAGCTATTGCTCGATGTACTGCGGGTTTGTATTGCAGCGCACAACGGGCGGAAGCAATCAAGCATTTCGCTTCACGCAAAGCCATGGATATTGATGGCCTCGGCGATAAGATTGTTGAGCAGCTGGTCGATGAGTCACTCATTAATACGCCGGCAGATTTGTATCAATTATCGGGTGACACACTTGCCTCATTAGAGCGTATGGGTGAAAAGTCAGCATTAAATCTGATCAATGCTTTAGAGAAGAGTAAAAAACCGGCACTGTCTCGCTTTATATACGCTTTGGGCATTCGAGAAGTCGGCGAAACGACGGCAAGGAACCTTGCCAATGAGTTTAAAACGCTAACTGCAATAGAAAACGCAAGTTATGATCAGCTGATCGAAGTTCAGGATATCGGGCCAATTGTTGCGCAGCATATTGTCAATTATTTTCAGCAGCAACATAACCTGCAGGTAATCGAACAATTGTTATCGGCAGGAATTGAAATTCAGGAGGTAAGCTCAGCTGCACCGGCGTTGCAATCAAATACAAAATTAACGGGTAAAACGGTAGTGATTACCGGCACATTAGCAAACTTGTCACGAGATGAAGCTAAACAAAAATTACTTGCGGTCGGCGCTAAGGTGACGGCAAGTGTGTCAGCAAAAACAGACTTTTTGCTTGCCGGCGACAATGCGGGGTCGAAGCTGACTAAAGCGGAAAAACTGGGCGTTGAGGTTATTGACGAAGAAAAAATGTTAATACTACTGGGCGAAAAAATAAATTAAGTCCTGCTTAGAAGTATTATGAATACAGGTTTATATATAGCTTGGCGGTATATTCGGTCAATGACGCCTTAGAAATAAATGCATTAGTCCGCAAATGGACGCAAATGAACGCAAATAAAAAAATAATAGTAATTAGGCGTCATCTTTAGCGATAGCGAAAGATCTTAATGGCCTAAATGTTAGGCCAGTGGTGAGATTTTTCACTGTCGTTCAGAATGACAAAATTTTATTTGCGTTCATTTGTGTCCATTTGCGGAAAAATTCTCTAAAAGCTTATTTATAGATGTTTACTTAACATGAATACGGATTATGATGCATATTATCTGTACAATTATCGGCGAATGCAAAATGATAAAGCCTTAATTTAAGCCGCCGTCACTAATAAAACGGGAGAAATAAATAAGTGAAAGCCAATGAATTACTGTTAGGTGTAAATATTGATCATGTTGCCACATTAAGGCAGGCAAGGGGAACACGTTATCCAGACCCGGTATATGCTGCGCTGCAGGTAGAGCAGGCTGGCGCTGACAGTATTACCTTGCATTTGCGAGAAGACCGTCGTCATATCCAGGACAGAGACGTCTATCTCTTAAAAGAACGTATGCTGACACGGATGAATCTTGAAATGGCCGTTACCGATGAGATGGTGGCTATCGCCTGTGAGGTAAAACCGCAAGACTGCTGCCTGGTACCTGAGAAACGCGAAGAGCTTACCACCGAGGGTGGCCTGGATGTCATACGCTTTGAGGACTTAATTACAGCAGCGTGTGGAAAATTGGCTGAAGCAGGTATTAAAGTTTCATTGTTTATCGATGCGGATATTAAACAGATTGATGCAGCGAAACGAAGTGGTGCACCTGTTATTGAGATACATACCGGTCATTATGCCGATGCAGAAAATCACGCAACACAGCTGCAGTTGTTAAATGAAATAACAGTCGCCTGTGAGCATGCGGCCAACAGTGGTTTACAGGTTAATGCGGGTCATGGATTAAACCGACAAAATTTACGCAGTATCGCCTGTTTGCCACTATTGAAAGAACTTAATATCGGCCATGCCATTATTGCGGACAGTGTTTTTATGGGCCTGGATAATGCTGTACGCGAGTATAAAAGATTAATGCGCGAAGCCAGGGTTTGAAAGATGTGAAAAACAAGTTATAAGTTTTAAGTTGAAAGTAAAAAGCCATTGTTTGCATGCTTACTACTTACTACTTACTACTTATTACTTATACTACTTAAAACTATTTATTCAATCTTAAAGTCGGCCAGGTTTTTTATCGCGGATAGTAACGCTTGTGTTTCCTTTTTAATGTCAAAATTTATTTTTTTATTGATCAGGTTCTCAATATGGCTGCTGGTTTCTTTTAATTCTGTTGTTCCGCAGCAGCGACTTGCGCCGTGCAGTTTATGTGCCTGAGCGTATAATTCTGTTAAATTATTATTTTTCATCGCCAGTAAAATGGCTTCACTGTAATTATTTAATTCAGCGCGTAACATGCCGAACAGTTCATAAGCCAGGGTTTCATTGTTTCCAGTAAATTCTTTTGCTAAATCAATCGAGAATATTTTTTTATTTTTATCATCTTGCTTATTATCCTCATTCTGGCTGCCGGGCTTAGCTTCATAAGTACTGTAGCTGCTGAGTGCAGAGATGTCGCTGGTTTCCTGCAGTAGCCATTGATTAATAACTTTTTTAAGCATGGCATCACTTACAGGTTTGATTACAGTACCATTCATGCCGGCATTGACAATACTTTCCGTGTCCGATGACAGTGCGTTCGCGGTAAGTGCAATAATAACAGGCTGTTTTCCAGATACGGTTTCACGTATTTTCTTTGTCGTCTCATAACCGTCTAGCCCCGGCATATGCAGATCCATAAAAATAATGTCAAATGAATTTAAACAAGCGTAATCAAGCGCCTGCCTGCCAGACCTTGCGACGATAACTTTTGCTTTATGATTATGCAATATAATTTGCGCGAGCCGTAAGTTTACCTCGTTGTCGTCAACAACCATTATGTTAATACTTGACCAGTCAGTTACTGGGTCGAGATTGGCTTCTGGAATATCGTAATCAAGTTCAGCAGTTTTTCGATTAATAGTGTTTATTATCCTCTGTTTTATATGTTCAATTTTTTCCGAGGTAAATACAGCGCTATCGAATATATGTTGTTGAAGGTTTCTAATCTTTTTGTGCGATAGTGTGCTTGCTATGAGCAGTGAGGGTTTAGAAAAACTAAGACTATTGAGATGTTCAGATATGCTGTCGTTACTTATTTCTTTACTGCTCAGGAAAATAATAATAATGTCATTTTTATTTTCGATATCGCTAAGCTTGCGAAGATCCTTATAGGTGTATTCGCTAACCAGGCAATCTGCATTTTCAAAATGTGTTTTAAATGCCTGCGTGGCAATATCGTGGTTGCTGAAAAATGCGATTTTTTTATCAGCCAGGTCAGACTTTGTTATTTCTTGCTGGATAGGTGTAACAGGAATGCTGAACCAAAATGTCGAGCCTTTATTTTTTGTACTGTCGAATCCGATTTCACCTTTCATTAATAGAACAAGTTTTTGCGATATGGTCAGTCCGAGTCCAGTGCCGCCAAAGCGTCGGGTAATACTGGTATCAGCCTGGCTAAAGGCTTTGAATAGTTTTTTCTCGTCGTTGCTGTCCATGCCGATACCAGTATCTGATACGCTGAATTTAATACTGGCTTCGGTGTTTTCTATATCACCCTTACTCACCTGAAGGTAAACGTAGCCTTTATCGGTGAACTTTATGGCATTACCAATTAAGTTGGTTAAAATTTGATGGATGCGAAAAGGGTCGGACTTGATGAAACCGGGAACGTCTTTTTCAATGCAGTAAAACAGTTCTACTTTTTTATCCATGGCTGTCGTGCTTAATAAATTAATGATATCTTCAATAACATTAATTACATTAAATTCACTTGTGGTTATTTCTGTTTTACCCGATTCGATTTTAGATAAATCAAGTATGTCATTGATGATCTCTAACAGGTTTGCGGACGATTTTTGGATTGTTGCCGCATAATCTTTTTGCTGGTTCGATAACGATGTGTTTTGTAGCAGTTCAGTAAAGCCAATTATGCCGCTTAATGGTGTTCGTATTTCATGGCTCATGTTAGCTAAAAACTCAGATTTTGCATTGTTGGCATAGATTGCTTTTGCACGTGTTATATCTAACTCTGCATTTCTTATTTCGAGTTCTTCCATGGTTTCCTGGAGTTCAAGGGTGTACTCGCTTAGCTGGTTTTCCATGTCAGACTGAGAGTGTTTTAACTCTTCTGTCATATGAATGATGCAGGACTGAAGAATGCCGATTTCACCCGCTGCACCTTTTTCAATTTTTGCATCAAGATGGCCTGATGTAATCTGTCTTACCGTGTCGGTGAGAGATTTTATTGGTTGTGTTATTGTTTTGCTTATACGAATAATGATGACTATTGTTATAAGGACGACAATAAGTGTAATTACAATGCCATATTTTACATGAGATATTTTTTCAGCAGTAGCCTGTCGGGTTGAAAGTGTTACGATTACCTGGCCAATTGTATTGTCATTATCTTCCATGTTTTCTGTTGTGCTTTTAAAGTCGTCTACCGGCAATTGCTCGGAAATAACGGCTTCGCTGTATATAAGTTGTTTCTCATCGTTGAATAAGTTTTCAAAAATAGAGCTTTTGTTTCGGGGTTGTTTTATATTCTTTTTTATGTCGAGAATGTTGTTGTTTTCATTATCCTGAATCTGAACTCTTACAACAGATTCGTCTTTAATCACTGTGTTTACTATTGGTTTTATAAGTTCGATATTGCCAGAATATATTGCATACACTGCTGCTGGAGAAAGTTGTTTTGTAATAAAAACCCCGTGTTTGTTTAGTGAGTTTGAAATGTGACTAAAATGATTTGACAGAAAATAGGCTGACAGCGTCACAGCTATGATCAGCACGGGAAGAACAGAAATGATAATGAAGCGATGGCTAATGTTCAGCTTCATTATTGCAGACCTTTTTGCTTGTCGGTTTGTGGGAAATCAAGTTTTTCTTTTATTTTTATTATGTCCGGAATATCGAGATTAAGTGCTTTGAATACTTGCCTGTTAATGCTTATGTCATAAGATGTAGGGTGGTTGACGGCTTGAGTAAATTGATGGTTATTGGAAAGATATTTCTCTATAAGTGTACTAGCGGCGCTAGAAACATGTTCTGTATTGCTATGAACTGCGGCCAGGGCGCCTGACGTTACAAAGTTTTTTGAAAAGCCTATAACCGGTTTTCTATGCCGATAACTGGTCAGTAAAATATTTTTCACTGTTTTTTCGTTGTATATGTTCTTGTTTGGTAATGCCAGCAGCAAGTCAGAATTATCTAATGTGTTTTCGATATCATGGGCCAGGAATTTTATATCTGCTGTGGCAACCGGATAAGCTTTTAAATCATATTTATCCGCACATGCCTGTATGGCTCGCGTTTCTGCGGTGTCTTTCTGATCTGTCAGTATGCTGAAACTGTTCCAGTTATTGTTAATCAGTTTTATAAAACGAATCTGTCTGCAATATGGCTGAGTCATATATAAAATAGCATCGCCAGTATTTGAGCTTTTATTTGGTCTGTATTTATCGGGGGAAATAGATATAAACAGTTTATTTATTCCAGCATAGTATTGCTTGGCACTGTGAATACTGGCAACTCCAATAGCAACGATAATATCGGGTTTTTTGTTTACCAGTATTTTACTATCAGGTTCCGCAGTTGTAATAATTATGTCGCTGCGTTTATCCGATAATGTTTCTGCTAAGGATAGAGCGATGCCTGACTGTAGTGTACTGTCGTGCGTGTAAATGATGTGAAGCCGATGCTTCGGCATGCTGCTATTAGCTGGCCGCTCGTCTGCGATGGTGGTATCGCTGTATATAAGGTGAGAAAAACAGAAGATTACAGGCAATAGTAACTGAATAAACGAGTATCTATACTTGTTTGGTTGCAGAACTCCTTGTTCATTCTTGCTCATCATGATTGTCTGTTTCTTAAAAGTTCACTCTGAAATCGATATATGCTGTTGTGTTCTGAATTACCTGTGGGGCAGAGCTGAAGTGTGTGGCTTTCTGGTAGTTGCTGTAATCATCCAGCAGGTTTTTCAATACGAGTGACAGGCTGCCATTAGTCTGGCTTAACTTAAAGTTTCTTGACAGGCGTAAATCAATTGCATGGTAATCATCAGTTGTATAAAAATCAGTTGTTTCACCACCTGTTGGGTTATCTGGGGCGCGTGCATCAGTCCATTTGAATTCATCTACATAATAATAGGCGATACTGCCATTGTATTTTTCACTAAATTTTTTGCTGGCCATTAGCGAAAAGCTATGTTGTGGCGCGGATAGTGATAAAGCTTCATTGATGCTGCTTATATTAATGATGGCGCCACTTGCGATAAGCCTTAATGACGGATCGATGTGGTAGTCCAGTTCGAGCTCGAAGCCTGCCGTGCTAGTGCTGAATGTATTTCTGAAAACATGTACCACTGCAGGAGGGTTGACGAGATCCTCGAAAAGGATTTCATCAGTTTCGAAAACGGCGTCATTTTGTTTTACGCTATCGATATAGGCGCTTACATTATCATGAAAAAGACGAGCGTTGATTAATAGCGATGATTTCATGAATTCGCCCATATACACGATCTCGCGACTGATGATCTTCTCGTTGAGTAGATTTTCACTTCTGTAATCTGTGCTACCGAGTACATTTTCTCGTAGTGTTAGGCCATCTAAAGGTCCGCCTACTAACGTATGTTTATAACTTTGACTGCCTAATGCTTCAAAAACAAATGGGCTACGTATTGCACGGCTTATGCCTAATCTGATTTTATTGTGATCGTTAATTCTATGGGTAAGTGATATCCTGGGTGAAAGGTCAGTGTCACTATAATTGTTTTTTTCTAGTAAGGCGCCGAAGTTTACGGTGTTTTTGTGATTCACCTGATACTCGATATTAACAAATGCTCGATATTGCTCGTGGGTGACTTTTTCATTTGAACCTAAATAAAGAGATGATTGAACAAAATCAAATTGGGTGCTGGCTCCCCATATCAATTTAATATTTTCATTCGGATGTATAAAATGTGTCAGTTCAAGATTATGTCTTTCCATTTTGATGTCGCCATTGATGTCAAGACTGAACGAAGCAGCGCCAAGCGCACTAGCATCGATTACATCAGATGAAAATCTATCTTCTTTGTCCGTCAAGTTGTAATAATATTGTAGCTGAAGTGTATTTTCTGTATCGATAACATCTTCCCATTTGATGAACTGGAATAGTCTTGTATTATCAACGGTACGTCTTGAAGGGATATTTTCGTCACTTGCATGGTTCCGATCCGTTTGTTGTTTGTTATTGCCATAACCACCTTGATAACTAAGAGTGTTTGTATTATCCAGCTGATAATCGAGACGGTAATCAATATTATTGCTGTTTGCGTCATCGGGGTAGTCAAACTGATTGGCGCTGTCCATGCCGTCATCGTTCAGTGTTGCTACGGTAATTCTATAGTCAAGCTTTCCACTCGTGCCACCGAAGCGGTATGTCAGATCTTTAATGTCATGATTGCCAACATTACTTCGTAGATAGGACCCCTGATCTTCTGCCGCTGTACGTGTAATGATATTAATGGCGGCCATAAACGAATTTGAGCCATAACTGGCAATGTTCGGTCCGCGTGAGACTTCAATTCGTTCGATGTCATCGATATTAATGGGAATGGCTTTCCAGTTGATGCCACCAAAAAAAGGTTCGTAAATTGAGCGACCATCAACCAGTACCTGAATTTGCTTGGAATACTGGTCACTGTGGCCATGATAGGTGACAACATATTTGGGTTCATCGCCAAATTCATTGCCGCTATAACCCACCTGCATACCCGGGATCAGGCGTAATACATCGGGAATGGTTCTGGCGCCTGAAGCTTCGATGGTGTCGTGGTCGATAACCGATATGCTTACTGCGGCGTCTGAAACTGGCTGTTCCAGTCGATTGGCTGACAGCACAACCGGCATATCAAAAAACAGTTCGTCATCAGCGGCTAATAGTGGCGGCGAGTTATAGAGAAACAGCGAGGCAAAGAGCGGGGCACAACTTTTATATCTGGTGGCGGCCATGCATTAACAATCCGATTAATTTTTAAAGTGACTATGCATTTTTACTGTAATATGCAGTAATTATAGTACAACAACTGAATCGACCTGTCCGATTCTAAAAATATTAGAATATAACCATGAATGATATTAAATTTTTAACGCTGGCGGATACCATCGGCAATACGCCATTAATTCGCCTGCAGCGTCTGGCGCAGGGCAGTTCCAACACGATTTTGCTGAAACTGGAAGGTAACAACCCGGCCGGTTCGGTAAAAGACCGACCCGCGCTGAATATGATTATCCAGGCGCAAAAACGGGGCGAAATTAAACCGGGTGACACCTTAATTGAGGCTACCAGTGGCAACACGGGTATTGCACTGGCCATGGCTGCTGCAGTGATGGGTTATCACATGATCCTGATTATGCCGGATAATATGAGTGAGGAGCGCCGCGCCGCAATGAAAGCCTATGGCGCAGAATTAATTTCTGTGACGCAGCAGCAGAGCATGGAAGGCGCGCGCGATTTGGCATTACAAATGCAGGCAGAGGGTAAAGGCAGGGTGCTTGATCAGTTTAATAACCCTGATAATTCGTATGCGCATTATATTGGCACAGGCCCTGAAATCTGGCAGCAAACCGCAGGAACGATTACCCATTTCGTTAGTGCCATGGGGACAACGGGTACCATCATGGGCACATCGCGTTATTTGAAGGAGCAAAATCCTGAGATTCAAATAGTGGGTGTTCAGCCTGAAGAAGGTTCGCGTATACCCGGTATTCGGCGCTGGCCAAAAGAGTACCTGCCTGGAATATTTGATGCAGCAAGTGTTGATTTAACGCTGGATGTTAATCAACAGGAAGCTGAAGAAACAACCAGGCAACTGGCCGCCAAAGAAGGCATATTCTGCGGTGTTTCTTCCGGCGGTGCGGTAGCTGCTGCACTTAAACTGAGCCAGCAGGTTGAAAACGCGGTCATCGTATCGATAGTATGTGACCGTGGCGATCGTTATCTGTCCACCGGAATTTTTCCTGGTTAAGCATAAGTAAGGTTAAAAAATTATTTTTCCGCAAATGAACGCAATATCGCAGTTTTTACGCTTATGCGTATAAACAATTAATTACATTTTTTTATTGCGTCCATTCGCGTTGACGTGCAAGGATAGCACTAATGTCGTGGACGCATGGATGCGTAGGAACGACCATTTGCGGAAAATGTATCTTTTGTTTTTAAATTACGATGTAATAATGAAGTATGTCTACTAAAAGAAGGCGTCGAAGTAAGTCGCGTCTGCCCGAAGAGCCGGTCGAAGTTGAAATTACAGCACTGTCTAATGAAGGCAGAGGGATTGCGCATGTTGATGAGCGTACAGTTTTTATCGACCAGGCATTGGTCGGTGAGTCTGTATTGTTTAAATATACACGCTTAACTAAAAATATCGCCGAAGGCCGTGCGGTGGAAATATTAAAGCCATCCGATCTACGCGTTGAAGCCAAATGCAGAGCGTTTGAACTGTGTGGTGGCTGCAGCTTGCAGCATATGTCTTCAGAAGCGCAGATTGAACTCAAGCAGGCAATGTTGCTGGACCAGTTAAAACATCTTGAGGTAGACGCCTGAAGAAGTTATTGAACCATTATTGGGCCCGGAATATGGTTACCGTCATAAGGCCCGGCTGGGTGTGCGTTATGTGCATAAAAAAGAAAAAGTACTGGTTGGTTTTCGTGAGCGTAACTGCTTCTTTTATAACTGAAACTAAACGATGTGAAGTATTACATCCTTCGGTTGGCGGAATACTTGATGAGATAGCAGACTGTATTAATCAGCTTGAAGCAAAGCGCAGCATACCGCAGATAGAAGTGGCCGTTGGTGATAATCAGACGGTTCTGGTATTTCGTCATCTTGAGCCTTTAGTCTGATGCAGACAGGCAGCATTTAGCTGAGTTATGCAAGACACATTCTCTTGTCGGTTATTTGCAGGCAGGCAAACCGGATGACCTGGAATTGTTATATCCGCAGCAAGTTGAACCGCTATATTATGTTTCCAGTTGCTGCGGCAGCGAATTGAGAGCTAATCAGGCGGCGGTCAGAGAATAGACGGGCTGAAATTGAATTTCAAGCCATCTGACTTTACCCAGGTGAATCCGGAAATAAACAAACGCATGGTGCCAAATGCGATTACTTATCTGGCACTTGAACAAAACAGATAAGGTGCTGGATTTGTTCAGCGGTTTGGGCAATTTTTCACTGGCAATGGCCGCGCAGTGTGAACAGGTGACAGCGGTTGAAGGTTCTTTGGCCATGGTTAAAAAAGCCCGGGATAACGCTCAGCTTAATAATATAAATAATGCTGAGTTTATTTATGCAGATTTGTATAGTGATGAAGTTTTATCTGCGCCGTGGCTAAAACAAAAATACGATAAAATTTTGCTGGATCCGCCACGTTCAGGTGCCGCCGCAATACTTCCGGCATTGAAAAAAATGCAGGCCAGTATTATTGTTTATGTATCCTGTCATCCGGCAACACTGGCGCGAGACGCTGCCGTGTTAGTCAATGATTTGGGTTATAAATTAACTAGCGCAGGTATTATGAATATGTTTCCGCATACGGGACATGTTGAGTCGATTGCAGTATTTGAAAAGTGATTATATTAAGCTGAATTGCATCTTTACACCGGCGACTTCGATAACATCACCATCTGCAAGCAGGTGCTGTTTGGCAATTTCTGTATCGTTGACTAAAGGCATTTTCTTGTCTTTGCCGGCATCAACCACAATTAGGAAGTAACCGGCAGGTCGGCGCGTAATTGCGGCAACCTGAACACCTGGTCGGCCCAGGGTAGTTAATATTTTGGTGAGTTTTAATTCTTTGCCGGCATTCGTGCCAGAAGCTTAATTGAAGTTTAGCCGGACCGGGGCCATTGTTTGTGGTGCCCGCGGAAGCAAGGTCTGCAGCGATTTTGCCGATTGAATTTTCAATGTTTTTATCGCTTTCTGCGGTTTCCGGCATGCCTTCAGCATCCGGACGTATAATCATGGTTTTTTCGAAATCATTTTCTTCGTCATCCGCGTTTGCATTGTCATACTTAAGTTCGTGTTGACCGATTACAATGCTTTCGCCATTTTGCAGGGCATGTTTGACGATTTTGTTGCCGTTAATGAAAGTGCCGTTGGTGCTGCCGATATCTTCGATAAACGAATCGTTGAGGATAGTGAGTATTTTAGCGTGATGACCACTGACAGCAAGGTTATCAATGTGGATGTCATTTTCGGGTTTACGCCCGATCGTTAAAATTTCTTTATCGAGTTCGTAATCTTTGACAACGTCGCCGTTAAAGCTAAGTACTAGTTTCGCCATGGTGATTCCTTACAATGCATTTTTATTGCATTTTTATATGCATTTTTTATTAGTATTTATCTTATTTTAAGAGAATAAGTCAAAAAAGCGAGAAAACAGGCCATTTTTAGCTGGAAATGATTTTACCGGTTTAATCAGCAGGGCTGATATATTGTCTTTACCACCGTATTCATTTGACAGTCGGATTATTTCCGCAGCCGCTTTTTTCAAATCATTACTGTTATTAACAATTGCCGATTTTATTAAATCGTCTTCAATCATGTCAGTGACACCATCTGAACACAGCAGGTAAATATCATCAGCCATTGCTATATCTTCCTGTATATCAATCTGAACAGTGCTATCAATACCAATGGCGCGAGTCACAAGATTTTTGTTTAATGAGTTTCTGGCCTGTTCAGAAGTATAAAATCCCGCGGTCGATGAGTTCCTGCATTAAACTGTGGTCACGGGTAATTTGTTCGAGTTCGCCATCACGTAAACGGTAGAGTCGAGAGTCACCAACGTGGGCTACGGTGAAGCGGTTATCATAAAACATGGTTACCACAACGGTTGTGCCCATACCGCGATACTGTTCGTTTGCCTGTGAAGAGTCATGCACGTTTTTGTTTGCCAGTGTAATGGCTTCATGTATCACCAGGCTTTCAGCGCTGTAACCGGTTTCTTCGTCGCTTTCACCGGCTTTGATTTTTTTAATTTTGTCGGTGACGTACTCTAGTATTGTGCTGACTGTTATTGCGCTGGCCATTTCACCACCACGATGACCGCCCATACCGTCAGCGAGTACTGCCAGTGCTATGTTTTCATCAAAGCTGATGGCGTCTTCATTATGGTCACGAACTGAGCCGACATCGGTTTGTCCATAAATCTGAATTTTTCCTTTAAGACTCATTTTGTCTTGCCTTCAGCTTTTATTATTCTTAGGCATTTCTTTATGTCCTCGACCATTTCATTACCGCGTTTGTAACGTTTCTCAACGTCTTTTGGCCATTGCGCGATTTATTATTACTGCTGACGCAGCGCGGTAATTCAGGGTTAATTGAATCAGGGCTGGGATGTTCCTCATTTGCAATTTTATACATTAATGATGTCAATGAATCGGCAGTAAAAGGTAATTGCCCCGTTACCATCTGGAACAGCATGACACCAAGAGAGAAAATATCTGACTGCCCGGTAACTTTTTTGCCGGCAAGTTGTTCGGGTGACATGTAGGAAGGTGTTCCTAGTACCATGCCGGTTTTCGTTTTGCTGGAATCGGTAATACGTGCGATACCAAAGTCGGTGATCTTGCAGGCATTAGATGCTGGGTCCCACATAATATTTGCTGGTTTAATATCACGGTGAACAACATTGTACTGGTGTGCATAATCAATGGCGTCTGCTGAACGTGCAATAATCGATAGCACTTTTGTTAAAGGTAGCAGGGTGTCTGGTTTAATGTATTTGCTTAAATTGCTACCTTTTAGAAATTCCATGGCAATGTAAGCAAGGTCATGTTCTTCGCCGGCATCAAAAATGGTGACAATGTTGGGATGTGTCAGGCGACCTGCGGTTTCGGCTTCACGGAAGAAGCGCTGTTTAACTTCAGCCAGTTCGTCATCTTCAAACTCCTGTGACAGTGCCATGGTTTTAATTGCCACGGTACGCGATATTTTTGGATCTTTGCCCAGGTAAACAGCGCCCATCGCACCTTTGCCCAGTTCTCGTTCAACTTCATAACGTCCGAGCATGGGTTTTTCAATGCCGCCACCGTCAAGTGCCAGGGTGCCACCAGGAGAAGCGTTGCCACCACCAAGAATAACGGTTTCTTCAAGTGATTGTGCCCGGTTAGAGCGTTGTTTGATGTCACGGAACTTATCATCAAAATCAGCCATGTAATCATAGACAGACTTGGCCTTGTTGAACTGGCGTTGACGTTCATAATCCAGTGCCAGGTTGTACAGTAGTTCGAGAGTGGATTTATCCAGTGGTAATTTACGGAATTTTTCGAACGCCATATCCAGCTGTCCCTGACCTTGCAGTGAAAGACCAAGCATACGATTGCTTTCGGCAGATTCGATGTCAAGACGCGCTTTACCTTTTTCGGAGAGGAAAAATCGTTTGGTGGTGAGCAGAATATGCGCCGTCGCGAGCAGCAGGCCAGGCGTCATCAGCTGTAGCCACATGCCCTGGTGTCGTCATCATCATGTAGTGTGTAATAAACAAGACAAGCAGCAAAATGCCTGTGATAACAAAACCAATAATCGCGCTTAGTTTTGGTAGCAGGAACATAATATACAGAGCGACTAAAACAATGGCAGCGATACGTGCATAAAAGCCCCATTCAGGTTCGATAAAAAAATCTTCATTAAGAATGCTTGAAACAGAGTGTGCCAGTGTCTCAACGGGTGACATAGTCGGGTTAATTGGCGTAACAAAAGTATCGCCGACACCTAATGCGGTGGCGCCAATGAGTACAATTTTATCTTTGTATTTATTAGCGGGTATTTTTCCCTGTAAAACATCAAAGAATGAATCAATAGTAAAAGCGCTGTTATTATCTTCTACATGATAGAAGAAGGTGTTCATTAACGAGTAAGCATTGGTTTTAATATTCAGGCGACCGAGTTGAACATCAGAGCCAACAGTAATTTGAATATCATCAACACCAAGATTTAAGCTTTTGGCTGCCAGCACCAGTGCCATTGATGGATACAACTCACCGTAGTAATCAATAACCAGCGGTTCGGTGCGGATTGCGCCATCAACATCAGGCAGTGGAACGGTGGCGCCAATCGCATAAGTTTGTTCACCTAATACAGCAATGGGCGGATAAGCGTCAATTACCGGTAATGGCGATAAACCTTCGGGATTTGTTGCAGCACTGTCATTGATGTTGTTTTCTGCAATTTTGTTTCGTGCCACATAATCGGGTAACGCCTCATCAGGCTGGCCATAGGGCTGTCCCTGTACAACCGGCATATGAAAAATAATATTGCCGGCATTTTGCATGCTTTGCGCCAGTGCCTTGTCAGTATCAAGCTTTAGTTCTGCAGAGTTTATGTATTCCAGGTAGGCGTCAAGTTCTTCAGTTACCTGGTGGCGCAGGGCAGACGCTTCTAGTGAGTCTGCAATGGTTTGTACTGCCGCCTTGCCATTGGCATCACGTTTGTTTTTGACCAGTTCACGCGTTTTTTCGATGGTGAGAGCGAGCTCTTCAACCAGCATGGGTACTGAAGCGATGCTGCTTTCTTCAAAGGTCTGTTTGAGCTTGCGAATAAATTGTAAACCGGGGTCCAGTTGTGGTTCGGAAAAAAAGACAGTTTGGCCAACGGCTTTGGCGCCGCCCTGGGCAAGAATATCGTGCATTTTCGCATGGATATCACGAGACCATGGCCAGCGGCCGATGTTCTCAATGCTTTGATCATCAATCGCAATAATGGCTATTTTGTCACTGGCTATTCGAGATGATGATTTGACGCCAAAGTCATAGGCGCTTCGTTCCATGCTTGCGATAAAGTCGGAGCCGGCAAAAAGCAGGAAAATAAAAGTGATAACAAGACCGGTAAACCAGTCGCTTTTTAACACTCCGTTTTTCATTGCCGTGCCCCGTTGGATTTATTATTGTGTTGCTTAGTCGATAAATATCCTTATTTATTACTTTGAATTTTTATTCTATATTTAATGACCGCAAATCTGGCGTGCATATCATTAATATGATTTTAGACATAAAAATCAAATTACTTATCTATATTTGTAAAAACAATAACAAAAACAACTGCTTTTCGCGGAGTTTGGATTTCAGGTGGGAGTTTTAAAGTTTAAGTTTTAAGTTGTAAGTTTCAAGTTATAAGCTTACAACTTATAACTTAAATCGTCTGGCTGGCGGCAAGCCAGCCAGACGATTTTTATCGAGGAGTAGAACTAAAAAATTGTGTGCTTATCACTTGAGCAACTGTTGTGCCCAGGCGTTGTGCAAAACGTTCCAGAATATCATCCTGCACAGTGTAATCGACGATGGTCTCTTCACCAATAACCTCACGTGCAACATGACTGGCGCTGGCGAGTTCGTCAACCAGGCCAATAGCCACTGCTGATTCGCCGCTCCAGATTAAACCGGAAAAGATGCCTTCAATGCTGCTGTCGATACGTTCGCCACGACCTTCTTTAACAGAGTCAATAAATTGTGTGTGAATTTCAGCCAGCAAAAGCTGTATATGTGCTTTAGCCTTTTCGTCTTCCGGCAGGAAGGGGTCTAACAGTGCTTTGTTTTCACCTGCGGTTAATGTGCGGCGTTCTATGCCCAGTTTGTTCATGGCATCAACAAAACCAAAATTATCCATACGCACACCGATGGAGCCTACGATACTGGCTTTATCCGCATAAATTTTATCGGCGGCTGAAGCGATGTAATAGCCGCCTGAAGCACATATATCACTGACCACTGCATACAGTGGGGTGTCCGGGTTAGCCTCGCGTAATCGGCGTATTTCATCGTAGATGTAACCGGACTGTACGGGTGAGCCGCCGGGGCTGTTGATTCTTAAAATAACGCCGGCGCTGTTTTCATTATCAAAGGCATCGCGTAACGCGGTAATAATGTTATCCGCACTGGCTTTTTCCGTATCAGCGATGACACCGGTTAATTCGACCAGTGCGGTGTGTTTTTCATTGAGATTGATATCGGTGATGCTGGCACTGCCATACATGTAAAAAATAGCACCAATATAAATAAAGGTTAACAGTTTGAAAATGATGCCCCAGCGGCGTGCACGGCGTTGCTCCTTTAAACTGGATTCTGCCAGCTGGGTAATAACTTCTCTTTCCCATGAAGTGTTATGGTCAGACATAATGATTTCCTGCAGTTGTATTTATCATAAAGCGTTATTATGGTTTAAATAAGCGGATAATTCCGTGATATTACTTAAACAAGTTAATGGATTGTGTTTTTCCAGTGTTGCCGCATCGTGTACCCCATGGGTGACGCCAATGCATGACATGTTGGCATTATTTGCCATTATCAGGTCATGTTCACTGTCGCCTATCATGAGTGCTTCAGCGGCAGTAAAGTTCAATTCATGTAGAATTTCGTGCAGCATTTCAGGGTGCGGTTTGGATTTGTTTTCGCCAGCGCAACGTGTGGTGACAAAGTAATCAGCGACTTTATGTTCGTTAATGGAGTGTTCCAGTCCGCGACGGCTTTTTCCGGTTGAAATGGCCAGGGTATAACCTTCATCACGAAGCTCATCTAGCAGTGTGTTCACGCCAGCAAATAATGGTGCGGCTACCGTGTTGTCGTAAAGGTAATGCTGGCGGTAAGCGTCTGCAATATTATTGAGCTGGCTGGCATGTTTTGTTGCGTCTAGCTCGGGGTGCAATTTTTCAACCGCTTCGATAAGTCCCAGGCCAATAACATCTTTAGCCTGTGATTCACTGACATCGGTATTCAGCGTTTGTTTACTGGCAAATTGCAAACTGGTGACGATGCGCTCAATGGAGTCAACCAGTGTGCCGTCCCAGTCAAAAACAAGAAGAGGGTATTGTTTCATGCGTGCTCGGATAATTTAATTTCAGATAATTTGTTTAATAAATCTTTCAGCTCTTCGCTGAGATCGGCATGTATGTTTATGGGGTCAGCAAGTGGTAAATGCAAGTGTTCTGCGTGAAGAAAAAGACGCTTTAATCCCAGCTGCCGAAAGTTTCGGTTGGCTATTTTATCACCGTATTTGCTGTCACCGATAATCGGGTGACCACAGTATTGCGCATGCACACGTATCTGATGGGTGCGGCCGGTTTCAATGGTGATTTTCATTAAGCTGCATGGGCCCAAGTCGTGCACATCAGAATTGTTCAGGTTAAAGATTTGCAGCGGTTCGAAAGTGGCTAATGGCCCGGTCACCGGATTCGTCAGCCTGCATTATGTGCTCGCCACCACGTTTGATTTTACTGATGCCGATATCAATCGTTCTTTTGCCACCTTGCCAGGCACCATCAAGTAATGCCAGGTATGTTTTTTCAATGCCAACCGTTTTTTCATGGCGTAGCAGTTCGTGCAGCTGCGCCAGAATCTGGCGATTTTTAGCCAGTAGTAAACAGCCACTGGTTTCACGGTCTAATCGGTGCACCAGTTCTAAGGGTTGTTCCGGCTGACTCTGCCGAAAAGCCTCAATGACGCCAAAATGCAGACCGCTGCCTTTGTGAACTGCAATGCCAGACGGTTTGTTAATCGCGATAATATCGTCATTTTCAAAAACAATGGCATTGTTCAGTGTTCGTATCACCGAATCAGGCACCGGAATGTTTTGATCTTCGTTGGTGCGTACTGGCGGTAATCGAAGGATGTCATCAGCCTGTAATTTGTAATCCGGTTTTTTTCTGCCGCTGTTGATTCTTACCTGGCCACTGCGCAGTAAACGATATATATGACTTTTGGGAACACCTTTTAAATGTTTGAGCAGAAAGTTATCAATGCGCTGTCCGGCCTGTGCCTCGTTAATGGTAATCTGACTAACCTTGTCTTTGTTTATTTGCATTATCACTATTAAAGGGGTGTTAGTTGGCGGTCGCGAGTCGTTATTTAGGTTTTTGACAAATGACTTTGTAGCCTAAGGCATACCGCTGGCTGTGCATACCGTACGCAAGCTTTTGATTCATCGGTTTATATAAAAAAGTGTTTGTCAGCTTAAGGTGAACACAATGTATTGTTACACTATCTAAATCAATATCTTACACTCTACAAGCACGTGCAATGGATCTTTTTAGGATAATGGTTGACCAAAGGCTCGCATTTTGACAGACTTGGGGGGTCAGATGCCAGTGCTATACGCTATTGCATCTGTAAGGAATTTGCCAGACAGAATAATAACCGGCATAGATAAAGGATTATGGACTTGATGAATGGTCATCAAGACAGCGAGTTTGCTGCATACTAGCCGAAGATGTACACCAGATCGTAGCTTTTCGTGAAAAAGTGTTGTGTATGACTGGTGCTTCGAGCAATTAACTAAATTTTTATGTATTCGCTTCACTGTTAATTATTCCTGATATTTTTTACAGGGAGCAGAAAGCGAATATGAATTAACTAGTAACAAATTTTAGTAAACAATTTATTTTTTAATTAATGATATTTCCGATTTTAACCGCTAATAACGCCGTTACTCTGCCAGAGTCGACATTTTTTGAGTCTGCATTTTTAATGTGGCTGATGTTGTTTTGTTTCTGTGCATTGCAGTACGCAGGTCGTCCCTTGCTCGTTGCATACGGCCGACAGATTCTGTCGCGAGGCGTTGATGGTGGTTTAAGTGCGGGATTAATAACAGGTTTAACTGCACATGAAAAGAATTTTAATCAATGCAGTCCAGAAAGAAGAAGTTCGAGTGGCCATGGTAGATGGTCAGCAACTTTACGATCTGGACGTGGAAGTCCCATCACGGGAACAGAAAAAATCCAACGTATACAAAGGTAAAATTACCCGCGTAGAACCAAGCCTGGAGGCTTGTTTTGTTGATTATGGCGCCGAGCGTCATGGGTTTTTACCCTTCAAAGAAGTTTCGCGCATGTACTTCACCGAAGAAGCGCAGAAATCATCCGGCCGCCCCGATATCCGCACTGCCATCAAAGAAGGACAGGAAATTGTCATTCAGGTGGAAAAAGAAGAGCGTGGTAATAAGGGCGCGGCATTAACCACATTCATTAGTCTGGCCGGTCGTTATTTGGTATTAATGCCGAATAATCCACGTGCTGGCGGTGTTTCTCGCCGCATCGAGGGTGAAGATCGCAACCTTATTCGTGATGCTTTAAGTCAGCTCGAAGTGCCGGATGGTATGGGTCTGATTGTACGTACCGCCGGTGTCGGCCGTAATGCTGAAGAGTTGCAGTGGGATCTGGATTATCTATTACAGCTCTGGTCTGCTTTTGAAGCAGCAGCGGCAGAAAGACCTTCGCCATTTTTAATTTATCAGGAAAGCGATGTCACTACGCGCGCCTTAAGAGACTACTTTAGAAGTGATATTGCCGAGGTGCTGATAGATTCAAAAGAAGTCTATGAGGCGGCAATGGATTTTGTGAAGCAGGTGATGCCTAACAGTGTCCAAAAAATTAAATATTATGATGACACGGTGCCATTGTTTAACCGCTTTCAGGTAGAGAACCAGATTGAATCGGCCTACCGTCGTGAAGTGCAGCTGCCCTCTGGTGGTGCCATTGTTATTGACCATACCGAAGCGCTGATATCAATCGATGTGAACTCTGCGCGCGCCACCAAAGGTGGTGACATTGAAGAAACAGCAACCAATACCAACCTGGAAGCGGCCGATGAAATAGCGCGTCAGTTACGATTGCGCGACTTAGGCGGCCTGGTGGTGATTGATTTTATTGATATGATGAACAACCGCAATCAGCGCGCTGTAGAGAGTCGCCTTAATGCAGCAGTAGAGGCCGATCGAGCACGTGTGCAGATAGGCCGTATTTCACGCTTTGGCTTGATGGAAATGTCTCGCCAGCGGCTGAAGCCTTCTTTAGGTGAATCAACGCAGATTGTGTGCCCGCGCTGCACCGGTCAGGGCACAATCCGCACCGTTGAGTCATTGTCTTTGTCCTTGGTTCGTATCATTGAAGAAGAAGCATTAAAAGCAGGTACGGCACGCGTGGATGTGCAGGTGCCTATCGATGTTGCCACCTATATGCTCAATGAAAAACGCCAGGCGATTTATGATGCTGAAAAACAAAGTGGTGTCCATGTCATCATTATAGCGAACCCAACATTGGAAACGCCGCAATACAAAGTCGAGCGCATTCGTTCAGCTGAACATGATGAAAACGATGAGACCACCAGTTATCAGCGTGCAGAAAAAGACACGCAATATAATGTTGATGTAACGCTGGAAAAACCAATACAGCCCGAACAGGCAGCCGTGTCTTCAATAAAACCGGGCCGCCGTCCAACCGCAAAAGCAGCTGTTGCTGAAACCAAAGCCAAAGACAAAGCCAAAGACAAAGCCAAAACCAAAACCAGTTCACCTGGCTTATTAAACAAAATCGTATCAATCTTTAGTGGTGACAAGCAGGAAAAAGTAGAGGATAAAAAACCGGCTGTAGCGACTTCGGCACGCGGTCAACAGCGTAGCGGTGGTCAACGCAATGCTCAGCGAAGCAATCAGAATCGCAACCGCAATACTAATCGTAACGCCCGTAACCGCAACCGTAATCAGGGCAACAAGCCGGATACTGATAAGGCATCGGCTAATAAACCAGTGAAGGCATCTGCGGATAAAGCGAAAGATTCTGCGCAGTCAGGTGAGCAGGCAGCGGGCAAACAGGGCGGTCAGTCAAATCGTAACCGGCGTCGTCGTGGTGGCAACCGTTCCAAAAGCAGTGAAGCCAAAAAAAGTGACGACACTCAGTCAAATGTAGCAACGAAACAAGACTCGTCAGCAGCAGCGACAGCACAGGCCCCGATGACCAAGCCGGAAAAGGATAGCTTCAGCTTCCAGCAAAACTAATGCGGAAAATGACAAACAGGTGCGTAAAGACGCTGCCGGCAGCAGAAGCAGAAAAGGACATTCAGCTTCCAGTCATGCGGAGCCAAAAGCACAGGAATCAAAAGCACAGGAACCAAAAGTAGCGGCAGCCAGCAGTGAAACGCCGAAGGTTGAAAGTGCTAAAGTTGCAAGTCTAAAGAGAAAATGCAGCGGTTGAAAGTAAGCCGCCACAAACTCAAGGCAGCACACAGGCAAAGACAAAGACTGAAGATAAGCAGCCTTCATCAAATGATAACCGGCCAGCGACATCATCAATTGTTGATTAATATTGAGGGCTAATGTGCCGCCATACCCTAATCTGGGGTAAAAGTTTGCCCCTGGTTATTTGAGCGATGTCGTTTTCAGGCTGGCCTGGAAGGTGGCAGGAATCAGTTTTTACTGTTCTGCTGAATTTGTCTTAGTAATCCTTCAGAGGCTTGTTCGACAAGATTTAAAACAATTTCAAAACCGCGGCCCTGGCCATAATAAGGGTCGGGGACTTCGGTTTCATTGCAATCAGAAAAATTCAGGAGCAAGTGGACGCGCTCTTCATAACCATCCGGGCAAATGGATAACAGGTCGTGCTTATTGCTTTCATCCATCGCTATCACATAATCAAATTCTGTAAAGTCATCAGCGCAGACACGGCGGGCACGTTGACTGCTTAAATCAATGTTACGCTTTAATGCTGCATCCTGTGCACGGCTATCGGGTGGATTGCCAACGTGATAAGCATGCGTGCCGGCGGAATCGATGGAAATTTGATCTTCTAAACCAGCCTGTTCTACTTTGTGCCGAAACACACCTTCAGCGGTGGGTGATCGACAGATATTGCCCATGCAGATAAATAATACTTTTACCATGTTGTTACTCTAAAATGCTTTATCCCGAAAATTCCGTAGTTTACCCCGAGTTGGTACCGTTTCGTTAGCACTTCATTGGCATATCCGTTAATATTCTGCCTCCGAATAATCGTTAGACAAAGTTCATGTTAAAGATACATAACAGCCAGACCAGAAAAAAAGAAACATTCACACCGATAGAACCCGGCAAGGTAAAAATGTATGTCTGCGGCATGACGGTTTACGATTTGTGCCATTTAGGGCATGCACGTGTGCTGGTGGTGTTTGACGCCGTCACGCGTTACCTTCGTTACAGTGGTTATGATGTCACTTATGTGCGTAATATTACCGATATCGATGACAAGATTATCAATCGCGCCAATGAAAACGGTGAAGATTTTTCTGTGTTAACGGACCGCTTTATCAAGGCGATGCATGAAGATGCAGAAGCTTTAGGTGTGCTACCGCCTGACGAAGAGCCGCGCGCCACAGCTTCCATGGCGGATATAATTGCTATGGTGCAAACGCTGATTGATAAAGGGCATGCTTATACTGCAGCAACAGAAAAAGCAGGCAATGAGGTGCAGGGCGATGTTTATTACGATGTCAGTACTTTTGAAGGTTACGGGAAGTTGTCGGGCAAAAAACTGGAAGACTTGCGCGCCGGTGAGCGTGTTGCGGTAGATGAAAATAAAGATGACCCGCTGGATTTTGTTTTGTGGAAAGCGGCAAAACCCGATGAGCCATCATGGGATTCACCCTGGGGTAAGGGACGTCCCGGCTGGCATATTGAATGTTCCGCTATGTCGACCTGTTGCCTGGGCAATCATTTTGATATTCACGGCGGCGGCCAGGATTTGCAGTTTCCGCATCATGAAAATGAAATAGCGCAATCAGAAGCCGCCACCGGCGAGACATTCGTTAATCTGTGGATGCATAATGGTTTTGTCCGCATCGATGATGAGAAGATGTCCAAGTCTTTAGGTAATTTTTTCACGGTACGTGAAATTCTGAAGTTATACAAAGGTGAGGAAATTCGTTATTTTGTATTGGCCAGCCAATATCGCAGTCCATTAAATTATTCTGACCAGCTGCTGGATACGGCAAGAACGGCGTTATCGCGCCTGTACAATACCTTGCGTGGCCTCGAGCTGCCAGAAGAGGCGGATGACAATGATCCGGCGATAGCCAGTTTCAAGCAGGCAATGGACGATGATTTCAACACGCCGGAAGCACTGGCTGTGTTGTTTGACCTGGCAAACCAGGTCAATCGATTGCGTGAAAAAGATGAAAAGGGCGCCATTCAAAAGGCGGCAGTATTAAAGAAACTGGCCAATGTGCTGGGTCTGCTGGAAAAGGATGCCGATGAGTTTTTGCATTCCGCGGCAGGTCAGAGCGATGATGATGTAGACATCGATGCCTTAATTAAAGCCAGAAATGCCGCCAGAGAAAACAAAAACTGGGCAGAAGCAGACCGGATTCGTAACGAACTCGACGCCCTGGGCATCGTGCTTGAAGATAAAGACGGCAGGACTAACTGGCGTCGCTCGTAGAGCGAAATGAAAAATGAATAATGAAAAGTGAAAAATGGCAAGAATGCTCAGCTTTTGATTGCTTGTCGAAGCGTAAATTGTTTCAAATTGGCTTATATCTGTCTTTAAATACCTTTAATTTAGCCATCTATATGATGTATCGAGCTGTTTTTAAGTATTTTTCACTTTTCATTATTCATTTTTCATTGTTTTTCCTGTATAGTTCGCGCCCTACAATTTGAATATCCCTTGCTCCACCGTAATTAAGCGGGGGGCTTTAACCGAGAGGAACACTATGCGTCACTACGAAATCGTATTTCTGGTTCATCCTGACCAGAGCGAACAAGTGCCAGCGATGATCGATCGTTATAAAGCTACAGTTGAAACCAATGGCGGTAAAATTCACCGTTTGGAAGACTGGGGCCGCCGTCAGCTAGCCTACCCAATAAACAAAATTCATAAAGCACACTATGTCTTATTGAATGTCGAGTGTGACGAAACAGCGCGCGATGAAATTGAAACGGCCTTTAAATTTAATGATGCGGTTATTCGCAGTTTAATTCTTAAGCGCGATGAAGCCATTACTGATGTGTCTGTTCTGGCTAAAGCCAAAGATGAATCGGATGCCGCTGATAAGAAAATGGCCGCAGATAAAGCCGCTGCCGCAGCTCGTGCACAGGCGCAGTCTGCTGCAGAAGAAAAAGCAGCGGAAGCATCTAAGATTGAAGCCCCGAGTGATGATAATTCAGCCGCTGAAACAACAGCGCCTGTAGAGTAGGAGAAGATAATGGCCGCGAATTTTAGACGTAAACGTTATTGTCGTTTTACTGCAGAAGGTATTACAGACGTAGATTATAAAGACCTGGAATTACTTAAATCTTTTGTTTCAGAAAGTGGCAAGCTTGTACCTGCACGTATTACGGGTACCAAAGCAAAATACCAGCGTAAGTTAACCAAAGCCGTTAAGGTTGCACGTTACCTTGCACTGATTCCTTATACGGACAGCCACAAGTAAAACCATAAGTTAAAGGTATTGCCTGTTTTTGTTGCAACAGCGGGTAATGCAGCGTTAACACTTATTTAAGGGTGCATTGAGTGTTATTTCTGGCAAGATTTATATTAAAAGGTCAGAGTCAGGCCGCATTGGTAGCAGCATCAATGGCAATTTTAGGCCTGCTACTGCCACCAGCTGCATGGATTAGCGCGGCAGCTATTGTACTGGTTACATTGGTACAGGGGCCGCAGCGTGGTTTGATTACCACTGCTATCGCATTGGTCGGTGCGGCGCTATTTGCCTATTTAATATTTGCCGTACCGCAGGTGGCTTTGATTGTTGCTTTACTGGCCTGGTTACCGGCCTGGTTAATCGCAACCATATTGCGCCAGACAGTATCCATGGCTTATAGCTTGCAGATATTGACAGCAATATGTTTATTAGCGGTAGTGCTGATTTACATGGTGTACCCGAGTTTTGGTGAATTCTGGCGGGAACCGCTAGATATCATGGTGGCTCAACTGGCGGAACAGTCGGATGAATTTAGTTTGGCGGATTTAAAACAAACGCAAGACTGGATCATCGATTTTATGCCGGGCTTATTTGCCAGCAGTATTTTGTTTGGTACCATGTTAAGCCTGTTTTTGGGGCGCTGGTGGCAAGCGGTTTTTTATAATCCGGGCGGCTTTGCCACAGAGTTTCAAAGCTTAAATCTAGGAAAGATTTCTGCTTTAATCGCGATAGCAATTATGCTGATGGCGATGCTGCTTGACAGTGTGTTTGCGGTTGCAATGGTGTCGGTTGTTTTTGTTTTGTATAGCATGCAGGCGTTGTCGTTAATGCATGCGCTAGTTAATATACGACAGCTGAATACGACCTGGTTATTTGTTGTTTACCTGGTCATGCTGTTTATACCGCATTTGGTGCTGCTGCTGATTTTGGCGAGTTTGTTGGATCCCTGGCTGGATCTACGTCAGCGCATTCGCCCGAAAGCAAAATAGTTATACAAGATACTAGATTAGTAATATAAATATTTTAGAATTCATATATTGAGGTTAGAAAGATGGAAGTCATCTTATTTGAAAAAATTGATCGTCTCGGCAATATTGGCGACCTGGTTAACGTAAAAGCCGGTTTTGCACGTAACTTTTTGTTACCTCAAGGTAAAGCTAAGGCGGCTACGGATGCTAACAAGGCGGAGATTGAATCACGCCGTGCTGAATTTGAAAAAATGGCCGCTGAAAATTTGTCAGCTGCTGAAAAGCGTCGTGAGCAAATTGAAGCATTGGCAATTACTATTAACGCTAAATCAGGAACGGAAGGTAAATTATTCGGTTCGATTGGTAATGCTGATGTTGCAGCTGCGCTTACCGAAGCCGGTGTCGCTGTTGAAAAACGTGAAATACGCCTTTCTGAAGGTCCTATTCGTCAGGCAGGTGAATACGAAATCACGATTCATTTGCATTCTGATATAGATGCCGTTGCCAAGGTAACGATTATCGGTGAAGAAGAAGCTTAAGTTAAAGCTTTTTTATCGCTTGATACTTGAAGGCCTGCATTATTGCAGGCTTTTTTGTTTATAACGTTAAGGCGCAGAGGAAAGATTTTAATAAAAAGTATGTCATATCAAGTCGTAGGCTGTGCCGTGCGTAGCATGAATCCGTGCCAATGCGCTAAAAATACATTAGTACCAGAAATGCCTTTCGTTCATCGCCTTGTGTCTTTATAATCGAACCATAGTTAATGGGTTTATTTATGTCAGAAACAGTTACATTTCCTGCCTCAGAGCAAATGCCTGATCATCAATCTGATGGCTCGACCAGTAGCATACGTGTGCCGCCGCACTCGGTTGAGGCTGAGCAGGCGGTGATAGGCGGCTTGCTGCTGGATAATCGTGCCTGGGAAAATATTGCCGATAAACTGGTTGAGGAAGATTTTTATCGATTCGATCACCGTTTATTATTTTCCGCGATTCGTGACCTGGAATCGCGCAATGAGCCGTTTGATGCGGTGACACTGTCGCAACGGCTGGAGCAAAAAAGCCAGCTGGAACAGGCGGGTGGTCTGCTCTATCTGGGGCGTCTGGCTAAAGACACACCAAGTGCGGCGAATATCGTGGCTTACGCCAACATCGTGCGCGAAAAATCGGTATTACGTCAATTGATTGCTGTTGGTACCGACATCAGTGGTAGCGGTTACATCCCAGACGGGCGAGAGAGCAAGGAATTACTGGATGAAGCCGAGAAAAAAGTCTTTCAGATAGCCGAGCAGGGCGCTCGCGGTGAAGGCGGTTTTCAGGATATGAAAACGCTGCTGTCTAAAACCGTGGATAAAATTGATCATTTATTTAACAGTGATGGCGGTATTACCGGTGTTGCTACCGGTTTTGATAAATTCGACGAAATGACAACCGGCTTACAGGAGGCCGACCTGGTTATCGTCGCGGGTCGACCTTCAATGGGCAAAACAACGTTTGCCATGAATATTGCTGAAAATGCAGCCATCGCGGATAAGGTGCCGGTAGCCGTATTCAGTATGGAAATGCCCGGCGACTCACTGGCGATGCGCATGATTTCATCGTTGGGGCGTGTTGATCAGCATCATATTCGTACCGGTAGTCTTACTGATGAAGACTGGGCGCGAATTACCTCGGCGATTCATATTTTATCTGAAGCCAATATCTTTATTGATGATACGCCCGCATTATCACCCAATGAGATCAGGGCGCGTGCCAGACGATTAAAACGTCAGCATGGACTGGGTTTGATCGTCATTGATTATTTGCAGTTAATGCAGGTTCACGGCGGCAGTGAAAATCGTGCAACTGAAATTTCTGAGATTTCGCGTAGTTTGAAAGCCATGGCAAAAGAGCTAAAAGTGCCGGTCATTGCTTTATCACAGCTAAACCGTAGTCTTGAGCAACGCCCGGACAAACGCCCAGTGATGTCCGATCTTCGTGAGTCAGGTGCGATTGAGCAGGATGCGGATTTGATTGTTTTTATCTATCGCGATGAAGTTTATAACGATGACAGCCCGCAGAAAGGTGTCGCAGAAATCATTATCGCCAAACAGCGTAATGGCCCGATTGGTAAATCATTTCTCACCTTCCTTGGTAAATACACCAAGTTTGAAAATTACATTCCTGAAATGTATGACAATGATGGTTTTGAATGAGTCAGCAGTGCCTGAATTCCTGGCGTCGAGCCAGGATTACAATCAACTTAAACGCATTATCCAGTAATCTCAGTAAAGTCAGGGAGTTTGCCCCTGACAGCCTGACCATGGCAGTCATTAAAGCCAATGCATACGGCCACGGTATGTTGGCTGTTGCCCAGCAACTTGCTGATGCGGATATGTTCGCGGTTGCCATGCCCGGAGAAGCCTATGCGCTACGGGCAGCCGCATGTACAAAACCCGTCATTGTATTGCATGGTTTTGCTGATAGTGATGAGCTTGAGGCTTTTTCTAAACAAAAATTATCAAGCGTCATTCATCAGCGCCAGCAGTTAGACCTGTTAATGCAGCATACTATTGCATCACCGATAGATGTCTGGATCAAAGTCGATACCGGGATGCATAGACTGGGTATCTCTGGCGATGAGCTGGACATGTATTTTGGCCAGTTACGCAATTGCCCCAATGTCGCGAATGTTTATGTGATAAGCCATTTTGCAAACGCAGATAGTCCAGAAAATGAATTAAATATCAGTCAGTTGGATGAGTTTATTAAAATAACGAATGATATCGACGTTAACTGCAGCATGGCTAATTCTGCCGCCATAATGCGCATGCCTAAAAGTCATTTTGAAATCGTGCGTCCAGGCATCATGCTTTATGGCTCTTCACCCTTTGTTGAGTCTTCAGCGGCCGAATTAGGCCTGCAGCCGGTAATGCAATTCGAGTCAACACTGATGGATATTAAAGGAGTGAAAGCGGGGCAGTCGATTGGTTACGGCAGCACTTATACCGCGGATGAAGATTTGACCGTTGGCATGGTCGCTGCAGGATACGGAGATGGTTACCCTCGCCATGCCAGAAACGGTACACCGGTGTGGCTCAATGATCGCTGTTGTGATTTGCTCGGCAGGGTGTCGATGGATAGCCTGTGTATTGACCTCAGTGAAGTGAAAGCTGAAATAGGAGATCGCGTGGTGCTCTGGGGCAGTGAATTGAGTGTTGACGAAGTTGCCCGCTGTAGTGACAGCATTGGCTATGAGCTGTTATGCAATGCAGGTGCGAGTTATTTTACTAAGGACTGAGGTTGAAACCGGGATATTACCAGGAAATTAGTCTATTCTCTGTTGAAAATAGCTGTGTATTTATTTCAGGAATAAACAGGAATAAATAAAATCTAAAATAAAAATATAAAAAGACGACAAGACCCGGGAGTTGTTGGAGCATCATCATGATAAAAAATAAAATATTAAACATTCCATTATCCGCTAATAAACTTTCACTGACAGGCATTACTGCACTAACGGTGGCATTAACATTGTCACTGACAGCTTGTGGTTCTGGAAAAACAAGCATGTTCCGTGGTGAGTCAAGTAATACAGCGGTATACAGTGAGTCCGGACCAACAAGTTTGGAGACACTGGACTGGAAATACACAGCGCCAGATAAAACTTATTCCTCACCTGTTGTTGTTAACGATACAATTTACCTTGGCAGTAATGACAAACATTTGTATGCGATTGATCAAAAAACGGGGCAGCAGAAATGGAAATTTAAAACCGGTGGAAATATTGAAGCAACAGCAGCAGTATCTAATGGCATTGTTTATATTGCTAGCTGGGATAAAATTTTGTATGCCATCAATGAAACAACCCGTGCGATTGTTTGGCAGCAGGAAACCAAAGGGCCAATATCTTCATCTCCTTTAGTGGCTGATGGCGTTATCTATTTTGCCAGTGAAGATGGAAATGTATATGCCGCTGATGCGAGTACCGGTTATAGAAAATGGAATTTTAATGCGGAGTCGGCTATTTATAGCTCACCGGCTGTTTATGGTGACTACATCTTTTTTGGTACCTTGAAGGGTGAAATGTTTGCGGTCAATCGTAATACGGGGCAGGAATATTGGCGCTTTAAAACAAATGGCAAGATACATTCTTCACCGGCAGTCAATTCAAACAACGTTTATTTTGGTAGCGACGATAAACGTGTATATGCAATCAATATTCATACCGGACAAAAAGTCTGGGACAAGAAAACGGCCGGACCTGTTTTATCATCACCCGCGCTATACAACGATAAAGTTTATATCGGTAGCAAGGATGGTTATATCTATGCTTACGATGCCCAGGACGGTACACGTGAGTGGGAATATCGCACTGAAGGCTCAGTGTTTTCGCCAGTTGTTGTAGCATCAAACACTATATATGCAGGCAGTACCGATGGTAATTTATATGCCATGAATGCTGACAATGGCAGCTTACGCTGGAAATACCGTGTAGACGGCAACATATATTCAGCAGCAGCGATTAGCGATGGCCATGTTTACTTCAATAATGTGAAAGGCTCTTTATTTTCTGTTAAATAGGGAAAGACGGTGAACAATGAAAAGTGAAAAGTGAAATAATGAAAAAAAAGATGTCATCCTAAACGAAGTGAAGGATCATTCCACTTCACAACACGTTCTGCTCAGGACGATATTTTTCACTTTTCATTTTTCATTATTCACTGAGTTTTTATTCCACCCATTCTGCTTTTCTGCAAAGGCCTGAAAAATTACAGTAGCGACAAACTTTGTCATCACCCCAGGCGTGTAGGGGCTGCTGGTCTTTTATCTGCGTAAACAGTTCGCTTAAGCGTTGTTCGTTATTTTCGCGGTTTAGCTGCAAGTCTTCCCCGTTTAATGAGGATCTGCTTTCAACTTTCTGGTTAGATGAATCCACCGATAAATAACTGACTTCACTGGCTTCATTATCGAGCAGGGCATAAACAGACAGTTGCACATTTTCACCGCTGTCGATATCGTCCTGCCTGGCGGTTATTCCGGTTTTATAGTCAATGATGGCGTGTGTATTGTCATCTTTGTTTTTATCTATACGGTCAAGTCGGCCGTATATTTTTACCGAGTCACTCAGCGTGACTTCAAGGTTTTTTTCACATAAATAGGTTGACCAGTCCTGCTGATGTTGAACTTGCCAGTTAATATAGGCCGGAATATGTTTTTTCCAGCGGTATAGCCAGCTTCGATGCAATACGTTATTTTCTAAATCTGAAACGAATATTTTTTCGGACAAGCCGGTCAGGTAACGTTCAGCTTCGGCGCGATTTGTTTCAGTAATACTGTGAGCAAAAGCGGCGCCATATTTATTATCGCCATTATGAAATATTTGCAGGATTAAATGTATGCGTTCACCGTAGTCCGCTTTTTTTAATTCATCACTGAGTTCTTCCAGGGGTTTTAAATGCAGACCATCTGCACTGAAGTACTGGTAAGGGCAATTGATAATTCGCTGGTATGAACTTGCGGAGACTCTTTCAGGAATAAGGTCCTGTGGTATTGCCGGTGCAGGTCTTTCTGTTGCAGCAGGCAGTGATTTGTCATCGCAATTAAAAACTTCGCTTTGTGATAAAACAAGTTGCTGTATCTGCCGGTTGTCCGGTGTCTTTTGGTAGCTCAGCTGGTAAAAATTAATTAATAATTCCAGCCACGGTGAAACCGGTTTTAATTCACCTTTTTCTTCATTGCAGGCCGTTATCAGGATATCGGGTGCGGCCAATAACGTACGATTGAATAATTCGTGGCGTTGCTGGCGTTGACTTTCCCATGTTGTTAATCCCAGCGAGGCGCGTACTGCCTGATTGAACAAGGGGGAATTGTTTGCGCTTCCCGGGTAATGCTGGGATTCAGCCGCAGCAATGACAACGCAGTCAAAGTGTAGGTGAGAGGATTGCTCCAGTGTGATCAACTGAACCTTAGTGTTTTTTGCCGTGGGTTTAAAGTGTTGGGATTCCAGTGCCATGCCTAGCCAGGTGCGACAATCATTCCAGCTTAAAGCCGGATCGGCATGTTTAATACTTTCTCTTAAGTCCTCGAATGTTTTTAGTAAAACCAGTCCAGCGTCATCATTCTGGTACGCCTGAATAACACCAAGCTGTTGCAGGCTGCTAAATACAGCATTAATAAATTCAGATAAAAGAATCTTTTTATCAGCCAGATAAAATGCAGACAAGGCAGCGGCCGTTGTATTTATATAATCCAATGTCTCAATAAGATCATCATATGCAGTAGCAGGCCAGTGGCTTAAACGTTTTAACCGCTGTTTTAATTTTAACTTGTACTGATCGATATTATTGCTGACGTTTTCATGGAAAATTAAATCGTGTTCAAAACGATATATATTTTTTCTGTAACTTTCCTTATTTTCATTTTTCTGTTCTGTGGTTGGATTATTAACGCAGGGACTGTTGATACTGCTTATGTTAATAAAGGGTGATTTCATGCAGTCAAGTAGAGGGTATGCGCTAAAGTCTTCTTCAATACATTCCAGCCAGCGTTCGATAATACTGGCCGCCTGTGTTGTCGACAGAGACCAGCCGGCTTTATCCTGCAATTGAATATTAGCGCGCTCAAGTAATGCGCGTAAGCGGCGCGAGAGCCTTCGATCTTCACTGATGACTGCAATGTTATTTTTGCCGTTAATAATGTTGAGCCGGACATAATAATCAATTGCGCGTATCTGTTCTTCTTCACTGCCGGCAAGATAAGTGCTGAAGGGAATGTCCTGGTATGAATCGACAGAATATTTCTCGGCAAATTGTTTTGCGCGTTGTTTGATGGATTGTTCTGACTGAACAAAAGCTTCGCTGATAAAAGCGCTGTAGGTGCTAGCAGTGGCTGTGTCATTGCCTGATGCAATATTGATAGTGCTGGCATAGTCAATAACGTGGCATTGATCTGATTCAATTAAACGTTGAATGAAATCCTGTTCAGTTTTTGTGTATAAGGAAAGCCCAAGACAGATGAAATGCTGTTGTTTATCGATAGCGGATGCTGCGTTTTTAAGACGGCTGAGGTAATCACCGGTTTCGTCGTATAGCTGGTTTTCCTCAAGCTGTTGCTGCCAGGCGAACCACAGGGTGTAAACCAGTTTGCTTTCATAAAGCAGATGTTCGTTGTCATCGTTAACACCATAGGCATGTTGTAATTGTTGTTTCCATTCTTCAGCTGAGTTAAAAATATTTGCCTGGTTTAAACTGAGTTCATCGAACAGCTGCAATAGTGTTTGTGTCACTTGCCACTGATTTTCTTCTTTAAACAGATCCGGGTGCTGCTGTAATGCTTCGATAAATAATAACTGGCGTGCGTGCTCACCGATGACCTGGTATTGCGGGTGTTCGTTTTTTGCAAATTGATTGGCCCAGTTTTTTAATGTGCCGGACCATGGCGGGATAATGGCGTTAATTTCTGAATTCAGCGAGTCACACAAGGCTTCATTAAATTGTTGTGTGACCTGGGCGTGCGGTAAAAATACCACGAGTTTCGAAAAATCAGGCGACTGCACGGCATAAGCCTGCTCAGTATCGAGACGCTTAAACGTGTTAAAAATAAAATCAGCGGTATAGTGAAGTATGTTTTGCTGGGCGGGAACTTCTATTACGGTTGGCGCAGTCACAGAATCTTGGTTCCCCTGGGTATGAATCCTGGCGGCAGAGAGTTTAGTCTTATCTTTCCAGCAATTTCAGTTTATCGGGTACACCTTCCCATTCGGTGGCATCAGGCGGGGATTCTTTACTGACATTAATGACCGGCCATATCTGGCTTAATTCTTCATTTAAGGCAATAAAGTTTTCCTGTCCCTCGGGGAGGTCATCTTCGGCAAAGATAGCGCCAATGGGGCATTCAGGCTCACACAAGGTGCAGTCAATGCATTCTTCCGGGTCAATCACAAGAAAATTGGGGCCTTCATGAAAGCAGTCAACCGGGCAAACATCCACACAATCCGTGTGTTTGCATTTAATGCAATCTTCAACAACGACGTAGGTCATAGGTAATCGCTTTAATAATATAGAATTAGGGAATATTGGCAATTTTACCATAGTCGCTAAAACATGCGTGCCAAGATAGTCTAAAATCAGGATTAATATGAAACATTTTGGGATATATTCATGAGCTTAATTCGTACAGCTGTATTTCCTGTTGCCGGCCTCGGCACACGATTTTTACCGGCAACCAAAGCGATTGCTAAAGAAATGCTTACAGTGGTTGATAAACCATTGATTCAGTACGCTTCAGAAGAAGCGGTCGCAGCGGGTATGGACACCCTGGTGTTTATTGTTGGACGCACAAAAAATGCCATTATTGATCATTATGATAAAGCTTATGAATTAGAAACCGAGTTAAGTATAAGGAACAAAACAGACATGTTAAAAGTCGTTAAGGAGGTTGTTCCTGCTCACATTCACTGTGTATTCATCCGCCAGTCTGAGGCGCTTGGCCTGGGCCATGCGGTATTGTGTGCAGAACCCGCGGTAGGTAATAAACCTTTTGCCGTGATACTGCCCGATGACCTGATTTATAATAAAGGCGGTGCGAGTTGCATTCAGCAAATGGTGGATGTTTATAATGATAAACAGGCCAGTGTCATCGGCACGCAAACGGTGGCCATTGCCGAGAGCCATAAATATGGCATGGTAGCGGGCCCTAAACTTAATGACAGGTTGTCGCGCGTTGATGAGATAGTGGAAAAACCTTCACCGGCAGAAGCGCCTTCTGATCAGGCGGTGGTCGGGCGTTACATTCTTACGCCTGAGATACTGACTAAACTCAAGACCACTCAGCGTGGTGCCGGTAATGAGATTCAATTAACCGATGCCATTGCAGAACTGAGAAAATCAGAAGAAATCTTTGCTTACAGTTTCGAGGGTAAGCGTTATGACTGTGGCAGTAAACTCGGTTATCTGAAAGCCAATGTTGAAATTGCACTGCAGCATGAAGAGATGGCTGAAAGCTTTAAAGACTACCTTAGTCAGTTGGTAATTGATTAATATATCGTAATTATCTAATATAGAAGCAGTCTAACAGCCGGGTAACAATAACGACCATGTCATCAGAAAAGTCAGAAAAGCCGAAGAAAATAACGCCACTTTCATTTATGGGCAGCATTGTTGCCGCCTGGTTTGGTGTGCAAACCAAAAGCAATAGAGAGCGTGATTTCGAACATGGCAAGTTTCACCATTTTGTCTTTGGCGGAATTATCTTCGCCGTGTTATTTGTTTTGTTTGTTGTCGGTATGGTTAAAGTGGTTATGCATTTTGCGGCTGTTTAAAGTGAAAAACACCGTATAACAGCCGATATTTTACTTTATTGATAAAACACGGTGGCAAGCAGTGACTACCGTTGCCGGTTTGCCGGAGCATAAGTAGCAATATTTCAGGCAAAAAAAAGCAGTACATAAAATACTGCTTTTTTATTTATATGGCTCCTCGAGGTGGGCTCGAACCACCGACAAACGGATTAACAGTCCGTTGCTCTACCAACTGAGCTATCGAGGAATTGTTCTAGAACTAGTGTTCAAATTGGAAGGCGGTATGCTACCTATTTGAATTGCGTCGGTCAATACTAAAAAGTGTTTAACAGCTTAATAATAGATGATTATTCAATTGTTTGCTTGATTCGGCTTAAAGCTTTTTCCAGGCTGTCCATATCCGTGGCAAATGACAGTCTTAAATGCCCGGACAAGCCAAATGCGGAACCGGGAACCAGTGCCACTTCTGCTTTTTCAAGTATTAGCTGAGCCAGCTGTACATCATCTTCAATACCCTGCATGCGCTCGATGACGGCATGAAATGAGGGAAAGCTGTAAAAAGTACCGTCACTGGGCAGGCATTCAACACCATCCATCGCGTTTAATTGCTGATAGACAAAATCGTGGCGCTGCTTAAATAGCTCACACATTTCTTTGAGAAAGCTCTGGTCACCTTCAAGTGCTGCCTGTGCAGCATACTGAGCGATAGACGTCGGATTTGATGTGCTTTGTGACTGTATTTTTTTCATGCCTTTGATGATATCAGCGGGGCCGCCGCTGTAACCGATGCGCCAGCCGGTCATGGAATAGGCTTTGGATACACCATTAATGACCACGGTCTGCTCGGTCAATTCAGGACAGGCGTTCAAAATATTAATAAAACCTTCGTCGGTCCATACGATGTGTTCGTAGATGTCATCGGTCATGATTACGATGTTCGGGTGTTTTAGCAATACATCGCCTAAGGCTTTGAGTTCAGCCTTGCTGTAGGCTTTACCTGACGGATTAGACGGGCTATTGATGATAACCATTTTGGTTTTATCAGTAATGGCCTGCTGTAATTGCGCCGCGGTAATTTTGAACGATTGAGAAATATCACCTGCAATGATTACCGGCGTGGCGTCAGCCAGTTTGACAATATCCGGATAGGAGACCCAGTAGGGCGCAGGGATGATGACTTCATCACCTTCATTTAATAAAGTCTGGCATAAGTTGTAAAATGCCTGTTTGCCGCCGACGGAGACCAGGATTTGCTGCAGAGTAAAATCAAAGCCGTTTTCCCGTTTGAACTTGTTTATAATGGCCTGTTTGAGGCCAGCCGTACCATCAACGGCGGTGTACTTGGTGTAACCCTTGTTGATGGCATCAATAGCGGCCTGTTTAATGTAATCAGGCGTGTCAAAATCGGGTTCGCCTGCGGCCAGTCCAATAACATCTCGGCCTTCTGCGCGAAGTTGATTGGCTAAGGCAGTCACTGCCAGGGTGGGGGAAGGTTTAACGCGTTGTATACGATCGGATAGCGATATTTTCAATTTTATGTCCAACAAAAGTTCAGGCAGTAAAACGGTGTTTTGTAGCCTGAGTTTAATTTATTTTTGCCGTGGAATGTAGTAGCTAAGAGTGGTTATGTCGAAAAATTTTGAACTTAAAACCGATTATCAGCCAACTGGTGACCAGCCCGTAGCGATAAAGACCCTGCTTGATGGTTTTGAGAATGGCCTGGCCAGGCAGACACTGTTAGGCGTCACCGGATCGGGAAAAACCTTTACCGTGGCGAATGTCATCACCGCGTTAAAACGCCCCACCATTATTATGGCGCCCAATAAAACACTGGCGGCGCAGCTGTATGGCGAAATGAAGGAGTTCTTCCCGAATAATGCAGTCGAGTATTTCGTTTCTTATTATGACTATTACCAGCCAGAAGCGTATGTGCCAGCCAGTGATACTTTTATTGAAAAAGATGCCTCGGTGAATGAACATATCGAGCAAATGCGGCTGTCTGCCACCAAGGCATTAATGGAAAGGCAGGATACCATTATCGTCGCCACCGTTTCCGCCATTTATGGTTTGGGCGACCCGGAATCTTATTTCGCCATGATTTTGCACCTGGTGCGTGGCGACATGGTTGATCAGCGGCACATATTAAGACGGCTGGCGGAATTGCAGTATCTGCGCAATGATATCGAGCTGCGACGTGGCACCTACCGGGTAAGAGGTGATGTGATTGATATTCATCCGGCCGATTCCGAACGAGAGGCCATCCGTGTAGAACTGTTTGATGAGGAAATTGAAAATCTCAGCATTTTTGATCCACTGACCGGCGAGATAATAAAAAAAGTCACACGCGTTACGGTTTATCCTAAAACGCACTACGCCACACCACGTGAAGTGATTTTAGCTGCGATTGAACACATTAAGGTAGAGCTGAAAGAACGTTTAGCAGAGTTACGTGATAACAATAAACTGGTGGAAGCGCAACGACTGGAGCAACGTACCCAGTTTGATATTGAAATGATGCGCGAGCTGGGTTATTGCAGCGGCATTGAAAATTACTCTCGTTATTTATCTAATCGTGCGCCGGGTGAGCCGCCGCCCTGTTTATTTGATTACCTGCCAAAAGATGCGCTATTAATCATCGATGAAAGCCATGTCTCGATACCGCAAATTGGCGCAATGTACAAAGGCGATCGTTCACGCAAAGAAAACCTGGTCAACTTCGGTTTTCGTCTGCCCTCGGCATTGGATAATCGTCCTCTGCGCTTTGATGAGTTTGTCGCTATGTCGCCGCAAACCTTATATGTTTCTGCCACGCCGGGGCCTTATGAAGAAGAACATGCGGATGCCGTTGCCAGGCAGGTAGTGCGGCCCACTGGCTTGCTTGATCCCATTATTGAAGTGCGTCCAGTTGCAACACAGGTAGACGACGTACTATCAGAAATAAATTTACGCGTCGCGAAAAATGAGCGTGTGCTTATTCTGACCTTAACCAAACGCATGTCAGAAGATTTAACAGAATATTTAAGTGAGCATGGTGTACGCGTGCGGTATTTGCATTCCGATATTGATACCGTGGAACGGGTCGAAATTATTCGTGATTTGCGGCTGGGTGAATTCGATGTACTGGTCGGCATTAACCTGTTGCGAGAAGGGCTTGATATGCCGGAAGTTTCATTGATCGCGATACTGGATGCCGACAAGGAAGGTTTCCTTCGTTCAGAACGTTCAATGATACAAAGCATTGGCCGTGCCGCGCGAAATGTTAATGGCAAGGCCATCTTGTATGCGGCCCGCATTACCGGCTCTATGCAAAAAGCCATCGACATCACCGAGCAGCGCCGTACACTGCAAAAAGCTTACAATAAAAAACACGGCATTACACCGACAGGTATTATTAAAGGCATACATGACGTACTGGAATCCGGTTATGGCGACAAGCATTCCAGAAAAACCATGGAACTGCTGAAAGTGGCGGAAGAGAAAGCGGCGTATCAGGCAATGACACCAAAACAGTTTAGTAAAGCCCTGGAACAACTTGAAAAACAGATGTACCAGCATTCGCGTAATCTGGAGTTTGAGCAAGCGGCGGGAGTCAGGGATGAGATCGAGCGGGTTAAGCAGCTGGCGATGATAGGTTGATTGAAAAAAAAGTTGTCAGTTCCAAGTTGTAAGCATTGATATTGAAATTCTAAACGGACTTCACGATAACTACGTTGATAAACACCGTATATTCCATGTCGAGCTAATATGCTGACAGGGAAGTACATAGAACCCATTAATTCTTCCACCTGGTTTCTTTGATTTTTTCTCCATAGCGCCTATTATTATGTTTTAACATTTATTAATACACTGATAGGCGGAGAACTCATATGAAAAATATTTTATTAAGCGCTATAGCTATTTTACTATTATCTTCTCCGTGTCTGGGAAAGCAGAAGGAATAGGCTTAGGATTGCACGCAGGAACTTTAGGCGTTTGGAATCGATGCAACCTACGGGATTACCGAGTCACTCAATATACGAGGCCAATACAATACAATTGGTTTGGATGCCGATGATACCGATGGCGGCATCGACTACAATTACGATCTCGACTGGAACACCTACGGCGTTTTAGTGGATTGGCACCCCTTCAGCGGTGGATTTCGATTGAGCGCGGGTTACTTTATTAATAACAATGAACTCACAGGGATAGGAAGTGGCACTAACATCGAGGTGGGTGACACCATATACCCTGGAACGGTTGGCTTAAAAAGCGCAGTCACATTTGATAGCAGTGCGCCTTATGTCGGAATGGGCTGGGGCAATGCCGCCGAAAAAAACAACCGACTGAGCTTTATGTTCGAGGTTGGCGCCTTATTTCAAGGCTCTCCAAAAGTCAGCCTGGTAGCAAACGTCAGGGACAGCAGTAGTGTCACAGGCGGATCTAAATGCGGAAGCTGCAGAACTTGAAAACGATATTTCAGATTTTGATGTTTACCCCGTCGTTACTCTAGGACTAGCGTATCAGTTTTAAAAATATAATAATAGGGGATAGACTGAATTAAAGAGGTCGGTGACAAACAAGAACTGTTTTGTTTTTTTAGCCTGGTTAGTACTGCATTTCTTTAGTCAGTAAATCTGATTATATTAAGTGTAGTAGTGTCATTACCAAGGGATTTTGTCGTAATACCATATCAGTTGTATCAGTTGTATTAGTTCCGACCCGAATCCGACTGTCAGAAAATATTCTCCCTCTCCCTCTGGGAGAAGGGACTGAGGTCAATGCTCCTTCATGACCGAACTCGCTAGTTAAACTAAAATATTGAAGGTCGGATTCAAAGGAAGCTAGAGATATAAAACTTATCAAAATAGTGTCAGGGCATATCGTAACTTTAAAACAATTTTTTTTTCAAGTCTGAACTAATACATTTTTATCTGCGTTTATCTGTGGACTAATGCTTTTAACCATTTTGAAAGATCTTCGCGTTATTCGCGGCAAAATTGTTTTTTATTTGTGAGCTCAAGCCCGAGCTCACAAGGTATCAGACAGGTCATATTTGGCCGGTTTTTTACATGGCGTTTTTGATACGCTTATAACCTTCACGAAGCTCCTCAGCAACCAGTTTTATGGCTTCTGCAACTTCACCCGCTGAATCTTCTGTCACCTCTTTAACCGTTGAGGCTTTAGTTTTGAATTGCTCATATTTTTTTTCCAGTTCATTCCATTGCTCTTTTGCATCCATGTCCAACAGGTGAAGTTGCACTTTAATATTATCCCTTTCTGTATGAAGCTCTTTGGCAATTTCCTCATATTTTTTAATAATTTGTTCGTTAATGCTCATGTCCTCTGTCTCCATTAGTGTTTAATCAAGTGAATCAAGCCTCGATCAGTTTAATAATAATTGGGCATCACTGTATTTACATTGATATACATCAATCCTGCCGTTCAAAAGAGATGAAAAGATGTAATCCATGGCCAAAAGTTCCCGATCTTTGCGAAAAGCCACTATGGCTCGACATTGCAAGTTTTTCTGCCGCTTAAAAATGATAATTTAAATCAATCTGTGCGAAATCATCAAACCTGAAGCTATACAGCGGACGGTTTTCTCTGGCGCCATGAAAGGTTCTTAGCTGCGCTTCCAGGGTCCAGCTTTCACCCAGGCGACGTGATGCTTCGATAAAACTGCCTATGGTTTGTGTATCGGCATCAGTGGTTAAACCCGCCAGTACTTCTGTCGATTGTGCATCGTTTAAAACAAATCGTAAGGCGGTGGCAAGGTCATTATCAAAAATGGTATCGCTGATTCTTTGATCGCTGTAGTGATATTCGACAACGAAACCCAGATCCATGCCACTGTCAGTTATGCCAACAAGCGTGTACTCAAAGCCGGCAACGGTTTTAAAACTGTTAATGCCTTTTTTGGTGCCACTGCGAACTTCGGTATTGGCCGCTTCAAGTTTCCAGGTCCAGTCGCCAAAAAAAGCCTGTCCATCAAAACCTAGCTGATTAATTAAAGAATACACAGGAAGCACAATGGCTTCTCCGGATGCACTGATTGCAACAGGGCTGAAGTCGGTCGGTTCTCGGCCGGTACCACTAAAATACGATAAGCCAAACTCCCATTCGCCAATATAGTGCGAGTACCGTGCCGCTAAATCGATATGGTCTTTGCCTTTACTGAAATCGTAGATGGCATCCTGGTCGGTGTTAATAATTACGTTTGCGCGAGGGCGGCCTTCAGCGCCGGGGAATGTACGTTCTCTAAAACCGGGTAAGATAAAAAAGTCGATGGTTCCCCAGTTTTGTTCCGTGCTGGCTTTAATCATGGGCTGACCTAGTTTGTCTTCACCATCGACATTTTCAACCAGGTCAGTCTGGTTGACGATATCAACCAGATGCTGTGTTTCAGCTACGCCCCAGTAAACCTTGCTGATGCCGACACGCAGTTCCCATTTCTCAAAAACACCTGTCCACGAGAGTTCACGAATGTCGCCATGGGAACGATTTTCATCGTACTGGTCTTCTCGATAAAATAGTTTTATCTCAATGTTTTGTGATGCATCATTCCATTCATGAAAAAACTCAGGCTCCGCGACAGCGGATAGATAGTTATTATGTTGCTCAGGATTAAGTGCGTCTTCGAAAAAGTTTCGTGTTTGTCCACCGACATAACCCGACCAGTCCGCAGCGTGAACAGCGTTAGGCAGTAAACAACTGCTAATAGAAAAGGTAACAGCTAAGCAGGTGTAAATATTTTTCACTTTTCAGTATTCACTTTGCATTAAAACGGATTTGTTATCGTGCGCGTTTCAGGCTGTTACGACTGAAATCTTTATCTATCCAGGCCAATTTTAAATTTATAATTTTCCCAGCTCAATAATGTGCTTTTACCGTTTTGATGGTTTTTCATTAACATCTCATTTGGCCGCCAGTACTGGCCCAGGTATTGCTGGTAGTCATTGTTGGTTAATGTTTTTAGCAGGTCGTTTTTGCGGTCATAAAACTCAATCTTCTCGGCGACATATTTTTCCTTGTTTACCCAGACAAGCTGTCGAGTGTAGCCGGAATGCTCGTAAGCCGGGTAACGTTCTATAACAAAACAGTCAACGCCATTGAGATTTTCATCACGGATGTATTTGTAGGTATACTTTTCTATTTCCTGTGAGGCTAAATCTTCATAGGCAAACTCACTGCCCATAAACGGACCTGATTTGTTTTTTGAGTTAATACGTTTGACGCGCTTTAAAGCAGGTAAATACAACCATTGTTCGTCAGGTTTGATGGCATGTGAAAAGGTGAGGAATGAGGTGCCCTTGACATCGGCCGGGGAATCAAATATTGACATGGATTTGTCACCGTCACCAATTACCTCCAGTGTTTGTAAACGTATAGTGCGCTTGCTTACATCACCTTGTTTGTTTCGAAGTTCCATTACCATGCTTGCACTAAAGTCAGAAAAACCGGTATCTCTTTTATCGGCTTCTACAGCAATAGCCAGGCCTTTTTCTTCGGCCGTTTCAGCATGTATTAGTGTTGCCGGTAATAAAACGGCCAGTAGTAGCGGGCTAACGATCAATATATTTTTTATGGGATGCATGATTTTCTCTTTATGTTTAACTGTTTGTTTGACTGATTGTTTGACTGATTGTTCGGCCAGGAAATTTCATCAGTAGTGCGGGCAATAATGTCAGGTCAATAATAAGCGCGAGGAAGATAACTACGCTGGTTAATAAACCCATGCTTGAATTCAGGTAAAAGTGTGATTGCGCCATAATCATAAAGCCTGCAACCAGTACTATCGAAGTAACCAGTAAAGCCAGGCCGACACTATTAAAGGCATAACGGACGGCATCTTCTGCGTTTAAACCTTTCTCCCTGCGTGCGCGTAAATATTTACTTAAAAAATGCACGGTATCGTCTACCACGATACCCAGTGTCATGCCGGTTACGATTGAAAGCCCTATGCCAACCTGTCCAACCGTTAAACCCCACAGGCCGAAAGCGGCCAGCGCGGGTGTCAGGTTGGGTATTAAACTAATAAAACCGTATTTAAATGAACCGAGAAAAAATATCAGTACCGCTGATATCAGGAAAAGTGCAACCGTGGTCCCGGTAAGCATGCTGTTTATGTTGCGCATACCAAGATGTGCAAACATGACGGTGGGCCCGCTGCTGTAGGGTTTTATTGCCGGCATATTGTCTTTTAACCACAACATGGTGTCGTCATCAAATTTAATCACTTCACTGGAGTTTAATGTTGTCAGCGTGACCGCAATTTTTGTTGCTGATTTGTCGATATCAATTTGATTGTTTAAATCGAGGCCATAGGGCAGTGACATTTCGTAGAGCAACAGGTACTGCGCGGCAAGATTGCGTTCTTCGGGTAAGCGCTGCCATGCTGGATCATCGCCATGCATGTTTTTATTCAAGCGCTTGAAGGTATCAGAAATGGTTTGCACGTGGATGACTTCAGGTTGTGAACGTAAATACTGTGCGAATTTTGCCGTATTGGCCAGGTAGTCAGGGTTGCTAATACCGCCCGATTCTTCTGTGCCTAAAGCATAGTCAATATAATAAACACCGGTCAAGTTTTCTGCAGCGTAATCTGAATCACGACGAAACTCAATGGATTCATCAAAGTATTCAATAAACTTGTCATTTAATTCATTCATCGGCACCATGGCAGCAAGTCCGACAATTATCAGTATGTTAGCAATTAATAGTGGTTTTTGTTTAGCGACAACAAACTCACCAAACTTGCTCATCATTTGTTTGCCGACTACTTCGTGTTTTCCTCTTGCCGGTAATATAGAAACCGCAGCAGGCAGGAATGTAATGGAAAAGATGAAAGCCGCAGCAACGCCGATGGCAGCAATATTGCCTAAATCATGGAACGGCGGTGCATCACTGAAATTAAGACTTAAAAAACCGAGTATCGTTGTCAGTGTGGTAACAAAAATCGGGCGGAAATTAATTCGCATGCTTTCGATGATGGCTTTGTTTTTGTCCAGGCCGATAGCAAGTTCATGCCGCATGGTGACCAGTAAATGCACAGCGTCTGCGATGGCCATGGTTAAAATCATGATTGGCGCTGACATCACCGGTGGCGATAATAAAATACCGGACCAGCCGGCAAGCCCCATAGCCGTCATTATCGACATAATGATCATGATGAAGGTTGCCACGGTGCCGCTAATGGCGCGCAATAAAATAAACAAGGTGAGTACGATAAAACCCAGGGCGAGCGGGTACAGCGTAGCGACATCATCCTGGCTGGCCTCGGGAAAGGCGTTATTCATTACTGCCAGGCCGACCAGGCGAATTTCAATGTCGGGATATTTTTCCAGCATGCGCTGTTTTATCTCACGTGCAAATGCAACAGCGATGGGCACTTCATCAAGCGCTTTTCCGGGTAGCTGCACGGTGACATTAACGCCGGCAAATTTACTGTCCGGTGATATCAGGCGGTGCACTAACATGGGTTCATTGATCGCGATGGACTGTATTCTTAATAAATCACTATCAGTCAGTGTTGCCGGTTCAACGACAAGATCATCAACCACAAGGTCATCTTCTACTGCCGTGGTATGCTGATGGTTGGTGATTGAGTCGACACGGGAAGAGAAGGGGACTTGCCAGGCTTCTTCAGTGATGTCTTTTATAACGGCGAGTGTTTCCCTGCTGAAGACCTTGCCGGACTTTGGTGTAACAACAAATAAAATATTGTCGTTTTTATTGAAGGTTCTCTGCATTTTTTCAAATGCAATTAACTGCGGATTATCTTCACCGAAAAACATTCGGTAGTCATTGCTGAATCCTAAAAACTGTCCACCATAGGCAGCAGCGAATACCAGTGCAATTGAAGCGAGTACAACCAGATATTTCCAGCGTATTATCCACCGTGTATATGACTCGACCATAGTTTTTTCTCGGTTATTTTTATTTTTTATTTATAGCTAATGCCTGGATGTACCGGACATTACGCTGTTAATTTTTTTATTTCATCATGAAACAAAGCAGAAGAAATGTTATCAAATAATATTTTTGAATCGGATTCTGTGCTTAATGATTGCCATTGGTAACCATCAAGATAGATGTTCACATTGTCCCATAACATCTTTACCACGGGACTGAAGCCTAACTCATGAAGCGGAATATCGGATTGATCAAGTAATAGCGCACCATAGTGCATTGACCAGAAACCAAAAACGATAGTGCTAATGTGTTGCTGATGTTTTTTATCCAGATCGCCACAGTCTATGGCTTGCTGCACAATGCTTTGTGCTATGTTTGTAATTTTTTGTTCCAGAGAATTCATTTCATTAAGCTTTTTTTCGCTTATTTTTTCTCGAACAGAATTGTTTTTTACGGTTTGAATATTCTGCGAGTCCATCGGATGTAACTGGTGGTAAAGAGAGTAACCAATACCGATGGCTGAATATCTTTCACGCGTTGAACCCGGGTACTGATAAGCACGTTGAAAGACATCGATAAGGTTTGTAATACTGCGGCAGCAAAGCGAGCAGACCAGGTCTTCCTTGTTGGTGAAATGGTTGTAGATGGTGCCTTTAGAATACTCCACGGTGTCTGCGATACGATCCATGGTTATATAGTTGTAACCGTGCCGGTGAAGCATTGTCTGGGCGACGTCAAGAATAAGCGCTTCTCGTTCGAGCAGTTCCCGCTGCTTACGGGACATTGATTGCGTTAGATTTGACATGGGGTAATATTATGACGACTCGTCAAATAATGTCAACAAGCTACATTTTCGAATCAACGTCTAGCGTAGAAATATTAATCCGGCAGCGCGCCTGATTGCTTCAGTAATAAGAATATATGCTCGGCAAGTAGCTGATATCCTTTGGTATTAGGGTGAACGTGATCAGATTTTAGTGATAGTTTTCCAAGTATGTCGCCGAGAATATCATTCGCAATGGGCGCCTGATTGTTATCAGCCAGGGTCTGGTATATAGGCGATGAATCAAGGAATAAACCGAATTTAGGCACGCCAATTAATAACACCTGGCTTTTATTTTGTTTGGCAAGATCTATCATTTTCTGGATATTGTTACGTGTTTTGTTTAAATCTAGCTTGAGTAAAATATCGTTTCCGCCATGACAAATAATGATCAGTCCGGGCTGATGTTTTTTGATCAGGTTCGGTAACCGAGATAAACCATTTGCGCTAATCTCACCGGGCATGCCGGCATTGATTACTTTTCGATTTATCAGCGTCTCAAGTACCGCAGGGTAAGCTTTATCACGACTGGTACCGGTGCCATACGTTAAACTATCGCCGAACGCGAGCACAGTGGTGTTTTCATCGAGTCTTTGAAGCTGTGGTGTATCGCTGCAGCTGACAGTAAATGTAAGGGCAGCAATGATTAATAATATAAAAATACTTTGTTTCAACATCATAATTTAAATCTGTTTTAAGGTTGAGGGATTATGCACGGAAAACAATCTATTGGGTAATAGTTTATGGATACTGGGTTAATCGATAAAGATTATTCTTTTAAAAAAGCTTATCAAACTTTAAACATTACTGCGAAAATTAAGCAAACTGCTGAAGACTTTGTAGTTGAGGAGCATATCCCGGTCGAATTCAGTGGCGAAGGTGAACATTGCTGGATATACGTAAAAAAAAGTGGCTGTAATACGGACTGGCTGGCGCAACAGCTGGCAAAATATTGCGCGGTAAAAAAACTGGCAGTGGCTTATGCTGGTTTGAAAGACCGCCACGCCGTGACATCACAGTGGTTTAGTATACAGTTACCGGGAAAACCAACACCTGACTGGCGAAAATTTGAAACGTCATTTGCAAACCATGTGGCAAAAGATGCTGTATCAACAGCATCAGGTGCGCAGGAAAAAGTACAGGTATTGCAGAGTTTTAGACATAACAGGAAGCTGCATCGTGGTGCACTGAAAAGCAATACTTTCAAAATTACCCTGCGAGAACTGAGTAATACTGGTGATGAAGCTTTTGCATCATTAAAACAGCGTTGCGATGTTATCGCAGAAAAAGGCATACCTAATTATTTTGGCTCACAACGGTTTGGCAGAAACAATAATAACCTTGATCAGGCCGTCAAACTTTTCTCAAAGCCGAAAGTTAAAATAGCAAAACATAAACGCGGACTGTATTTATCTGCTGCACGTTCCTGGTTGTTTAACCATATGTTGTCAGAGCGTATTAATCGCGGTGTATGGGATAAACGTTTGCCCGGCGATGTTTTTATGCTCAATGGAAAATCTGCCTGTTTCAAAGATGAAGCAGACGATGAAAACAATAAAACACTCAATCAGCGGCTAGAATTAAATGAAATTCATGCAACCGCTGCTTTATGGGGTGAAGGCGATGCCATGGTGGGCTCACAGGCCGCCGAGCTGGAGATGCAAATAATTAATCAGTTTCCTGCTTACCGTGATGGTCTGCTGGCAGCCAGGGTGCAGGCGCAACGGCGAGCTTGCCGCGTTGTCCCGGAGCAACTGGCGTGTCAACGCCAAGGTGATGATTTTATTGTGTCGTTTGCCTTGCCGTCCGGTTGTTATGCAACCATGGTGCTGGCTGAGATATTTAGCGATTTGATTGAATAGGAATTGTCATGAGATATGACGATTAATGAGATATTGTATGCTAATATTAAACACAAGAATTGTCTGAAATTTGTCAAAATAAATTATAAGAAACAACAATATACAGGTTTGATTTATGAATCCTAATTATCTCGATTTTGAACAACCCATTGCAGAGCTGGAAGCAAAGATTGAAGAGCTTCGTTACGTGGGTGATGACACTGAAGTTAATATTGGTGATGAGATAAGCAAGCTTGAAGAAAAGTCTCGCACTCTGACGAAAACTATCTTCAATAAACTCGATTCCTGGCAAACTTCAAAACTGGCGCGTCACCCGATGCGACCTTATACCCTGGATTATATCGATCGTATTTTTACAGACTTTCAGCAGTTACATGGCGACCGTGCTTTTGCCGATGATGCGGCGCTGGTCGGTGGGTTGGCCAGGCTCGACGGCATGCCCGTGATGATCATTGGTCACCAGAAGGGGCGTGATACCAAGGAAAACATTCATCGTAATTTTGGCATGCCAAAACCGGAAGGTTATCGAAAAGCGCTACGTTTAATGAAACTGGCAGAACGTTTCAGAATTCCTGTTATTACTTTCATTGACACACCAGGTGCCTATCCCGGTATTGGTGCTGAAGAACGTAACCAGTCCGAAGCCATTGCACGGAACTTGTTTGAAATGTCTCAGCTGCAAACACCGGTTATCTGCACCGTTATTGGTGAAGGCGGCTCGGGTGGTGCGCTTGCCATTGGTGTTGGTGACCGTGTGATGATGCTTGAATACAGCACCTATTCAGTTATTTCGCCTGAAGGCTGTGCCTCTATTTTATGGAAGAGCGCGGATAAAGCCGCTGAGGCAGCAGAAGCCATGGGCATTACCGCTAAAAAGTTAAAAGACGTTGGACTGATTGATCAGATCATTCGTGAACCACTGGGCAGTGCGCATCGTGACGTTGATGAAACCGCACGAAATATAAAACAGGCGTTAATAGACGCTCTGGAGACTTTTGAAAAAATGGGTCTGGAAAAGCTGCTGGAAGAGCGTTATAAACGCCTGACTGTCTTATGGTGAATTCCTTGAAGAGTCCAGCGAATAATGGCAACCTGATATCCCGTCAGGTTACTATGATTATTTAATATAACAATGTCCTTTGCTAAACGATTCCAGCAGTCACTGGAAGCGTTACCCGTACCCCCTGAAAACGCATCTTATGTAGTCGCCTATAGTGGTGGCCTTGACTCGCTGGTGTTATTGTTTTGTTGTAAAGCGTTAAACCTGTCGTTGCGTGCAGTGCATGTTCATCATGGTTTGCAAAACAGTGCGGACGACTGGGTGCTCCATTGCCAGAAGACATGTAATGATTTAAGTATCCCGCTTCATGTCATTTATGTTGATGCGAATAAAAAACGTGGCCAGAGTCCTGAAGAATCTGCGCGTATTGCGCGTTATCAGGCATTGCAGGAAAACTTAACGGTCAACGAATGTTTGCTCACCGCGCAACACTTAAACGATCAGGCCGAAACCTTTCTGTTACAGCTTTTTCGCACGGCAGCTACAGCGGGTTTGTCGGCGATGCCCGCTTTTCGGCAATTTGGACAATATACCCATTTGCGTCCATTATTGTCTTTCACACGAGAAGAAATAGAAAATTTTGCAAAAGAAAATGCCTTGCAGTGGATAGAAGATCCCAGTAATCAGGATGTTTCTTATGATCGAAATTTTATAAGAAAAAATGTTCTGCCAGTATTGAAGCAGCGCTGGCCAGAAGTTGCCGTGCAATTATCAACGGTCGCCAGTTTACAGGCGAACAATCTGCAAGTGCTGGAAGATATGGCGGCGATTGATCTGGCCAATGTGATACTTCCGGCTGTCAACCAGACAAAAACCAGCCGCTATGAAGTTGTCTCGGTTCTTTCCACTACAGCATTAAAACAGTTGTCGTCATCGAGATTACTTAACGTGCTGCGTTACTGGATTAGAACGGCCATGCAAAAGGCGTCAACTGAAACCGGGGCGGTAAATAATTCCTTATCACGCAAGTTACTTGAAGAGATTGAAAAAACATTAATCAGTTCGCCGCAGGATGCAAATCCTGTTATAGCTTTTAAAGGTTATGAATTTAGAAAATTCCAGCATGGTTTATATCTGTTGAAACCCAGGGCAGGCATTAATCAAAACGAAATCAGAGATGACATCAACTGGAAGCCGTCATCGTCATTAGTTATTACAGCATTAAACCTTCAAATTAAACCGCGCAGTTCCACAGGTGATGGTTTAAACACAAAACTGCTTAGCGAAACCTTAAAAATTACATTTCGCAAAGGCGGGGAACAATTTCATCCCGCAGCACGACAACATTCTCAGCGTTTAAAAAAACTCCTGCAGGAAGCAGACATCCCGCCCTGGGACAGGGAGTCGATTCCGTTACTGTATTATAAAGATGAACTGATTGCGGTGATTGGACTTTGGCTGGCGAAGGATTATGTCGTTGCGCCTGATGAAGAAGGCTGGGTTATTGATGTTGATTATGTTTAGTATTTACGGCTATTTTGAATTGTACTTGTGATTTCGTCCACTGATGGGCGAGTTACTCTTTGCCTATAGTCCAAAACAGTAACAGTTTTTTATTACCTTGATAATTGTGCGTTTGTGCTGTGATTTGTTGTTTGGCATTTACGACTTCTTTTTACTTTGGCATTGCGGGTCTCGCCCCGCTGCCGAGTCACTCTTTTGCTACAGCCCAAAAGAGTAACCAGAAAAGGCCGCCGCTACTCGATTGCCCCTGCGGGGTTCCTGAAGCTGGGGGTATTGCCTACGAGCCCGCGCTGATGCGCCGTCCGGGCGCACAGCACTAAATTCGCCGTCCCTGGCGAATTTGCTCTACCAATACCCCCAACTTCAGCAATCGAGAGGCGGAAGTAAAAACAAGAATAAAACGAAACTCGAAACAAAGTCAGAAATTAACACTAAAACTAAAACCAAAAGTACAGCGCAGGACTTTTCTTTGTTTTTGACTTTGCCCTTTCCACCTCAGGCAAGCCATTTAGGCGGTGCCGTTATCATGGGTTTTCTGTGCCAGCATGTCTGAGCTCACGTGTTTTATAACGTGGGTGAGTTCTGGTGCAGCATGATAACGGTATTGCCTAAATGGGAACCCCTGTGTTTTTTACAGGGGCGTAGCCGTAGTGGCGGCCTTTTCTGGTTACTCTTTGCGGCTGTAGGCAAAAGAGTGACTCGCCCGCAGGGGCGAAACCCGCAATGAACAATTCAAAATAGTCGTAAATGCTAAATCACAAAACACAAGCAACAATGTAACTCGCCAGCGGGGCGAGACCCGCAATGCCAAAGTAAATAACCAGCAGTAAATACTATAAACCAACACCTTAATAATTAATGATGCAATAAAAAAAGCCTCGATAAACGAGGCTTTTTTTAAATCAAAAGGTAAGGCTGATTAATTTAGTCATCACCACCAAGCGCGCCAAGTAAATGCAGCAAGCTCAGGAACAGGTTATAGATACTGATGTATAAAGTAACCGTAGCCATGATGTAGTTAGTCTCGCCACCATGAATGATTTCACTGGTTTGATATAAAATTAAGCCAGACATCAACAGTACAAACATGCCAGAAACAGCAAGTGACAGTACCGGCATTTGAAAGATGAATGCACCTAAACCAGCGAGGAAGGCCACCAGTATGCCAACCATGAGGAAGCCGCCCATGAAGCTAAAGTCTTTACGGCTGGTGAGTACATAACCTGACAATGCCAGGAATATGGCACCAGTGCCGCCTAATGCTGTCATTATCAGCTGAGCGCCATTCGCGGTTGCCATGTAGGCATTTAATATAGGACCTAAAGTGAGTCCCATAAAACCGGTCAGCATAAAGACAAATAAAATACCCAGGCTGCTATCACGGAATTTGGTGGTTAAAAACAGCAATGCAAAATAACCAACCAGCGTCAGCAGGCCGAAATGCGGGATATTCAATGTCATGGAAATACCCGCAGTGAATGCACTAAACAGCAAAGTCAGTGAAAGCAGTGCGTAGGTATTCTTTAAAACTTTATTTGTTGCCAGTATCTGCGATTCTGAGCGAGTAGTTGATATTGTTTGCATATTGTTACCTTTTACAATTTTTAAAAGTTTCGGATTTAAATGATCTTAGCATTATTTAATGCTTTTTTTGTCTTATTAAGAACTATTCTCATCAATTTTATTATTTGGTGAGACGCCATTATTTCAGGAAAGTTGCAATTTTTACCCTGTTTAGCAAGAATATGGTATCAGTTTTTAATATTTCAAGTATCTCATATTGTCAATAAAAACACAGGCATGAGGCATCAGAGTCAATGTCTTAGCGATTGCATTGCCCTGTTCTTGCCGACGTCCTGAAGATTGTACTGTTTAAGTTTTCGATACAGGGTCCGTTCGCTGATGCGCAATTCCTCAGCCACTTTTGCGCGGTGACCATCGTGCTGATGCAGTAAGGATTCAATATGCGTTGCTTCAACATCGCTTAATGATTGATTAGTGCTGGGCGATGTTACTTTTAGTTTGCGCAGATTGTTGCCACGGCTGGGCAGCGGCTTGATATGTGCATTAGCAAAATTATTTAATTGCAGTAAATCAGGCGTGATAAGGCCTGCTGTCGACATGGCGAGCGCTTTTTGCAGTATATTTTGCAGTTCTCGGATGTTGCCGGGATAATCATAACTTTGCAGTATGTACATGGCTTCTTCGGACGCGCGGCCGGCAGAGCCATTCGGTGTTTTTATTTTTTCCAGCATGGTTTTAACTAATGCTGCGATATCACTGCGGCGTTCTCGTAGTGGCGGGATGGTGATTGATATGCCCGCGATTCGGTAATATAAATCGGCTCTGAATGTGCCTTGTTCAACCATTTGACGTAAATTGTTATGGGTCGCACATATGATGCGTATATCTACATGCAGATCTTCCCGGCCGCCGAGACGACGGTAGTTGCCTGTTTCCAGGGCGCGTAATAAACGGCCCTGTAAGGCAAGGGGCACTTCACTTATTTCATCGAGAAATAATGTGCCGCCTTCAGCCGTTTCGATTAAACCGTTACGACGACCAACACAGCCAGTAAAAGCACCGCGTTCATGACCAAATAATTCACTTTCAAAAATACCTGCCGCAATAGACGCGCAGTCAATCGATACAAAAGGCTGTGCTCTGCGACTGGATTTATTGTGAACAAATTTTGCCGCCAGCTCTTTACCCACACCGCTTTCACCATTAAGCAGAATAGGGACATCAGATGTTGCTGCACCGGACATTTCTTCTATGCAGGCTAAAAATGCAGGCGATGTACCCAGCATGCGTTGTTTATCGCAGCCCATATCGTCAGACTTGGCAATCGGGAAAACCGCTTCACCAAGAAATAATTCACCATCGGTGCCATAGATAGGCGAGCCCTTGATGCGGACATGTTCTTCTTCATTGTTGTGAAAATGGATGTGCAATACCTGGTGCGGTTTTTTGCTTTCAAATACTTTCTTGTGAGGACAGTCTTCACCATTTAAATGACAGGGCACATCGGAATGGTGAGATACCTGGTGGCATTTGTGGCCAATGATCGCTTCACTGTCAATGCCATAAGCATGACAGTAGGCCGTGTTCGCAGCGACGATGTTGTAATCTTTATCAATAACGACAAAACCGTTATCCGACGCATTAATAACACTTTGTAGATTAAATGGAATGCGGTTTGTGTATGGCATAGTGTCTCCTTGTGCTGTCATAATGGCATAGGGTTGCGCGATTTTAATCGACTACTCGCAATAAATCAATGGCTTATCACAGTCATCTGTCACTATGAATATGACATAAGTTGTCTATTTGGCAGATTATTATTGATAATGTTTCTAAAATTGCTTAGAGTGAGAGGTAAAGTGGATTTAATGAAAAAATATTCTCCACGGGTCATTGAATACTTTAAGAAATCACGTAATATACGCGCTTTCTCACGTTAAGCGCTTTGACAGGCATTGAGACTTCGGAAGGGTGGCTGAGCGGTTGAAAGCACCAGTCTTGAAAACTGGCAAGGGTTTATAGCCCTTCGTGGGTTCAAATCCCACCTCTTCCGCCATACCATAAAAAAGCCTCCCAGTTTATATTGGGGGGCTTTTTTATGTTTAGGTGAAAAGGTCGGGTGAATGAGCCCACTGGTTCAACAAATTCGACAGGATCGAATTTGAACATTTGCGTTTTTTGCAAATGGCCCGAAGGGTGGAGGACAGGAAGTCCGGAATAGTCCCACCTCTTCCGCCAACCATAAAAAAGCCCCCCAGTTGTATTGGGGGGCTTTTTTATGGTTAGGTGAAAAGGTCGGGTGAATGCGCCCACTGGTTCAACAAATTCGACAGGATCGAATTTGAACATTTGCGTTTTTTGCAAATGGCCCGAAGGGTGGAGGACAGGAAGTCCGGAATAGTCCCACCTCTTCCGCCATTAAAATAAAAAAGCCTCCCATGATTGTCAGGGGGCTTTTTTATGGTTAGGTGAAAAGGTCGGGTGAATGAGCCCACTGGTTCAACAAATTCGTCTGGTGCGTATTTGAGCATTTGCGTTTTATGCAAATGACCCGAAGGGTGGAGGACAGGAAGTCCGGAATAGTCCCACCTCTTCCGCCAACCATAAAAAAGCCTCCCATTTTATTATTGGGGGGCTTTTTTATGGTTGGGAGGTATT